>NZ_VKAD01000001.1:1800000-2100000 GCF_008041945.1 Reinekea thalattae | reverse complement strand
TCGCTCCGAGCCGACCTTAGCTATTTTAGAAAAACTAACAAAATAGCCCAAAAGGCAGCTAGCCAGTTAAAACTGGCTGCTGCCTAGCCTTGCTTTATTCCGCCACGAGATCGGTTTGGCTTTTCATCAGCTCTGCCATTTCGAGTAACGATTCTTCAATATAGTGCTGCATTTTCGCTAGTTGATCTTTCATCTTCATTCGGCTGGTCATATTAAAACGAATAGAGTCCTGCTTCGTAAAATATCGAATACCAAAGCCATCATCCACAATGGGGCCGTAACCAGCTAAGTCGACGCCATATTCTGACGTTGTGCTGGTACAAACAACACTCTGAGTGAGCAATTGATATGCACTGTCTGAAAATAACTCCGGCAGCGCATCGATAGCGAGCTGCTTAGCTTTGATTTTATAGCAGTATTTAAGCGCCAATAAATGAGTGTAGATACCCTCACCCGTTCGGCATTCATTGGCCCTTTCGATATGTTTTTTACTGGCGCAAATCAACGCGTTAATCTTCTCTTCTTTACTACGACTTTTAGAGCGGAAGGCTTCAATAAAGGCGATCGATTGCGGCGAAACGGTATACAACACGTCTATTCGGCCGCCTAAAAATGCTCTAGTCATTACCGCTTCATAGGCACTCAAACATTTTCCAAACAACTTATGCTCGGCCAATTGCAACGCCAATTGAACAAACGAATCGGGACTCACACCAAATTGCTTAATTTGCGCCTTTCCAAACGGCAAAAAATCTAAAAATCGAGTCTCGGTATTATGTATATGAGCAATAAAGCGTTGAGCGGCAGAATCTAACAGCTGATGTAAATCGCTATTTAATTCGAACAGGACCTCTTTAACCGAGACATCAGCACGCGCTAACGGACCAACATTCGATTCAGTAACAACCGTTGAGTCCACAACAAAAGAAACGCTATCGATGGTGTCGTATATATGGGCATTAAGTCGAAGCATGACCGAGCCATCAACGCCAGTATGTTCAAAATTGATACCTGTCTTGCCGTTTTTAAAGACCACAAATTGCAACGACTTATCGAAAAAACGATCACAGCCAGAGCCATGAAGCAGTTGCTTGGATAACTCAACCGTTTCCTCAGGACTTTGTTGATCCAAACACAAAACAAATGCTGCCTGCTCAATGATCGCCATGGCTTGCTGATTTTTTTCCGATAACGCTAACAGATCTTGTCGTTTCTCTGACCATTCTGAGCGTGGCAAACTGGTTAATATGCCTAAATTTTGGCCTGATTGCTGATGACTTAAAATAAAATCCAAATCACACTCAATGGCCTTTGGCGAACGAGGGGTAGCGTCTTGTTGAAGAACATTCAATTTAAAAATGCACTGGTTATACAGCACCACTATATGCTGCCGATTAGCAGAAACCTTAAAAACATCCGTTTGCGGTTGCGGAATTCGTATCGATGAGAACAGATTTTTGTACTGATTCATGCACAGCGGTGCGCCTTTTTGTTGATCGACCGACAGTTTTTCTTGATCAATCAGTGCGATAAAACCATAGACACTGGCGATGAGCGCTGCGCCAATATGAGCCTGCGAACAGACTTGGCGATCTAACTTGCTTTTCAAACTATAAAAAACATTGCTATTGATGACCACCGAATCGCGAGACTCTAAATAGAGGTCCTGCCAAACAGCCGCGGGCCAGCTAGAGTTCACTTGAGTTTGGTTCCAATCAATCAGCGCATTTTGCAACCGTTCACCTTCACCTTTTGGCTGCAGGAATTGATCAATGATCACCTTAGATTTATTCTGTTGTTGTTTCGTCTGTAATGGCTTAGACCAATCGAGCAATTTCTGACAACTACTCTTGAGGCTCGGCACCGCCATAATGGGTAGTGTTGTTTGGCTACTGAAGGTTTTTTCCATTGGCCCGCGGATTCCTACTATATCGACATCATTTGCATGAATGATATACAGCGCATCAAAACCGAGTCGGGCCTAACTCAAATTTTTGCGTATAATCATGCTCTATTTTCACCAGCATCCAATTTAGGTTGATCGCACATGAACAAAATCACCGCATACATTGACGGCCAATACGGCACCACCGGCTTACAAATTCAACAGCGATTATCAGCGCATCCGAATGTCGAGCTACTCAGTATTCCGGAAGCTCAAAAGAAAGATCCGGAACTGCGCCGTCAGTTTTTAAATAATGCTGATGTAGTTTTTTTGTGCTTGCCTGACGACGCCTCTCGCGAAGCGGTCTCTCTAATCGACAATCCAAAAACCGTGATTATCGATGCTTCAACTGCATTCAGAACAGATGACAACTGGGTTTACGGTATTCCCGAGCTTCCCGGCTACCGTGAAAAAATTAAAACCAGTAACCGTATTGCCAACCCAGGCTGCTACCCAAGCGGCATGACATTGCTGATTACACCATTGGTTGAAGCAGGCATAGTGCCTAAAGATTACGCCATGACGGTTTCTGCCATTACCGGTTACAGCGGTGGCGGTAATGCGATGATTGCCGACTACCAAGCCAAAACAGGCAACGATGCTAGCCAAGCCGCTGCGCGGTTAAAAAACCTCGACCTAAACCACAAACATTTACCAGAAATGACCCGCGTCACCGGTTTAAAATATGCGCCAGTGTTTGTGCCAACCGTGGCTAATGTTGAGCAAGGCATGTTGGTTTCTGTTGCACTACATGCTCATGCCATTAATGGCGATGCTGAAAAAATCCAGCAAACGCTGGCCGATACCTACGCCAATGAAGCCTTTGTGAAACTGTTTTCGCTGAACGACGACTCACAATTAGAAGATGGCTTTTTAGCACCAACCGCGTGCAACGGTAGCAACCGTATTGAGCTGTTTGTCTTTGCCAGTGAAGATCGCATCTATTTAACTGCGCGATTAGATAACCTTGGTAAGGGTGCCTCCGGCGCTGCGGTACAGAATATGAACTGCCGCTTCGGGCTCGATGAAACCACAGGCTTAACGCTCTAGCATTCTGACCAACAGGGTACTTTATATGCGCACCATTCGAGCCTACCTCGCCGAAGCAACACTCGCTGGCCAGCAATTGGAATTGCCAGCCTCAGTGTTTCAGCACCTGATTAAAGTTCTGCGGCTCAACAACGGCCACCCTCTGGAAGTATTCAATGGCCAAGGTAAGCGATTTGCTGCTGAATTAGTCGAAGTCGGCAAACGCTCGGCCAACGTTAAAATCAACGCCGAAATTACGGCAACCGAGGAACCCGCCATTAGCACTCACATGGGTTTGGTGATGAGCAAAGGCGACCGCTTTGATTACGCGCTGCAAAAGGCAACCGAACTGGGTGTAACCGAAATTACTCCGCTGACCGCCGAACGCTGCGATCTAAAACTCAATGCCGAGCGCGCCGAAAAAAAGCAACAGCACTGGCAAGCTGTTATCACTAGCGCTTGCGAGCAATGCTATCGAGATTTTGTGCCGCGTTTGAACGAAATTAGTTCACTTGAAAACTGGGTTAGTAACGCACAGGCGGACGTTAAACTGGTGTTACATACCAGCGCCACAGAACCTAGCTGGCCCGAAGACACACCGCATTCAATCAGCTTTTTAATCGGCCCAGAAGGCGGTTTAACCGATCGAGAAGTCGAACTGGCACAACAGGCTGATTTTCAAAGTTGGCAACTGGGCCCGCGTATTTTACGAACCGAGACCGCACCGGTCGTTATTCTCAGCTTGCTGCAACAACGCTGGGGCGATTTTTAACGCCGTGCTCAATAAGAACAACACCAACAAAACAGCACCTGCCGATTGCCCGTTATGCTCATCGCATCAGCTGTCTTTTTTCAGCGAAGATAAAAAGCGCACCTTTTTTCAGTGCCAGAACTGCCAACTGGTGTTCACAGAACAAAGTACCTGGCCATCTGCACATGAAGAAAAAGCCATTTACGATTTGCATGAAAACGATGTCGACGACAGTGGCTATAACCAATTCTTAAACCGCATCGTCTCACCACTGAAAGAACGGCTTTCACCGCCGGCACAGATTCTTGATTTCGGTTGCGGCCCAGCACCGGCATTAGCCAAGCAACTGCAAAAAGAAGGCTTCGACGTCAGCCTATACGATAGTTTTTATCAGCCGAACAATACCGTTTTAGAAGACAGTTACCACGCCATTGTCGCTACCGAAGTGATCGAGCACTTACATCAGCCACGCCAAGAGCTCGAAAAACTTTGGCAACAGCTCAAGCCTAACGGCTGGCTGGCGTTAATGACGCAACGAGTTAAAGATGTGGATGCCTTTGAGCGCTGGCAATACAAAAACGACCCAACCCATGTCTGCTTTTATCATGAGCAAAGCTTTTATTGGTTAGCAGAAGCTTTTGGCGCTCAGGCTATTGAATTTGTCGGCCGCGATATGGTGTTTATTCAGAAGGGTGCCTAATCAGCCAAAATATCGCTTAGCTGATACGCTTTTTGAAAATGCTGTAGACCTGATTTAGTAAAGTGTACTTGCCGAGATCCCTCGACTCGGCGCGCCCATTTTTTATGCAACAAATCTTCTAAAACCCAGTGGCCTAATTGACCGGCAAGATGATTTCTACGTTCACTCCAATCAAGGTAAGACTTACAAACGGGCCGCTTACACTGATTAAATTCGTTGAAATTAGCACCTTTATCTTGGAAAAAGGCTTTGCCCTGCTAGGTTATTATTGCCTCTTCACCGTTATCGATTAAAAAACTCTTGCTAACTAATGAATCATAAAGCGCAACACCCAACGCACCAGCCAAATGGTCATAACAAACTCGAGCATGCCTCAACTTACTGTCCACCGGCCCCGTTTGAATTGTTGAAGTCACGGTAACGTTCAAAAGTTTTTCGATCAGTTCTGCAACATCGGGACGATGCAATTGAAAGTAACGATGCCTGCCCTGCTTACGCACAGCCAACAGCTGAGCATCAACCAATTTTGCTAAATGACTGCTCGCCGTTTGCGCGGTGATGTCCGCTTCTAACGCAAGTTCTGTGGTGGTTAAAGCTTTACCCGCCATGAGCGCACTTAACATACGAGCACGAGCAGGATCACCAATTAAACCTGCGATGATTGAAAAATTCGGCTCCAATTGAATGCTCCTTAACCGTTACTGGCCCATGAAAAATCAGATCACCACAAAATAGCATTCTCTTAATTTGAAAAATACATTAGTTCGATGGCGACCGAAGCAAGCTTCTATTTATACCTTTAAGGTAAACCCTATTGGTAATTTTATTTATATCGATAAACCTTTAATCAACCTAACGAAAGGTAACAAACAATGACCATCACTTGCTTTATTGAGTATAAGATAGACCCCTACAAACGAGAGCAATTCAAACAGTACGCAGAGAACTGGGGGCGAATTATTCCTCTGTGCGGAGGTGATTTATTAGGTTACTTCTTACCGCACGAGGGCACGAACGACAAAGCCTTTGGCTTAATTAGCTTTAACAGCTTGGCAGACTACGAGCGCTACCGAAAGCGCCTAAGAGGCGATGCCGCTGGGCAACAAAACTTTACCCTAGCGTCAGAACAGCAATTCATTGTATCCGAGCATCGATCTTTTCTAGAAGTTGTCGATGGCACCTATAAACAAACGCCAAAAGCATCGATATGATTGCCGTTATTTTTCAAGTCACACTTAACGATTCTGCGAATAACGATTACTTTGAGATCGCCAAGCAGCTAAAAGAACACCTTGTAAAAATTGAAGGCTTTATCTCAGTCGAACGTTTTCAATCAATCAACGAAGACAATCGTTACTTGTCACTGTCTTTCTGGAAAGATGAGGATTCCGTTAAACAATGGCGAAACCACCATTTGCATTTAGACGCCCAAGAAACCGGAATTCAACAGCTTTTTAGTGACTATCGTATCTGTGTTGCTCACATTGATCGAGATTACACTATGAATCCAGCCATTAACGAAAAAGGGGAATAATGAAAATGAATGACATCCTGATTTTCTTACCAGGGATTATTACGGCTTACTCTATCCTTATTGGCGCGTGCCTGTCTCCTGGGCCTGCGGTGATGATGCTTATGGGCTTGGCGACTGAACAAGGAAGAACGAAAGCCTTAACGGCTTGCGCTGGCATCGCTTTGGGCAGCGTCTGCATCAACCTATTAACACTTTTAGGTGTTGGTTTGCTTTTGTCAGAAGTGGCGTGGGCCATGCTAATTTTGAGATTAGTAGGTACAGGCTATTTGCTTTATTTAGCCTACGGCGCCTTTAAAAAATCGTTCAACCCGCCTCCCGTCACGGCGAGTAAGACGCAATCTCACTCGCTGGCTCGCTGCTTTTCGACAGGCTTATTACTGCAAGTCACCAATCCAAAAGCTATTGCGTTTTGGCTTGCCATCACTTCCGTCGGTGCTGTCCACAATGCCGGGATCACCATAACAACTGTCTATGTTTTCGGTGCATGTATAATATCGTTTGTTTGCCATGGCGCATGGGCTTTGATGCTTTCTGCTGAAACGATTCGTCGTCTATACAGTCAATTTCGGCGTTGGGTAGAAGCTTGCCTTGGTGGTTTTTTCGTCTTCGTTGCTGCCAAAATGGCGTCTTCTTAATCACATCCTGATTTTGGCTTATCGAGCGATAAAGCTGACACTCTTTAATGTGTAGGCTTTATCGCAAACTAGCCAAATCAACTTTCCTAACGATGTCGCAAGATGTTCATCTATTTTAGGGATAATATGACAAACAGATTTCAACAGGGTGGCGAGTCGGTTACAGCAGACCAAGATCTACCTTCTTGAATACATGCATTCCACAACCTTAAGAACTTTTGAGTAAAGCACTATGACCGATTATCAGCCAATGCTAACGCTGGCTTTAACACTCGCCAAACAGGCTGGTGAAGAAATTAAACAGTTACGTAAATCACTCACCATTGAGTTTAAATTTGACGACACCGAACTCGTCACCCAAGCCGATGTTGCCGCCGACAAACTCATTAGTGAAGGTATTCAGGCAAGCTTCGCAGGCCACGATATTTTGTCAGAAGAGCTCGCGCCGAACAGCACGACCGAATGCGAGCACCTCTGGGTGATCGACCCAATCGATGGCACGGTTAACTATGCGCATGGCCATCATCAGGTAGCCATTTCTATCGCTTACTTTTATCAGGGTGACTGCAAAGTTGCAGTGGTACATAACCCCTTTACTGAAGAAACCTTCAGCGCGATTCAAGGCAAAGGTGCCTTGTTAAATGGGCAAGCTATTCAGCCGTCTGGAAAAAACCAACTACACCGAGCCATTGTTGCTACTGGCTTTCCTTACCAGAAAGATAACATCGACCCGATTCTTAAACGCGTGGAATATGTGCTGAAAAACTGCGCCGACTTACGCCGTATTGGCGCTGCCGCGCTCGATATTTGCTGGGTTGCCTGTGGCCGTATGGATGCTTATTTCGAATCGGTGAAACCTTGGGACTTTGCCGCAGCGCAGCTAATCGCACGTGAAGCCGGCGCTCAGTTTGGTCACTTCATTGATATTCCTGAAGGCGAAAACCCTCAGTTATTTGGCCAAAATATCTTAGTAACGACGCCGGCTATTTATTCTGGCATTCAAGGCTTATTAGCAGAAGCTGACGCTCAGTAAGTCAAAACTAGGCAGGCGAATGCAATGGTTGTGGCTTTATTAAGCCGCAACCGTTTGACGCCGTGACTGATTAACGCTGATAAACACCGTCAGCATGGCAATCAAGATAGCCGGAATCATCACTATATTAAGCAAACTCCAGCCCAACAGGCTCTGCAAATAACCGGCTAAAATGCTGGCAAGCGCTGAGCTAGAAAACACCAAAAAGTCGTTTAAACCCTGAACCTTGGCTTTATCCGCTGGCTGGTAAGTTGTGGTTAACAAACCTGTAGCGGCAACAAAGGTAAAATTCCAACCGATACCGAGCAACACCAATGCGGTCCAAAAGTGCCAATAGCTTTGGCCGAACTGACTTAAAAAGACACTGGCTAGCAACAAAATACATCCTGTTTGAATAATTTTACTGGCGCCAAATCGGCTCACTAAGCGACCCGTTACAAAGGCAGGCGCAAACATACCTAATACATGCCATTGAATAACGCTTGCAGTATGAGTGAATTCCAAGCCACAGCTTTTCATCGCCAGTGGCGTTGCTGTCATCACCAACACCATCACGCCATAACCAATCGCACCGGATGTCATCGCAGCAATAAGCGTTGGCTGTGCTAAAAGAGTTTTATAGCTGCGCGCTGTACCCATTTGCTCTTCTAAACTAGCAGGTTTCAGCGGCAGTAATGCAACAAGCAAGGTGGTGAGGCAATACAGCGCGAATAGGCAAGCAAAGGCGCCAATGTAGAGATCACTAGGCATCAGCTTTTGCGACCATACAGCTAAATTAGGGCCTAAGACTGCGGCTAATACGCCACCGGCCATAATCAGGCTAATGGCCTGTGGTGCTTTATCTGGCGCACAGTTTTCAATCGCAGCAAAACGATATTGCTGACCAATACCAATCGCCACACCCAGTAAAAAAGTGGCTAACGAAAACAACCAAAAATTCGCCAAAAACAAAGCATAACAGGCTAACGCTGCACCAAATAAACCAATGCTATTACCGATTAGAAAGATACGTTTACGCCCTAACCGCTTTACTAACAGAGCCGCTGGTAACGTTGCGCTCATTAAACCGACAAACTGCATCGCCACTGGCAAGGTCGCCAATCTTAAGGATGGGCTGATCACTTCACCAACCAATGCCGTGACCGATACCAACAAAATATTGCCGGTCACTAACAGCGCCTGGCCAAGCGTTAAACCCCAAACAACAATACCTAGCATAATGGCTCCTTTTTATTTTCAGCAGTCTGCTAACAATCGGTTAATGCCAACCAAACAGTTGCTTAGCGTTTTGGTAAGTATGTTCAAGAATCACCTCAACCGTCTGCTCTTTAACTTCGGCTAATTTTTCCACGATAAATGGCAAATATTGCGGCTCATTTGGACGACCGCGATAAGGCGCGGGTGTTAAATAAGGCGAATCGGTTTCCACCAACATACGATCAAGCGGCGTAATGGCAGCTACGTCGCGAACATTTTGTGCAGAATTAAAAGTTACGATGCCATTAAAACCGAGCATAAAGCCTTCATTTAAACAAAACTCGGCCAGCGGTAATCCTGAAGTAAAGCTATGAATAACGCCATTACCCTTTAATTGAGAGCTGAAGTTTTTCAGAATCGCTTGGGTGTCTTCATCAGCTTCGCGAGTATGAACAACAATAGGCTGACCCAGCTGAATAGCGATTTCTAACTGCTGCTCGAACACCTTACGTTGTACCGCACGGTCAGAGTGCTCGTAGTAGTAATCCAGACCAATCTCACCAATGGCGACGATCTTGTCATCGTTACCATGTTTAAGAATCTCTGCTGCCGTTGCTTCGGTAAAGGCATCTGCATCGTGCGGATGAATACCTTGCGTACCCCAAATAAGCGGGTTTTCAGTGAGCTCGCGCACCTTGGCTAGATTATCAGGTGAGACGCTAATGGTGACTATCCTCTCAACGCCCTTTGCCGTGGCGCGCTCCAATACCTCACTGACCGCCTCACCTTCAAGGTAATCTAGATGGCAATGGGTTTCGATAATCGGCTGATCAAAAACAGGGATGGGGCGCTTAGTTTTACTCATAAAATAACGTCACTGCTCACTGGAAAAATACAATAAAAGCCGAAGTTTACAGGTTCAGCGCCGGGATAAAAGTCACTCTTGTTTTAAAGAGCAGACATCGCTGATGATAAACGGCCGACAGCCTTTTCTAAATCAGCGGGCGCTAAGCGAGTGAAATTTAGCCGAATTGCTTGATAACCTGCTTTGCCTTCCGGCCAAAACGCTTGACCCGGCACGACAGCCAAATCGTTTTTTAAACACTCTTGAGCAAGTGATACCGCATTTACGCAGTTGATCCGTGCCCAAAGAAACATTCCACCTTCCACTTCATTGAATGTTAACCGGCCACCAATTTGGCTGATCAGTGCATTGGCGAGCGCTTGTGCACGCTGTCCATAATGATGCCTCAATGAAGCAATATGGCCCTCAAATTCAGGCGCTTGCAATAGACTCAATAGCATCTGCTGCATAGGTAAAGCTGTGTGTAAATCGCTGGCCTGTTTAATTGTAATTAACGGCTGTAACAATTTTTTCGTTGCCTGAACACAACCAAGCCTCATACCCGATGTTGCTATTTTGGAAAACGAGTTAAGCAGAAAGAAGTCTCCTTTCATCAAGCTACTGACCAAAGGCAGATGTTCACCACTGTATCTAAGCTGCCGATAAGGAACATCTTCAATAAGTGCCACTTCATATCGGTCAAGTAATTCCGCAACAGCGATTCGCGTTGCCTTACTCCAACAAGTGCCGGTTGGATTATGAAAATCCGGTACCGCGTAAAAAAACTTCACGCAGCCCTTAGCAAGCTTCGCCTCTAGTTGGTCAAGATCAGGCCCTTTTGATGTTGCGTCAATTAAGCCGACTTTGGCTTGAGCAAGCTGAAACGCCTGTAATGCACCTAAATAAACTGGCGCTTCAGCCAAAACTCGGTCATCAGGGTTCAAATAGGCTCGGCAAATTAAATCCAACCCCTGCTGAGATCCAGTAGTAATAAGCAGCTGTTCATCGGATGGCAGATTATTTTCAGCACATAAGTGCTCGACTAACGCTGGAAGACCACGAGTCAAACCATACTGGTAGACTTCTATATTTTGGTCCAACTCTCTTGCTGCGTTATCCAATAACCGAGTAGGAAATAGTCTTTCATCAGGTAAGCCACCAGCCAATGACATGACATTGTTTCCTTGGGTGGCTTTTAAAATATTCCGAATATAGGAAGGCTGCACCGAAGCCATACGTTGAGCGGGTAACATGAATACCTCCTTTGCTCTAATGAAGAGCAAAACTCTACGCGTAAGCATTCAATGAGGTTTGCGCTAAGTTGCTTAGTCTTTTGTCCATTTGTGCTATTTTGGTTGCTTTCTATAACATCCTAAAAATTAAGCTGATAGCGTCTCGTTTATAGATACTGGAAATAAACCAATGCATAAAAGCCAGCAACACAGGATCAACGATGTCCTTCATAAAATTCATCGAGACATTGATCAGCCGCTCAGTGCAAAGCAATTGGCAGAAGCCGCTAACTGGTCAACGTTTCATTTCCATCGCTGTTTTAAATCTGTCGTAGGAGAGAACGTTACCGACTATATTCGTCGAGTTCGTTTAGAATTAGCCGCAAATCAATTGGTTTTTTTCCCTGATTTATCCATAGGCAATATACTTAGCCAGTGCGGATTTAAATCTCAGGCATCCTTTTCACACGCGTTCAAAAAACAGTTCGCATGCACACCTAGCCAATGGCGAAGCAATGGCTACCAAGCCCGAATTAGACAAACACAACAAAATTGGGACAGCGCTATCGTCGAGCGTGCAGAAAAAGCAGCGAACTACGCCACGCCACAGGTCACAGTCAAAACATTACCTCCTCGCAAAGCCGTGTATCTTCGTCACCTAAGCTATGGCAGAGATATACGACAAACATGGGAAAAGCTAGAAGTCTGGGCACGTCAACAATCGCTAGACTGGGATTCACTCCCTAAGCTAGGACTGCACCATTCGAACGCCGACATTACGCCCTTAGATAAGTGCCATTATGTTGCCTGTATCGAAGTCGATATCTCACCAAAAAAGGCTTTACCACTTAACCAATTTATCATTCCCGGTGGCAGCTACGCTTGCTTTGAAGCCTCTGGCTTCTATGGTGACTTACTGCCCATACTGCATAAGTTTTACCATGATTGGCTCCCCAACAGTGGCTACAGTTTGGCACCAACGCCGGGGTACGCTAATTATCGTCGTTGTCACTTTATAGACCCAGAAGAGCATTTTGATTTAACATTCTGCATACCGCTATGGCTCTAGCTTCAGAGCAATCAAATGATTACTCAATACCCGACATCTGTCGGATTACGTTTTAGCCTCATTAAAGGTACCTTAGGCGCCGTTATAAAGGCGTTCAAAATGAACCGATAAATAGGCTTTCAGAGCATGCAATTAGCGTTTTATCTCACTTTATTATTTATCACCCTGTACTCTGGCTGCCGTCTAAGCTCAGCCAGTGCTAATAGCCATGACCAAGCGGCTCTGCATCTCAGTGAATTGGATGATTCTGTATTAGCAGCCTACGCTGTCGATTTAGATCAAGATGGCGATCTTGATGTTATTTCATCGCTCTATGCCGATGATCATATAGCTTGGTATGAAAACGACGGCGCACAAAACTTCACCAAAAAGTCGGTTGGTAATCCCAACGAAAGCTACGGTGTTTATTTCCTTTCTTCTGCCGATTTAGACAACGATCAAGACTTAGATGTGCTTGCCGTTAGCTCAACCAATTACCGTATACTTTGGTTCGAAAATGACGGTAATCAGCAGTTTACCCATCACATAGTTCACGATAATACAGAAGCGGTTAGCTGGGTCAGTGCCGCCGACATCGATCTTGATGGCGACTTGGATTTATTCTCAACCTCTATGAACGACAAAAACATCGGTTGGTATGAGAATGACGGCCAAGGCAATTTTTTATTACATAGCTTCAATGAGACAAACCAGCAGACGGTTCTAGTACATTCTCGCTAACGGTGAACAACCCTCTTAACGATCAAGCCCACAGTCTAATCGATTATATAGCCTAGCTTGCGCACCTTAGTGACCAGCTGCGTTCGGTTATCGCATTCAAACAGAGTCAACAACTCAGAGACATAATCTCGAACGGTAGAAGAAGACAACCGAATCTGATCGGCAATCTCTTTATTGGATAAACCCTGCTCTAACAATTTTATAAGTTCAATCTTGCGTGGACTGAGTTGCAAGAACGGTTCGGCATGATGTGGGCTGACAAAAACTCGTTCTCCAGTAATCGCTCTTTTCAGTGCGGAAACAATACTGGCTTTATCGAGGTCCTTAGAAATAAAGCCGTCGGCACCGAGCGCAACCATCTGTTGAATACTCGCAGCCTGATCAACGGTGGACATGACAATCACCGGCAAAATCGGATAACTCTGTTTGATATGCTTAAGGCCAGCTAAACCTTCAACGCCAGGTATGCGAATATCCAACAGCACCAAACTGACATCCAAATGCTCGGCTAAAACAGCTTCTAACTGCTCTAAACTATCTGCTTCGAGTAACTCTGCCTCTGGAAATAACTGCGTCAACAACAGCTTCATGCCATCACGGAAAATATCGTGATCATCGGTATGGACTATTTTTAGCATGAGCTTTTCAACCTAAACATCAGCTAATGATTCGCTTTTCGTTGATGGAAATTCAATAGCGCTCTTAATTGAATCAGGTTCATCGCGCTGCGCAATTGCAACCAATGACTCGGCAGTGAGTCTGCGTCTATTGCAACCAAGGTACAGTTTTTCAACGACGCTGCTTGGGAGATTAATTCCAGCTCTGGTTCTGCCAATAAGGATGCATGACAGACCAGCATAGCGATTTGATTATCGACGGCCGCCGCAACAGCCGCTGAAACAGACGCAAAACTTTCAACACCAAAGCCTTGAGCCATAAAGTAATCGGTCAAATAACGCTGACCTGCTTCAGGGCAAACTAAAGCAATAGTTTCAGGTTTCGCTAATGGCTGACAATTAACCGGTTTTTCCGTAAGCGGTAAGCGAAGACTAAAACAGCTGCCTTGACCTAAGCGTGACGATACTTGGATAGGATGATTCAGTAGCTCAGCCAGATGCTTAACGATCGACAAGCCAATGCCCGCGCCATCTTGCTCACCCGAGCTGACTCGCTGATAAATATCGAACACTTGTGAGATGGCGTCGTCCGACATACCTTGCCCAGTGTCGATCACCTGCAGCTCGATTGCTCCTGCTCGATGTCGGCAGCCAACCAACACTCCGCCTTTCTCGGTATAACGAATCGCATTAGATACCAGATTTTTTACCATGCGCAAGAGCAAGTCTGGATCGGTCTGAACCCATCGAGTTGTCGCACAAAAGCGCAGCTTTAAGCCTTTTTCTTGCGCTAAAATTGCCAGCTCACCCTGCACCTCATTAAATAGAGATTGCAGCGCAACGGCTTGGATCTGCGGTTGGATCACACCAGCCTCTAGCCGATTTAAATCCATAATCTGCTGCAACGAACGGCTCATTGCACTCTGAGACGTCTGCAATTTATCCAAGATCTCAAGCGCTTGCGGCTGCTTTAAAAACGGCCGCAATGCATCGGCATAGAGATTCATGCAATAAATAGGCTGGTGTAAATCATGACTGCTGTGCGCCATATAAAGGGATTTTGCGTTACTCAGCCTCACCGCTTCTGCTTTTTCTATTCTCATTCTGCGAACCCGATCCACTAACGCAATGATGTGTATGAGTACATGTAATACATGCAGATAGAATTCCCAAATCAGCTTATAGGAGACATCGAGCTGAGAGACCTCCGACCAGTCTGCAAAAAAGAACCACGCCGATTGGCCAATGGTGAAACATAGCGGTAGCCAACCCAATAGATACATTAAGTAGTAGCGACCGCTGCTACGAATCTTTATCAGCGCCGAGATCAAAATAGCCAGCATCAATGCATTGGTAACCAATGCATACAGTGCCGCCTTGGTAAAAAAACTTACGTAGGGCGCAATAAACGGCAGCAGCATGGCAATAATGCCCAGGCTGTAAAAACTTATTTTTAGCGCTTTGCAGCCTTTACCCAATTGAATAAAGCTGCCAGCAAATGCCAGTAAAGACGCACTAGAGAGCGAGATAATCCACCAAAAGGAATCGCCACGTTGATGTTTAACGCCATAAAAGTGCTCAAACAGGTAGCCATGTTCTAAGTAATAAAGACTGACACAAAGTGCCGATATCGAAGCCCAAAAAAAGGTCGGCTCCCTTAACAACAGCCAACACAATAGGCCGGCGACCGACAGCCCCAAAATAACTCCGACGGCAGCCTGATAAATAAAATCCACTCGAGCAGACCATTGACTGTAATGTTCCGCGGTCATCAGACCAACATAGGGTATCCAGCCCTTATGAGTCGCGTACTGCTGTAAAACGATTTCAGTCTGCTCGCCCGCAGGCAGGCTCAGCGATATCGCACGGCCTAAGGCATTTCCAAGTGGTTGATGACCCGCCTCAACAGTGAGGCGTTCAATCTCCTGCCCGGTTTTCAACCAAACGACATATTGATCAGGACCAAAATTGCTGACGTGTAACACCCAATCTTTAGTGCTGGTCTGGTTGTCGACACGCAGAGCAATCGCCTGTACAGGGTTACTGCGATAATCGGGAAATAATTCAAATTGATCGTCCGATAAATTCGGCACTTGCGGCATTTCAGTTTGCTGACTAAGGCTGAAAAAATCTTCTGGCTGGACAGCAAAATAACCACTGGATGTGGTTCGCGATACTACCGAATAAGGCTCGGATGTTGATGCGAGCACCAATGGCTGAGTAGTTAATGGCAAAGAATCTTGAGTAAGCGACGTTTCGGTCGAATGCTCTTCAACCAATAAGCCTTCTGCCCTAGCCTGAACAAAACCACTACTCACGAGCACTGCTATCCAGCAAAAGCTAGCTAGCCAATGGCGTCGACGATAAAGTTCAATGATTACTGTTAAAAACATGGTTGTATTAAAAACATAGCGCCACCGATCACTCACTGTTTTATTAAAGCAGACGGCTAAAAAGCGTTGCATGGAACTGTGAATAGGCGTCATTGATTTATTATTATAAAAAGCACGCTATTTCCTGATCGAATAACTATCTAATCTACTAGACAGAGTCGAATAGTATGCTCGTTTCGTTAGTCACCCACTTACGCCTGACCAAGCCGCTAAATCATACTGATAAACGCTCTGTTAGGTAAATGAAAACTGTTATTCCTTTAACCTTTCAAGTAAAGCGGCCGCATACTAAAGGCAGCACCTTAGCTTCGCCTAACGGCTGGGAACCTGCCGTTTAACAATAAAAACAGGTAGAATATGGCAAACTTTTTGGAGAGCTCCCCTATGCATCGCGATCTGGCGTTTAATTTTTCCCGTGTCACTGAAGCTGCCGCCTTAGCTGGCTATAGCTGGTTAGGACGTGGCGACAAAAACAAAGCCGATGCGGCTGCCGTTGAGGTGATGCGTGCGATGCTAAATAAAGTCGAGTTCGACGGCGAGATCGTCATTGGTGAAGGCGAAATAGACGAAGCTCCCATGCTCTATATCGGCGAAAAAGTCGGCACCGGTGTCGGCGATGCTTGCGACATAGCCGTTGACCCTATTGAAGGCACGCGCATGACAGCCATGGGCCAAGCCAATGCAGTTGCTGTTATGGCTGTCGGTGAAAAGGGCTCTTTTCTTAAAGCACCAGATATGTACATGGAAAAACTGGTTGTCGGGCCACAAGCACGTGGCGTCATCGATTTAGACAAACCGCTGCAAGACAACGTTACCGCAGTAGCCAAAGCATTAGGCAAAGAGCTTTCTGAACTGGTCGTGGTGACATTAGCCAAACCGCGCCACGATGATGCCATTAAAGAAATGCAGGCAATGGGTGTACGCGTTTTCGCGCTACCCGACGGTGATGTTGCTGCCAGCATCCTGACCTGCATGCCGGAGAGCGATGTCAATATGATGTACTGTGTTGGCGGCGCGCCAGAGGGCGTTGTCTCAGCTGCGGTTATTCGTGCCCTAGGCGGCGACATGCAAGGTCGCCTTATGTTACGCAAAGACGCCAAAGGTGAAGACGAAGAAAGCATTCGCTTAAGCCAACTAGAAGCAACTCGTTGCGAACAGATGGGTGTTTCACCGGGCCGTATTTATCAATTACATGAAATGGCCAGTTCGGACAACGTGATATTCTCGGCCACGGGCATTACCAAAGGCGACTTATTGGAAGGCGTTAAACGTAAAGGCGAACTTGCCACTACCGAAACGCTGTTGATTAGAGGCAAATGCCGAACCATTCGTAAAATTCAGTCAACTCATTACCTGAACCGAAAAGACGAAGATATTAAAAATACTATTTTAAACCAAGGCTAGTTCTATCGCTTTAGACTAACCACTCGTCACTCACTATCGCCAAACAGATAAGTCAGCGATGTGGTTAGTCTCATAACAAATTCTGCACCACCAGTTCACGACTTTGATTCTTTCTCCGCCCATACCGCGACCAGAGCGAATATGGAACCTGCTATGTTGTGCCAAATTGAAAATATCGCGGCAGGCAATGCCGACAAGGGCGTAAAGAATTTCAGTGCTAAAGCAGTTGCTAAGCCAGAATTTTGCATGCCAACCTCAATAGCAATGGTTTTACAAACGGTCCGATCAAAGCCTAATAATCGAGTGACGCCATACCCAACTGAGCAGCCAATTGCGTTATGCAAAACAACTCCGATGAAAACCACCATTCCGACTGTCGCTATCTGCGCTTGATTAATCGCTACAATAATTGAGATGGCCGCAACAATGGCGACCATAGAAATAAAAGGAAACACATCGGCTAATCGCACTACGTATCGGGCAAAGAAATAATTCAGCATGATGCCAGCTGAAACAGGTAATAGAACAATCTTGGCCAAGCTCACAATCATACTTAACGCCGGAACGTCGACAGAAACACCCAGCAAAAGATCAATCAATAACGGAGTCATGACAACACCTACGAGCGTAGAAGTAGCCGTCATACTGATCGAAAGCGCCACATTACCGCGCGCCAAATAGCAAATAACATTCGAAGCCGTTCCACCAGCAACACTACCCACCAAGACCATTCCAATCGTTACAGCCTTATCCATTTGCAGCACGATACTAATGATTAATGCAACAATAGGCATAACCGTAAATTGCAAAATCACACCCAGTATTAACGCCTTTTTATTGGAAACAACGGCCCAGAAATCTTCCAATTTTAAGGTAAGCCCCATCGCCAACATAATAATCATCAATAACGGGACAATTTGGCCTTTATAGCCAACAAGAAGCTCTGGCTGAAAATACGCAACTAATGACCCTAAGATCGCCCATAACGGAAACAGCATCGTAATAACGTTAAGCATCGAACAACAACTCATAAACTTTTCTGAGCCGCTGATCATCTACATTTAACTAAGCAAAGTATATAGTGCTGCCTTTAAGTGATTCGGGGCGACTTCAATGCTGCAAACAGAAATAAAGCATCTGGTCTTCGACATGGGCGGCGTGCTGGTCAACATCGACTGGCACAATCAGGTGTCTAAAATTTTAGGCGAGAATATAGCTTTTGATAAAATTCACGCTCGCTGGGCAAATTCAAAAGCTGCGACTGATTTTGAAGAAGGCAAAATAGACTTCGATACTTTCTACGCTGAACTGGTTGCAGAAAACAGCCTAAGCATCAGCAAACCTGACTTTGAGCGCTGCTTTCGCAATATCCTGCAAGATGACTTTCCCGGCGTGGTAGAGCTACTTAAACAACTTAAGCCGAACTACCAATTGAGCCTGCTAAGCAATACCAACGCCTTTCATTGGCAAATTCTAAAACAACGAAACAGCTTTCTGCCGCTGCTCGACAACCCTTTTACCAGCATGAGCTTTGGTGTCATGAAGCCTGACACTAAAATTTACCAAGCGTTGATTAACGCGCTGCAATGCAAACCCGATGAAATACTATTTTTTGATGATGGCTTAAAAAACGTCACGGCAGCACGCGAATGCGGCATACATGCAGAACAGGTTTTTGGCCCTGAAGATATTAAAGCGCTATTACCTAAATACAGTATTTTGCTTTCTTAGCCAGTTTAAGAATAAACCATCAGCCCTAACCAACCTTGGACTTTAAGCATGCCACAAAAAGCACTGATTATTATCGATGTTCAAAACGCTCTATGTTCTGGTGAATATAAAACCTTTAATTCAGAAAACGTCATCAGCACGATTAACTCACTTTCCAATGTTGCTCGAAAAAAGCAGCTTCCTGTTATTTTTGTACAGCATCAAGCAAAAGACGGGCCTCTCAAAGAGCAATCTAAAGGCTGGCAACTGGCTGAAGGCCTTATAAAAGAAGAGGACGACATAATCGTACAAAAACGCTTTTCAGATGCGTTCAAAGATACTGACTTAGCAGCTCAACTCTCAAGCCTAGACGTTAGCGAATTGGTTATTTGTGGTATGCAGAGCGAGTTTTGTGTCGATAGCACTCTACGCCACGCTTTGTCTCGTGGGTTTTCTATCACGGTTGTGAGCGATGCACACACTACTCTCGATACAAGAGTATTAGATGCTAAAACTATATCCGCTCATCATAATGAGACATGGGCAAATATTAGCAGCTATAAATACACGCCAAAGGTAATGAGCGCCAAAGCAATTGAAGAGTCGTTGTAACCTATAGCTCATTATATTTTGTTGCTGGTTTTATCGCAGTGCTATCCACTGGTAGCTCTATCCAATTGCTCTCTAACTAAGATCGGACCCTTTTAGCTGCTTAATCAGCTGATGGATTTCCATCGGCTCTGGTGGATGAGCCTTGTGGTAAACCAACCGTGAGGCAACCTGCTCACGCAGATAGCGAATTTGCTCACAAATACCCTGCAAATGCTCAATCTCTTTATCGTGATGATCACCATAGGCGATAACGATAGACTCTGGCTCTTCGCCTTGTTGAATAGGGTCTTGCTGACCTTGCACCAAGGCTCGGTTAGCCAAAAAATGCGGCGTTATCATTGACCAATTATCTGGCAAGACCTGCTGCTTGAGGTTAGCGGCATAATCTCTATCTAGGTCAACATAAGCCATTTCTGTACCGGGAATCTCACCAAACAGATGATAACGTATGTTGTTTACCTTCAATTGGTGCAGCAAATACACCAACGCAGGCGGTACGGGTAATCGATCACCCATTGAATTAACCATAGGCAGGCCACTAAATAGACTGTATCAGTCAGATAAGTTTAGTCGGTTATTCTAAGCTGTAGTGGTTATTTTTGTATGCGACTCAGCGCATGTTTAAACGTATACAGAAATCGGCTTAGCCTTATTTAGGCAGCGATTAGCAAAAGGTCGTGGTGAGGTATTAGCAAACGCAACGGATTTATCGTTGGCACAAAAAAAGGGCTGCTTTATGCAACCCTTTTACCGATTTAGCTCTTTTACCGATTAGATAACATTAACATCTACAATCAGCTGACTAGATCGCTTCAGGACCTGTTTCGCCCGTACGGATACGAATAACCTGCTCAAGAGGTGAAACAAAAATTTTGCCATCACCGATTTTCCCGGTAGCCGCTGCGTTCGTTACCGCTTCAATGACGGTATCGACCTGATCATCTTCAACGGCAATTTCAACCTTCACTTTCGGCAAAAAATCGACAATGTATTCAGCGCCGCGGTACAGCTCAGTGTGGCCTTTTTGACGACCGAAACCCTTTACTTCGGTAACGGTGATACCCTGAATGCCAACTTCGGATAACGACTCTCTGACGTCATCTAATTTAAATGGTTTCACAATAGCACTGACTAGCTTCATTTTATTTCCCTCAATTATAGTTATCTGGGTTACGCAAGCTTACCTGGCTAGCCGTAAATACAAAGAGTATTTACGGCTCTTTTTTGATCAGTTTAGCCTAGTTTAGCTCGCTGATAGTTTCGATGACTTTATTGACAATGCCATACTCTATGGCAACGTCCGTCGTCATCCAGTTGTCACGCTCGATGTCTTCACGAACACGCTCAACCGGCTGGCCGGTTTGTTTAGAAATAATGTTCGCAAGACGTTCTTTCATACGCACAATTTGCTGCGCCTGGATGGCAATATCACTGGCTTGACCCTGTACACCACCAGACGGCTGGTGAATTAGAAAACGAGTGTTTGGCAGACAATAGCGATCTTCTTTTTCGGCCGCTAAAAAGATATGAGTACCTGCGCTAGCAACATAGCCGGTGCCGATGACTTTTACTTTCGGCTTAATAAAGCGAATGATGTCATGAATAGTATCTCCGGCTTCTACATGGCCGCCTTGGCTGTTAATAAACAGAGTAATGTCGTCATCCGACTCTTCTGCTAATGCCAACAATTGAGCCGTCACTTTTTTCGCCATCGTCTGATTAATTTCTTCACAGATTAAAACCTTACGACCAGAAAACAGGCGCTCGCTTACTGGGTTTGTATTTTCTTCGCTTTTCACTTCATTCTCCTCAAATAGGGCCAACAAGCATTACACATGAGCGATTAAATGCCCGCTGCTGCCATGGCTTGCTATTCAGATTTTCTGATAGCGCCCTATGTCACCATTGTAATTAGGGGTTATGTCCGATTAATGATTAAATTCACCTTGAACGCAAGCCTAAAGCACGAAATATTGCGCTTTGTTTAGGCTTCTATGATGTACTGCAGCTACTGGTCGCCCGCCTGCAACGCCTCAAGCTCTTCAAGTAATTCCATCCATTGAGCTTCACTCTGCTCCAGTGCGGTTTTAACTTCACCCTGCTCAAGCAAGCTTTGTTGCAATAACGCTTTGTTGTCTGCCTCGTATATAGTTGGGTCCGCTAACGCTATTTCAATTCGCTCACGCTGCTGTTGTAGCTTTTCAACCTTCTGCTCGGTTGCTTTTAACTGCTTTTGCAATGGCTTTAAACGTTCCCTTTGTGCCGCTCTGGCTTGCCTTTGTGCTTTTTTATCGACAGCTGAATCATCACTCTGCTCACGGCTTGTCGAGCTGGTTTGCGTTGGCGCTTTAAGCAGCAACTGGAAGTAATCCGCAAGATCGCCATGGTAAGGTTCAACGCCGCCATCTCGTACCCACCAAAATTCATCGGCAGTGGTGTTTAACAGATAACGATCGTGCGACACCAAAATCACTGCGCCTTCATATTGCTGCAGCGCTAGGTTCAATGATTCACGCATATCTAAATCTAGGTGGTTGGTTGGCTCATCCAGCAGCAAAAGGTTTGGCTTTTGCCAAGCAATCATCGCTAGTGCAACACGCGCCTTTTCTCCACCCGAAAAATTAACAACCGGCTCACTAGCGCGCTCACCTGAAAAACCAAAACGGCCAATAAAGTTTTTAATATCCTGATCACGCGCTTCGTTATCAATACGGCGGATATGCAAAAACGGACTGGCATCATCATCTAAAGATTCTAGTTGATGTTGCGCAAAATAGCCGACTGCAATGTTTTGCCCAAAATGAATATGGCCTTGCTTTGGCCTAAGCTCTTTTGACAATGCTTTTATCAAGGTCGATTTACCAGCACCATTAACCCCTAGCAAACCTAACCGAGTACCTGGGTGCAAGCTTAGGTTTAAGCCCGATAGAATGGTTTTATCTTCGTAACCCAAACTCACATCGTGCAAGCTGATCACCGGGTCCGATACTCGACCACCGGTATCGATGGAAAGGTCGTAGCCGTGGCTCATAATCATCGGTGCTTCAAGCGTTAGCTTCTCTAACATTTTAACCCGACTTTGCGCTTGCTTTGCTTTGGTGGCTTTGGCTTTAAAACGACGAACAAAGGACTCAAGATGTTCACGCTGGCGCTGCTGATTGTCAAAAGCGGCCTGCTGCTGAGCAAAGCGCTCACCGCGCTGTCGCTCAAACTGGCTGTAATTACCACGGTATAGCGTCAGCTGTTTATTATCAAAACTCACCACCTGAGTAGCGACACCATCCATAAAGTCACGGTCATGAGAAATAAACAACAGAGTGCCTTCAAACTGTCGAAGCCAACCTTCTAGCCAATAGCAGGTATGTAGATCTAAGTGGTTGGTCGGTTCATCCAAGAGCAGTAAATCTGCTGGGCACATCAGCGCACGAGCTAAGTTCAGTCGAACACGCCAGCCGCCAGAAAACTGCCCTACGGTATTGTTGTATTGCTCAACCGAGAACCCTAACCCCGCCAGCAGCTGTTCAGCTTGATGGCGCTTGTTAAAGGCTTGGTAGTTATCCAGCTGCCCTAACGCTTCTGCGATATCATCATCATTACCGGATTGTTCTGCGTGCTTTAACAGCTGCTCTAGCCGACGCAGTTCGCTATCGCCGTCTAAAACAAACTCCAACGCGGGTCTATCGACAGCCTCGACCTCTTGCGCCATATGTGACAGACGCCAATGTTTAGGTACATCGTAATCGCCAGCATCTAACGCCAGCTCACCCTGCATTACTTTAAATAATGTCGACTTACCACTGCCGTTCGGACCAATAACCGCAATGCGCTCACCTGGATTAAAAGTCGCGGAAGCGTTTTCAAGTAGCGGCTTACCGCCCAGTTGAATAGATACGTTAGATAACTTAATCATCGATTTAACTTCAATAAAAAAAGGAGCCGGAGCTCCTTTTTGTAAACACCTTTAGATTAAAACTATTAGGCGTCAGATTTAGGATTAAACAGGCTACGGCCTTCAGTTTCAGGCTTGCTAGCTGGTGTTGATGACGTCGTGCTTGATGGCGCTGAAGTCACTGGCGTTGACGGCACTGCAGGCTTAGGTGCTGGTGCTGTAAAGCCCGGCTTTACTTCAGGCTTTGTCTCAACTTTAGCAGGCTCTGGCTTAGCAGGTACAACAGGCTTAGGTGCTACTGTTGTTGCTGGCTCTGGCTTTTTAACTGGTGCGACAGCAGGTGTGCTGCTGGTTGCTGGCTTAGCGGCTTCTTTTTTAACGACTGGCTTTTTCGCTGCTGGTTTTGCAACCGGCTTTTTAGCTGCTGGCTTAGCAGTTGCTTTTTTAGCGGCTGGCTTTTTCGCTGCCGTTTTTTTGGCTACTGGCTTCTTAGCGGCTGGCTTAGCTGCGGCTTTTTTGGCGACAGGCTTTTTAGCTACCGCTTTCTTTGCTGCTGGCTTTTTAGTCGCTGCTTTTTTAGCGGCTGGCTTTTTCGCTGCCGTTTTTTTGGCTGCGGGCTTCTTAGCGGCTGGCTTAGCTGCGGCTTTTTTGGCGGCGGCGGCTGCCTTTTTAGCTTCAGCTTTTTCTTTTTTAGCGGCTTCAGCTGCTGCTTTCTTTTCTGCTATTGCTAATTTCTTAGCTTCTTCTTTAGCGCGAACTTCACGCTCTTTATCTTCTTCTTTACGAAGACGCTCTAAACCTTTGTTAACTTTTTCTGCCAGTTTAAGTTCAAACTTAGCGCTCGCTAAAGTTGACTTAGCAGTGGCTAGCTCAGCTTTTAAACCCGCTAACTCGTCTTTTGCTACTGTCAAAGCTTTCACTGCAGTTTCTAGCGATTGAGCGGCTACAGCTGTTTTAGAAGTGCGAACACGAGCTGCGGCTTTTTGTTTACGCTCAGTGGCTTTTTTTGCCTTGGTCGTAGCTGTCGCTACTTTCTTTGACAATGAAGCAACTAATTTTTCTGAATCGGTTACTTCTTTTTGCTGTGCTTTTGCAAGCGCAACTTCTTGCTTAAGAAGTTCAGTCTTTAATTTTGCAACAGCAGAAGCGCTGGCTTTTTTTGCTGGCGCTTTCTTAGCAGCAGTTGTTTTACGTGCAGTAGTTGCACCTGTCTTTTTTGCTGTAGCTTTTTTTGCAGTAGTTTTCTTTGCGACGGCCATGACCCCAGTCCTCATGTATTAGTTTTCACGAAAAAGTTTAACACCGCTGTACTATCGATGACACTCAAAAAATTTCAAGTATTTAATAATAATTTTTAGTTTTTATGTTTATCGATCCATTCGATTAACTTTACCCAGTCCATCATGTCTTTTTCTTCACGATTTTTTAGATCGTGAATACCTAAACCGTATTCTGATGCACGGATATAAAACTGTGTATCTCGGAACGAGCATACAAACGGAATCTTCAAACTTTTGAGAAACAGTTCCAATTTAGAATAAACCAATGTATTTCTGCGAACTCGATTAGCAATCACCGCGATTTTTTTCGGTTTTGTTCGCTGTGCCGGCGTCAAAAACAAATCTTTAATGAAGTTGGTTGTCGAGCGAATATCAATCGGCGATGGTGTCACAGGGATAATGACGAAGTCACTTTCACGCACCAAATCATTCAGCAGCATGCCAGTCAAACCTGCTGGCGTATCGATAACAACTTTTGTCGTCTCTGGTGGTAAATTTCTGAGATACCAGGTGCGGGTCATTTGAGCAGCGGTTTTTTTATAGGCGGATACACCGTGTATGCGATGTCGCTCTGATGGTCGCAACTGAAGCCATTGCGTCGCTGATCCCTGAGGATCGAAGTCGATGAGCGCGCAATGCTCATCTCGACTCGCAAATAAACTTGAAAGATTTGTCGCTACAGTTGTCTTACCACTGCCGCCTTTGGCATTAGCAACCAATATGCGCTTGGGTTTTGGTGGTGTGATAACCCGAGCTTGCGATTCGCTCTTCTCGCTTGGCTGAATCGTTTCTTCATTATTTGTCATGTTATCTACCTGTCTGTTGCCTACCCTAATGAAGACTCGGCTTAAAAGATGTAAAGGTATCCACTTGAACTCACGGCTAGCAGTCTATCGTCTTGTTTCGCAACATCCAATACTATCGCGCTTTTAAATGACTGACTGCCTTTAGTACCTATTTGATAGGTTTCCAACTTAGCACCATTGGATGCATCAAACTCAAATATATTTCGATGCGTCGTCCCAACGATCAATCTATTTTCACCAACAAACTGAGCACTATAAATCCGATAGTTACCTAACGAGATTGTTGATCGCAAACGCAGACTTTGAGTCGTCCACAATTCTGCTTCTTCATTAGCTGGGACAATTAATAGCTGACGACCGGTATCGCTAAATTTCACCATCGATACCTGGTTATCGTGAGGAAACTCTTTAACTAGCGAAAAGTCCTCCAAGCTCCACAACTTTGCCGTACCGTCTTCAGAACCTGTAGCGGCAAAACCTCCGCTGACATTAATGGCAACTGAGCCAACCGGGCCGCCATGTTGAAACTCAGCAATCATGGCACCCAATTGGGAATGGAATATCACTGCTGTGCTGTTATTCAAACCCAGCATGATGTATTGGCCATCCTGAGAAAGATCGGCTGACTCAATTCTTCCTGGTGCTTCCCAAAACGAAATCGCTTCGCCAGTTTCGGTATGCCATATCACTACGTTGTAATAGTTCGCCGTTAAGGCAAAGCGTCCATCGTCAGAAATATCGGTGTAGAGAATGTCGGTTATATAGCCGTCTTTGTGGTTCCAGCTGTATTCGCGCGATTTTTTACGTAAGTCCCAATAGGAGCCGCCGTGCTTAAAAGAACCAGCCACTAAAGAAGAGCCATCGTTCTGAATTTCGGCCGCATACAAGCCATCAATGCCGATCTGCAGTTCATCACTGGGTGTTTTAGCGCAACCGGCTAAAAATAGAATAAGAAGTAGGACAAGGAGATTGTTTGGAATCATGGTGCCACTCTGACTCGATAAGTTATCTGAGTGTAGCACTCTATAACAGAGATAAAGAGAGGGCTAGCCAGCATTATGACTAGCCTTTAGTATCATTTTTGGGTGTTTAAAAAATAATAACGATTACAGCAGTTTGCTCTCGTGTGCATTATGCAGCTGTTCGATCAAACGATCTTCGTAAGCAAATCGCTCCGTCATCTTTTCACCTAAGGCAGATAAGTCACCTTTTAACGAGGCAATATTGGCTTGAATCATCGAGTGGGCTGCATACTTATCATTAAAGTCGAGCATAAACTGAGTGGTTTCTTCAATTAGCGGATACAGCTCTTTCGCTAATGCGATACCACCGTCGTCGTCAAATTCTGTCGCTTCGCGAAACAGTTGCTCGTAGACTTCAAAATGACCGCTGGAGATATAATCCACCAATAGTCGATTAAACTCTTCGATCGAGCGACACACGGCCTCTTCACCTTCTGCATCTTGGATCTGAAAGAAATGAATCAACGTCTGTTTGCGATCACCTAACCAGCGATCAATAATTTCGTGAGTGCCACCCCAACGTTCTAAGGCAGTTTTGCAGTTCTCAAGCATATGTATGACCTATTGGCTTTTTAAAAGGCGTCGGCCTGTTATTTATTAGGCTGGATACAAACCCACTATATTCTCTGTTTTTCTGAGCCACAAGCAGGTATAAAAGAACCTAATCTAGCCGATCTGTTTATTGACCATCGGTTTTCTCTTATTCGGTCAATTAAACAACGCTACGCGGCTTGATACTCAGTTTAGCAACTGGAAATAGGCAAAGGCTATTCGAGCCTGCTATATTTGAGGCCCTAACTGGAACTGACGCTACCGTCGCTGGATTTTTTGTTATGAATTTGAAATCGATCACAATCACTAAACTGCTGCTGTGCATTGTCATTGCCTTTACTGCGAGCTTTTCTAGCGCTGAAACCGCCTATTATGAGGTGCGCCCTGTATTGACGGTTAACTTTGGTGACGCTCGACGAGTCCGGTTTATTCAAACTCAGGTCACGTTACGAGTCAGAGATAAAGTAAATGTTCCCATAGTTGATAAACATCGAGACGCTATTCGCCATACCGTTATCATGATGTTTGCCGAACAAGACGAGGCAACTTTACGCTCTTCAGAAGCTCGTGATGAATTTTTGATGCTAATGACCAAGGCAATTCAAAACCTACTGCGAAAAGAAACCGGCAACCCAATGATTGACCGAGTTCTTCTCACCAGCTTTATTATCCAACCCTAAGCCTATTTATTCAGCTTTCTATCAGGCTATTCCTGCCTGAGATACTCGGCTAAGAACTGATCAAACGGACCTTGATCAGAATTCTCAATATCCTGCTGTCGACGCCAACTACGCTTACTTTCTTCGACTCGGAAATCAAACCGCTCTGATGATAACGGCGCTTGATAATGTACCTGCAATTGCTCAGCTTGCGCACTGGAAAAATTAAGGAACGAGCCTTGTGCTTTAACGTCTGCCAAGACCTGTTGTGAAGGTAACTGATCGGGGTTTTGTATTTTTTCAAGCTGTGCAGCACAAGCCTGCTGATAAGTATCGGTTCCGGTTAACGAATCTATTTGTGCAGCAACCAACTGCATCGACTCTAGCAGCTGCGTGCCCAATGACGTCAGCCCATGAGACTGTTCATTCACAACAATCTTCAATTCTGGATCACGCCCTTTAATGGCAACCTGCTGATTATTAGTCATTAACTGTAGGCATTCGGCAACCGATATCTCTGGGTGATCTTGCACTACACACCAAAGCAAAAACAGATCGATAAAATCAACATCCGATGCATCGATCCCTACCGGTGAATAGGGATTCACATCCAGGCAGCGTACTTCGATGTATTCAACGCCTCGTTTACGTAAGGCGTGAATCGGTTTTTCACCCGAATAAGCGACTCGCTTAGGTCGAATGTCGCTGTAATATTCGTTTTCGATTTGCAGTATTGATGTGCTCAGTTGTTGATACTGATCGCCCTTCTTGACACCAATAGCCTCATAAGCGGGATAAGGTTGCTGAATAGCATCCATCAAGGTACTGGCATAACTCTCTAATGAATTAAAACAAACGAATAGATCAGCCTGTGCTTTATTAGAGTAACCAATATCACTCATTCGCAAGCTGGTCGCATAGGGAGCGTATAAGGTCTGCTGGTTTAAAGCGCTCAATGTTGGCGTTGGCGCATCGGTAAAGCTTTCATCAGCCGCCGGCGAAGCACCAAACAGATACAACAACAACCAACTATGACGACGGAAGCTGCGAATCAAGCCAAAGTATTCGTTGGTTTTAAAGTCGGTTAAATCGCCTGTCTTACCATTTAATAACGCCCACTGACGCCAAAAGCTGTCGTTTAGCGACCAATTATAATGTAGGCCGGCAATGGTCTGCATTTTACGCCCATAACGATGCCATAAGCCGTGCCGGTAAATGGTTTTAAGCCGACCAATGTGGCTATCGCCATACTGTGCGATTGGGATGTCTTCTTGCTGCGGCAATACCGCGGGCATACTGCTTGGCCACAGGCGTTCACCGTCAAGCTGAGAAGCGGCAAAGCGATGCAACTCATCTAACTCGGCAAATAATGCATTCTTATCGGTATGCACTCCGGTTATAAATTCAAGCAGGCTTTCTGAATAATCGGTAGTGATCGATGAATGTGTTAGCGCCGAACCAAGTGATTCTGGATGTGCTGTTTGACTGAGCTGACCATTAGGCCTGACGCGCAACGTTTCTCGTTCGATACCACGTTGGAATTCAAATGCGCTTGCACGTAATTGCTTAAATAGAGTGAAACGGGAGATTGCTGCCAAGGAACTGCCCTCGCAATTAGGTGACTTTCAGTATGGGGTTAGATCGCTTTAAATCAAAGGCACGCAGCCGGTTATGACTGCGCGCACGTTGATTAGCTATTTTTTTGTTTCTTTAGCGCCTGATCAAACAACGCATCTAATGTGTTCGACGGTGCCGGTTTGGATTTCGCTTTGACCTGTTTTGGCGACGTTCGTTTCGACTGGGTGTTACGTTCGCCTGCAGATTCATGCTCACTGGCATCGTCATCCAAACGCATCGATAATGCAATGCGCTTACGCTGCACATCAACATCCATAACCTTGACCTTAACGATATCACCGGCCTTAACAACCTTAGAAGGGTCATCAACAAAGGTGTGGCTAAGTGCAGAAATGTGCACCAAACCATCTTGATGCACACCAATATCAACAAAGGCACCAAAGTGCGTGACGTTTGTCACCACGCCTTCGAGTGTCATGTTTTCGCGTAAATCTTTTAGTGTTTCTACACCATCTTGGAACTGAGCAGTTTTAAATTCAGGTCGCGGATCCCTGCCTGGCTTATCCAGCTCTTTAATAATGTCGGTTACCGTCGGCAAACCGAAAGTGTCGTCGGTATAGTCAGCCGCATTTAATGCCTTTAAAAAGCGAGTGTCGCCAATCACCTCTTGTACGCTTTTATTTTGCGTCTGAACAATTTTATTCACCACACTGTAGGCTTCTGGGTGCACGCCTGAACGGTCCAACGGATCGGTGCCGTCCATAATACGTAAGAAACCAGCGGCCTGTTCAAAGGCTTTAGGCCCTAATCTCGGCACCTCTTTTAATTGCTTTCTCGACTGATAAGCACCGTTGGCATCACGAAAAGCGACAATGTTATTAGCAATGGTCTGATTCAATCCAGACACCCGAGCCAACAAGGGAGCAGAAGCCATATTGAGATCCACACCGACGCTGTTCACACAGTCTTCTACTACCGCATCGAGCTGACGTGCTAGCGCAACTTGGGAAACATCGTGCTGATACTGGCCAACACCAATCGATTTCGGGTCGATCTTGACCAATTCCGCCAACGGGTCTTGCAAGCGGTGCGCAATTGAAATGGCACCTCGAATGGTGACGTCTAAATCTGGAAACTCTTTCGCGGCATATTCCGATGCTGAATAAACCGATGCGCCTGCTTCATTCACCATCACTGGCTGAGCTTTAATGTGTGAGTTTTTCTTTAAGAAGTCTTTTACAAAACGCTCAGTCTCTCGGCTGGCGGTACCATTACCGATAGCGATCAGTTCGATGTCGTACTTTTCACATAGGCCAAGCAAAACTTTTTCGGCTTCAGCAATTTTATTTTGCGGCGGCGTTGGGAAAATAGCGCCGTGATCTTTAATCTTGCCAGTGGCATCGACAACCGCGACTTTAACACCGGTTCGCAAGCCCGGATCGAGACCGATCGTTGCTTTGGCACCGGCTGGTGCGGCCAATAGCAAATCTTTTAGATTTTTGGCGAAGACATCAATCGCCGCCTGTTCGGCCTGCTCTCTTACTCGAGAGAACAAATCCGTTTCGATATGCGTTAATAACTTAATTCGCCATGTCCAACGACAAACATCCTTCAACCAGGCGTCGGCTGCTCGCTGCTGATCTTCAATCGCAAAATGCTCAGCAACCATTATCGTGCCGGTGCCGCCTGCGCGCGCATCCTCATTAGGGATCACGAGTGAAAGCGATAATACACCTTCGTTACGACCACGAAACATTGCTAACGCACGGTGGCTTGGCACCTTTTTGATCGCTTCATCATGCTCGAAGTAATCTTGAAACTTTTCACCTTTAGCCTGTTCACCTTCGATAACACGCGACTGCATTTCGCCGTTCTGCCACATAAAGTCGCGCAGCTTAGCTAATAAGTCAGCGTCTTCAGCAAAACGTTCCATTAAGATATAACGCGCGCCATCAAGAGCGGCTTTAACATCGTCAACGCCGGCGTCTGAATTAATATAAGCCTGCGCTTCTTGTTCTGGATTTAATGTTGGGTCCGCCAATAAGGCTTCTGCTAATGGCAATAATCCCGCATCAATGGCAATTTGACCTTTAGTGCGACGCTTCTTCTTATAGGGTAAGTAAAGGTCTTCTAATTCGGTTTTAGTTTCTGCTGCTGATATTTTTTGTGTTAACTCTGGGGTCAACTTCCCTTGCTCTTCGATACTGGCCAAAATGCTCGATCTGCGATCTTCCATATCGCGTAAATAGCGTAAACGCTCTTCCATTTGGCGCAGTTGGGTATCGTCCATACCGCCGGTTACTTCTTTTCGATACCGAGAAATAAAGGGTACTGTTGCGCCCTCATCTAACAATGCCACCGCGGCGGCTACCTGAGAGACGGATACTTTTAATTCGTTGGCAATTTTTGATTCTATAGCTGACATGTAGTTCCTAACAGTTATGCACCTTTCGCGACGCGCCATCATTGAAAAAAGACCACACAATTGCAAGTCATGTTCATCGCTAAATATCTGATTTATATAGAATCGAAACAGCAACGCACAAATTGCAATGAAAACCATTCGAAACGCCCAAAATAGCGTGATATGTTGCTTAGCCAAACGGCTAAGCGCTATTGCTCAAGCCGAGTCATCGATGCAGAGATTCATGAGGTAGCTGTGCAAAAGGATTCTGGTAAACAACGTCAGCTGGACAGAATTGACTTTAAAATACTCAAGGCACTGCAAAAAAACGCTCGCCTTTCTTATGTTGAGTTGGCTCAGATCGTCGGTTTATCGACCACGCCCTGTATGGAACGAGTGAAGCGATTAGAAGCTTCCGGCTATATCTTAGGCTACCACGCCGACATTAATGCCGATGCTCTTGGACTTGAGCTATTGGTGTTTTTAGAAATTACACTCACCGTGCAATCACCAGAGACTTTCCAAGAATTCAAAACTGCGGCCGAAAAATTCAGCTATGTTCAGGAGTGTCATTTAATTTCAGGCCAATCAGACTATTTATTAAAACTTAGAATGAGTGACCTTAAAAATTATCGTAAGTATTTAGGCGAATTACTGCTGGCGTTACCACATGTTCGAGAGTCCAAAAGCCACATCGTAATGGAAGAGGCTAAGCAGTCGAGCCTTATGCCGCTCGAATTAGTCAACCATCGTTTCAAAAACTGACAATAGGGCTATTGTTTATTTTATTGTCAGCGGTACATTAAATTTATTGGCGGACAACATGGCATTTTGAATGCCCTAATAAAGGAGTTATTTGTAATGAAATATTGGATCAAACTTACCCTGCCGTTAGCAATCTTCAGCTCACTGCTGTCGGGCTGTCTTACCTTCGATGCCTATACCGGTGAAAGCCAAGTCAGTAACTCCTCTAAAGGCGCGATTGCCGGCAGTATTATTGGTGCTGTTATTGGTGCCTCTACGGCCTCTAAAGAGGATCGTGCAAAACAGGCGTTAATCGGCGCCGGTATTGGCGGTGTTGCTGGCGGTGGTATCGGTTATTACATGGACCGACAGGAAGCCATTCTGCGTAAAGAACTGATTGGTAGCGGTATTCAGGTAGAGCGTACCGAAGAAGGTCAAATCGAGCTAATCATGCCTGGTAACATTACCTTTGAAGTGGGCAGCGCGACTGTTCAATCGTCCTTTACTGACACGCTGACTTCACTGGCCAAAGTCCTAGAAGAATATGACGATACCTTGATCACCATTTCTGGTCATACCGACAGCACTGGCGGCAGCGCTTATAACCAGCTGTTATCAGAGCAACGAGCGACATCGGTTGCTAACTTTTTGTTACGTGAAGGTGTGGTTATCGAACGTATTGCGGCAGTTGGTTATGGCGAACTGTACCCAATTGCCAGCAACGATAATGCAGCCGGTCGAGCCGAAAACCGTCGTGTAGAAATCACTCTAGATGCGATCAGCGCTGAATAACTAGGCGCACTATCAACATAAAGCCACCGATGCTTACAGCAGGGTGGCTTTTTCACTTTAAGCGGCGAATACCGCTAACAAAAGCAATTAGGTTTCGGTTGTGAAATTAAAACAGACGCTGTTTAAACAGCTCAAACCCATCGCACCTTATCATTCGGTCTTCGTCGGCCTGAGTGTCATTCAAGCCTTGCTGACCTTTCTATTGCCGATTCTATGGCCAGATCTGGAACCTGTTTACTGGCTGCTTTCTTTTGCTGGCTGCGCTTTTTGGCTGATCACTTATGCCTTACTTAAACAGATTCATCATAATGTTGAACAGGCTACAGGCTTCTTAGCTCGCATCCGTAACGCATGGCAAAACCTGATCTTTATTATTTGGTTAGTCACCTTTAGTGCATTGATGGTGCTGTTTATCAAACTGATTATTTTTGTTGTGCAGCGCTAATTTTCTAATAAGAAGGTTACTGGCCCATCGTTCTGCAAAAACACCTGCATATCGGCACCAAATTGTCCGGTCTGAGTATTAGGGTACAAGCCTGTTATATGCTCAACGACTCGATCAAATAACAGCTTACCCTGATCTGGACTGGCAGCACTGGAAAACCCTGGACGCAAACCTTTATCTGTTTGCGCCGACAGGGTGAATTGCGATACTAATAAAATCTCTCCTGCTGACTGCTGAATATTCAGATTCATCTTGCCCTGCTCATCAGCAAACAGACGATATTTTAATAATCGCTCTGCCAATGCAATCACGTTAGCTTCTGTATCGTGCGCATCGATACCGACTAACACCAGCATGCCTGCCTGAATCGAGGCAATCGATAACCCCTCTACCTCAACTGAGGCTTGTTTCACTCGTTGTATTAACGCTTTCATAAAGTCCGTACGGTTATGCTTGGCTTTCTGGCCGCCCAAGCTGTTTTGCCATTCTTGACGTGCTGCGAATCAGCGCATCAATGATCGCTTCGTCAAATGCCGAGTGACCACCCTCGCGAACCAGATGCAATTGTGCATCTGGCCAATGCTGACTTAATAGCTGTGCTTGCTCCGGTGGGCAGATCATATCGTAACGACCGTGAACGATATAACCCGGAATGCCCTTAAGGCATTCGGCATTGTTCAGTATCTGATTTTCTTCAATAAAACTTTTATGTTTAAAAAAGTGGCTAGAGATTTTTGCTAAAGCCAACGCCGTATGGGTTTTTAAAAACGCACTGGTGTTTGCCTGGTTGGCGCGCAATGTGCTGTTTGCGACCTCCCATCGAGTCCAAGCTTTTGCCGCTGAAATCACGGCTAATTCGTTATCGCTATGTAGCCGTTCATAGTAGGCTGCGACCAAATCATCACCGGTTTTACCTGACACTTCGGCAGAAAAATGCTGCCACTCTTCGGCGAAAAACCGATTAGCGCCAGATAAATAAAGCCAATCTAAATCTTGTTGGCGGGCGAGAAAAACACCACGCACAATGAGGCCACTGACTCGATCCGGTCGCTGTTGCGCGTATAAAAGCGCCAATGTCGCACCAAAACTGCCACCAAACAGCAGCCATTGATCAATCATGAGATGCTCACGAATACGCTCGATATCAGCAAGAGTATGCGCCGTAGTATTACAGTGAGTATTCGCATGCGGGATCGAGCGCCCTGCGCCACGCTGATCAAAGAGAATGATGTGATAATGTTCTGGATTAAAAAATCGCCGCAGTTGATCTGAGCTTCCCGCGCCGGGGCCACCATGAATGACCAACACCGGAATACCACTGGGTGAGCCGCTGCATTCCAAATAGAGCTCATGACCGTCACCGACGGCCAACATCTCGCTACGATACGGACGCAAACTAGGATAAAGCGTTTTCACAGCAACCCCTTTTTATTTTTATGGCTGCATTAACACCTTCAATGCAGCAACTATATTTTGTGCACGATGTGGAGGACGGATCAACGCCACATACTCACCTGCCGGATTAATAATAGCGTAGTTATCACTATGAGCGACGGTGTAACCTTCGCCTTCACCCTCGATGTAGTAAACCGCATCTAATGCACTTGCCAATTGACTAATCTCATCAGATGAACCCGTCAGACCAACAAAGTCGGCATGGAAATAGGGCACATACAAGGCAAGCTGCTGTTCGGTATCTCGTGCTGGATCAACAGTTACCATCCAAAAGTTAAGCTGATCGGTAAAACCCGCCTCGGCCAACTCAGTGTAAGCCAGACGCATATCAGCCATGTTAGTCGGGCAAATATCTGGACAAAAGGTATAGCCGAAGTTAATAAGATTCCATCGCCCTTTGAACTGTTCAATACTGAACGGCTCGCCATCGTGACGCGTTAATGAGACTTCAGGCAGCAAACGCGGCGATGGGAAACGCAGTACATGATTATCTTTAAGCTGACGATCAAAGCCAGTGTAATGCGAAAAGCCAATGTACGCGGCGATAACTGTGATTAATACCGCTGCGATAACCGTGAACTGAACTCTGTTAGTCATTGTTTTGTCCTTTTTAAACGAGCACTCGGTCACCCTTTTACAAAAGTTGACCTGCTTTTACATTTCTCACCTAGTTTAGCCGTTGTCATCAACTAGCCTGACAGAAAAAGGCGGATCGATTCTTTAACAGCCATCAGTCTGAGTGAAGATAAGATGAAAACAGCCTGTCACAACATAACGAGGCTAATGAGATGTATAGCTCCTATAACCAAAAAAACACGAGTGCGGCAAAGCCTGACTTTGTCCAACATTCGTTAACCAACGATAATGCCAAATGCTGCCTAACGGTAACGGAGGTTTATCAGCCATCAATCCCTGATGACCAAGCAGAAGACGATGCCGTTGTTTTTTATATTCCTAAAACAATGACGCCGAAACAAATTGACTGCTTAGTCTCTCGCTACGCATTTGAGTTACCAGCGATGCTCGAACAGTTTTTCTGTGAGCTGGCTAAGTGCAGTGATCCAAGTAGCGCTAAAACGTTACAAGAATTATTGGAAACCTTTTTACAGCAACCTATCGATCACCATGATATCGGGCTATTTGGTATTTTAGATCGGCTGTATTTCAGTTGGCGGATGTTAGAAGAAGCCAATGACTACGTCGGTGTTTATCACCGCCAAAGCTTATTGCCTTGGGATATGACCGAGGCCAACTTGATTGCTCATCAATTACTCGGTTCAACCTATGCCGATATTTTGGATCGGTTAGTGATCGACCTTGCTGAGCAGTTTGTCAGCAAGCCACTGCAAAGTCTTTCAATCGACAGTAACCAAGCCAACGGCCATAAACCACCGCCGTATTTAAGCTAATGGCTGAATGGATTCATTCAGCCTAAATCGTTCACCAACAACGCCTCAACTTGCTGACAGCGTTCTTCAAGTTGATGCGCAGCCTGTGCCGTTACCGTAATGTGAGCAATTTTTCTTGCCGCTCGTTCAGATTTACCGTAATCGTGTAAGTGTACGCCCGCAATGGCCAACAATGCTTTTACATCCGGTTGACGGCCAATCACATTGTACATTGCCACCTCACCGCGAACCTCGCAGCTGCCCAACGGCAAACCCACCACCGCTCGAACATGATTTTCAAATTGGCTGCACTGTGCACCTTCAATTGTCCAATGACCGGAGTTATGCACTCGCGGAGCAATCTCATTGGCAATCAATTGATTATCTTTAACAAAAAACTCAAACGCTAAGGTACCGACATAATTCAACTCAACCAGCATCGACTCAACGATACTTTCCGCTTGAGCCTGCAATACTGGGTCTGCAATAGGTTGGCTACGATAAAGAATGCCTTGGCGATGCTCATTGCGAATTAATGGGTAAAAAACACATTGGCCTGCTTGATCACGTACGCCGATACAGGAGACTTCGTACTCGAAATCAATAAAGCTTTCCATTATCAGCGGCACCGAGCCAAGCTCTGCGTAGGCGTTGTCAGCATCACTGGCTTGGCGTAACACCTTTTGCCCTTTACCGTCGTAGCCCAAGGTTCGGGTTTTTAATACAGCAGGACAACCGAGGTCGATGACGGCCTGATCAAGATCGGCCTGATTATCAATTTTTGCGCATCGCGGCGTTGGTATAGTGAGCTGCTGAAACAAAGACTTTTCTATCCAACGGTCACGCGCCGTCGATAATGCACTGGCTGGCGGAAACGCAGGCTTCGACTGCGCTAACGTGGCGACCGTTGAAGGCGGCACATTTTCAAATTCGAAGGTAACAACATCACTGCCCTGCAATAATTTTTCAATGCCTTCTGCAGAATCGTAAGCGTCACAAATTAACGCGCCTGCATCCTGAGCACAGGATTGTTCTGATGGGTCTAAAAATTGTGTTTTTATACCCAAAGGAAGTGCAGCTTGAGCAAGCATACGGCCTAATTGCCCGCCGCCGACAACAGCTAATTTCATAAGGTATTTCCTGGAATTGGGTTAGCAAGTACGGTTTCTGTTTGCTGAGCACGAAACGCTTTCAACGCCTGAGCAATAGACTCTTCAGATAAGGACAGAATGCTGGCAGCCATTAAAGCGGCATTGATCGCGCCGGCCTTACCAATCGCGAGCGTGCCAGTCGGAATGCCCGCAGGCATTTGGACAATACTTAGCAACGAATCGACACCACTTAACATGCTGCTCTGAACAGGCACACCCAAAACCGGTAAATGGGTTTTTGCGGCACACATACCAGGCAGGTGCGCGGCACCGCCAGCGCCTGCAATAATCACCTGCAAGCCACGCTGTTCTGCTGACTGAGCATAGTCAAACAACAAATCCGGCGTTCTATGCGCAGAGACCACCTTGCATTCGTGAGCAATGCCGAGTTTTTCAAGCGTTTCAGATGTATGACTCATGGTAGCCCAATCGGATTGGGAACCCATGATGACACCTACAAGAGCGGATCCGTTATCGTTCGACACTAGTTGTCTTCCTCATTTTGAATAAATTTAACTACCTGAATATGCTCATCCTTCAACTGCACCGATTCAGGCGTCACTCGAGTTGTAATTTCTTTAGGCGTATTAACCTGAGTACTAATTCGATCACTAAAACCGCACTCGACGCATTCGCGAACGTACAGCAGCTCCAGTTCATTATTAATAACCGTCATGGTATCGAGTGCGCCACACTTTGGACAGGTAACGCCGGCGATAAATCGTTTTTTCATGGCAACTCTTTAAGGGTTTCTTAAGGACTTATCTCTGTGTTCGAGCTCGGCAGATAGACTAAGCCTTTATTCCAGCTCTTCTGTCAATTGCTCGGTCAACCATTGGCTAAGCTGATCAACGCCTTCTTTTTTTAAGGAGCTGAACAGTTGTGCGCTCAACCATGGCGCTCTAGATCGTAATTCGTTATTTATTTTTAAATAGGTATTTTTAGCCGGACCCTTTTTTAACTTATCCGACTTGGTTAATAGGATTCGCATTGGCATTTCTGCCTGAACAGCCCATTCCACCATGCGCTGGTCGAAATCAGTCATTGGGTGTCGAATATCCATGACCAAAACCACACCCTTTAGGCTGACTCGCTCAGCCAAGTATTCGCCAATATTCTCTTCCCAGTCGGCTTTCATCGAACGGTTTACTTTGGCAAAACCATAACCTGGCAAATCAACCAGACGGAAATCACCACCGCTGAGCGTGAAGAAATTCAATAATTGCGTTCGACCCGGCGTCTTAGAGGTTCTGGCCAGTTTGGAATTTCGGGTCAGAGCATTCATCGACGAGCTTTTGCCGGCATTGGAGCGCCCAGCAAAGGCGACTTCCGAACCGATATCGGATGGGCATTGTGAATATTTTTGCGCACTGGTAAAAAACTCAGCGGAATCGTACTTAATCGTTTGCATAGGGAGCTATTCAATAGTTAGGTTTATTGGCCTATTGTATCTGTTTCAGCAAAAAAAATACGCTAACGATTCGTTTGCCGTCGCACTATCTTTTACCCGCTGACGATATTCTAGGGTTATTTCACTGACGATATCGCTCCAAATATAAAGCTGAGCGTTAAGCTTTTATTCACCGGCAGTAAATAAAATGAAAAGTGGCCCTAACAAAGCAACAATGCCACTTTTTTATTGTCCATGGATTAGGCAACATCCCTAATCAACATACTTAAAGGAAGTCACTTCATGTTTCAGCGCTATTTACTTATTAGCCTACTGGTCACATTCGCTTCAGCGGTCTTCGCTGCTGAAAACACCCAATATAAAGAAGGCCAACACTACGTTACCTTACAAACTCCGCTTAAAACCTCTTATCGAGGCGACGAAATTGGCGAAGTCATGGAGTTTTTCAGTTACAACTGCATTCACTGTGCAAACCTAGAACCGGCTGTAAGCCGATACCTAGCGGAAAAGCCAGACAACATTAAATTCACCCCCATTCCTGTAGTATTCAACGAACACCAAAAACCAGAAGCTCGAGCCTATTACGTGTTAGAGATTTCCAAATTAGGTAAGGACGCACACCAAGCGATCTTCAATTATATCCATAAAGAACGTAAGCGCTTACGAACCGACGATCAGTTTGCTGCCTTTTTTGAAAGCAAGTTTGGCATCTCTAAAGAAGAGTATATGAAACGCGCCTACTCTTTCGCCGTTAACGCCAAGCTTAATACTGCGATTATTCTAACTCGTGACAGCAATATTAGCGGCACGCCTTCGCTCGTTGCTAACGGCCTTTATCGCATCGACAGTGCCGCTGTTGGTGGTAATGAGCTTGCTCTATACGCAGCTCAATCATTGGTTCAATCAGAAGCGTCTGAATAAGCCAAATAGATTGTTTTATTACCTTCCGCCAACTTTCTAAAGGTTGGCACCGCTCGGTATAGCTGAGCCCGGCCAGTTAGTAATTACTTATTAACTGGCCGATTATTTTTACTTGCACCACTATCAGTTCTCACTACTCAAGATCTACTCAATAGAACGCTTATCGCCGTCTTATAGTTTGACTATACTGTGGGCTCTTTATCTATTTCATGCTCAATAAAAAAGGAACTGACTGATGTCTAGTGATCTTCTTCCCCTGATCCGGGGGGCTCGTAGCTTAAGCCTTATGTTAACAGGCTATGATCATGACCTAGACAACAAGCTATCTCGATTACGCAATGTACTGAAAGAAAACGACTTTAGCGTACGCGAATTTCAATCGATTCTTAGCCTGGTTGAAAACAGTTACGACAGCATTGAGTTGATGACTGAGAACGGTATTAAAAACTACAAGGCGATATTCAGCTCTATCCTAAAAGAAGATCGTCAGTCGCTGCTCAGGCCGATTAATCAAGACAAGCCAACCATTATCGATCTGATGCAAATTGCCGAACCGCTGGCTAAAGAACTGACGATTATTAGCAGCCTAGCTGATGATCCTTCAGCTTCAGATCAATCTACTTCTCCCAGCACAAACAGCGCATCAGAAAGCGCCAATACTAATGCCAGTACAAACTATGGTAACGGCGAAGCAGAATTAATCTCTCGTGTCAGAACTAGCCTAACTAAGCACCTAAAGTCTGTCTTAGAAGCGCTCTATTCGGTTGATAAAAAAGAACAAACCAAAGCACTTAAAGAACGTCTGAATAAAACGCCGGAATGGACTGAGCTAAACAGCATTACCAGCGAAACCATAGAAATTATCCAGAACCGACTGATTGAAGAAAAGCACAAGTTTGAAGGCTACCTTGCCAAGGTTAACCAAAAACTTAACCGCATTACTCAGATTGTTGAGTCCGACTCCAGCACACTTAGCGATTTAAAGTCGATCAACCAGTATTTTAACCGCAGCCTGAATCAGCAAATGAAAGAGGCGCGACAGAAGATTGATGAAAAGCACACCGTTGATACTCTAAAGACCGAGCTACTGGACTCTCTGGATAACATTGCCTCAAGGTTAGAGGAATACCAAACCAGCTACGATTCTAAAATCACCAGCTTGCAAGAAAGCAAAGTACAGATGGTGGATCAGGTTTCTCAACTCGAACAGGAAAACCAAAGTCTGATGTCAGAGCTCGAACGTGAGCGTAAAATCAGCAAAAACGACCATCTAACCCAATTACCCAACCGCCAAGGCTTTAGCGACAAGCTAAAACAGGAGCTTAGCCGAGCAGAGCGCTATGGTCATACCATGAGCATCGCGATTCTCGACATCGACTTTTTCAAGAAGATTAACGATGAATTTGGCCACCTAGTTGGCGATAAAGTACTTAAAGTCATCGCCAAAGAGATGACTAAAGTCTGTCGTGAAACTGATTATCTTGCTCGTTATGGTGGTGAAGAGTTTATTTTATTGCTGCCCGAAACCAGCTTGAAAGATGCCTTTGCTGCGGTTGAAAAGATTCGAGTGCATATTGAACGCTGCCCATTCCACTTCCAAAGCAAGCCAGTACCGATCACTATTTCGGCAGGCGTTGCTGAGCGTACTAGCCAAGAGACGAATGAAGCCTGGTTACAGCGGGCTGATGAGAAACTCTATAACAGTAAAAAGCAGGGCCGGAACAGAGTAAGCGGTTAGTATGTGACCTCTCACAGCTGAGTTATAATAGCGCGACTTACAACAACGCTTCAGCAGCTCAGGAAACCAATGGCCGACAACGCTATTTTCTTACACTGTCTCTCCTCTATTCCCAAAGGGCGATTTACCACATACGGGCAGCTAGCAAAGATGTCCGGTGTTCATGTCCGCCAAATCATGCCCTGGCTTAAGCAACTACCCAATGACTCTAGCCTGCCTTGGTATCGAGTCATGAATAGTCAATTCAAAATCTCAAGCCACCCAAACCAACAGCAGCAACATCAATTGCTCGCTGAAGAAGGCTTATTGCCCAATAAAACCGGTAAATATCCGGTTGAACAATTCTGGCCTTAACCTTGTGCCCAATACTCTTTGTGGCTTACATTACCAACCGCTGAGCAATAGCTCTCAGCGTTGCCTTTAGCTTAAGCAAAAAATCCACGCCATACGAATAACCAGCCCAAAAAGCTTTTGGGCCAGATCCACAATTTAACCTAACCAATGAAGTGAATTTGTTTTATGTCTATTCAGATCCGCCCAGCCATTGAGAATGATCTTTCTAGCTTTGTTGATATTATTAATTATTACATCCAACACACTGCGATTACCTTTGATACCGACAGCTACGACATCGCTAGCCGATCTCCTTGGATGCATCAATTTAAAGATACAGGCCCACACCAATGTCTAACCGCTCTAGAGGGCGATGAAATCATTGGCTACGCCTGCAGCGCTCCCTTTCGCCCCAAGAATGCTTACCTAAGCTCAGTTGAAGTCAGCGTTTACTTAACGCCTGAATATAAAGGCAAGGGACTCGGGCAAAAACTCTATGAAGCTCTATTTCAACGCCTATCAGCAGAAGCCGTTCATCGAGCCTATGCATTGATTACCTTACCAAACGAACGATCGATCAGCCTGCATTCGAAATTCGGTTTTGAACAGGTGGGCGTGCTTTCTGACGCCGGCTACAAACTAGGGCAATACCATTCGATCTCTTTGATGGAAAAACAGCTGTAGCAGATTGAAGAGTGTTCCACGTGGAACATCATTCAAAGTCATAAATAACAAATAAGCTGCAAAAGAAAAAAGAGTAGGAAGAGGAAGAGGAAGAGGAAGAGGAAGAGGAAAACTAAAGCGACTACGGTGCAAAACAAGACACCGTGTCGCCAATATAGAAATAAAACCTAGTAGTCTAGATTAGAAACCGACAACGCATTCGATTCAATGAACTCACGACGCGGCTCTACATCATCGCCCATCAGGGTCATGAAGATCTTATCGGCAGCAATTGCATCTTCAATTTTAACCTTCAACATAACCCGCACTTCAGGGTCCATCGTCGTCTCCCAAAGCTGCTCTGGGTTCATCTCACCCAAACCCTTATAGCGCTGTATCTGGTAGCCTTTCTTAGCGTCATTCATTAACCAATCAATGACATCAGCAAAGCTGGTTACTGGGCTCTGTTTGTCATTTTTCTCAATGTAGGCACCCTCTTCAATTAAGCCGTCCAGCTTCTTGCTTAATTCAACAATGGCGCGATATTCCTTGCTGTCAAAGAATCCAGCATTGAAGGTGTAATCTGTAGACAAGCCGTGCAGTGTAACAATCACTTTAGGCAACCAACGACCGCTTTCATCTTCAGCCGGTACAACTTCAAACTGATAACGGCTTGGCGCTGCGTCTTCTAACGACTCAAAGCGATCATTAAGTGCATCGACCCAGCTTGAAACTGCGGCCTGATCAGATAGATCAGCACCGGTTAATTGCGGCAAATACAGTAGGTTCTGCAATACCAATGCTGGGTACACTCGACTCATCTTATCGATCTGGTTAAACACTGCTTTGTATTCGTTTACCAACGCTTCTAAATGAGCATCTTGAATAGCCGGAGCCGTAGCGCTGACATGCAGCGATGCATTCTCAATGGCTTGGGCTAAAAGATGCTGATCGAGAGTTTTCTCATCTTTAATATAGTTTTCTTGCTTACCTTTCTTAATCTTATACAACGGCGGCTGAGCAATGTAGATATGGCCGTTTTCAATAAGCTCTGGCATTTGACGGAAGAAGAAGGTCAATAACAGGGTACGAATGTGAGATCCGTCGACGTCAGCATCGGTCATAATAATAATGCTGTGATAACGGAGCTTTTCGATATTAAATTCTTCTCGGCCAATACCACAACCCAGTGCGGTAATTAGCGTACCAACCTCTTGTGATTGCAGCATTTTATCGAAGCGGGCTTTTTCAACGTTTAGAATCTTACCCTTCAATGGCAGAATAGCTTGTGTACGACGATCTCGGCCCTGTTTGGCAGATCCGCCAGCCGAGTCACCTTCCACCAAGTACAGTTCTGATAAACCTGGATCTTTTTCTTGGCAGTCAGCCAACTTACCCGGTAGACCTGCAATATCAAGCGCACCTTTACGTCGTGTCATATCACGCGCCTTACGGGCCGCTTCACGAGCACGCGCAGCATCAATCATTTTATTAACAACTGTTTTTGCAGCGTTCGGGTTTTCCATCAGATATTCAGAGAAGATGCGTGACATCTCTTGCTCTACGGCAGACTTAACTTCAGAGGAAACCAGCTTTTCTTTGGTTTGTGAACTGAACTTAGGATCAGGCACCTTAACCGAAATAATGGCAGTTAAGCCTTCACGAGCATCATCACCACTGGTATTTACTTTGTGCTTTTTAAGCAGCTCTTCGCGCTGAATGTAATTATTCAACGTTCGAGTTAGTGCTGCTCTAAAGCCTGCTAAGTGTGTACCACCATCTTTCTGTGGAATGTTATTGGTATAACAGAAGATATTCTCTTGGTAGGTATCATTCCATTGCAACGCAACCTCGACACCAATGCCGTCTTCTTCACGCTGATAAACAAAGTGGAATACTTCATTTAGCGTTTGTTTTTGGTTATTCAGGAAACTAACAAAGGCTTTTAGACCACCTTCATAATGAAAGGCCTCTTCAGTACCGGTACGCTCGTCATACAACTTAATAGCAACGCCTGAATTCAAAAAGCTCAGTTCTCTGAGTCGCTTGGCAAGAATATCGAACGAGTAGGATATATTGGCAAAGGTTTCTGCAGAAGGCTTAAAGCGTACCTTTGTACCTGAGCGATCTGTTTCACCAACGGCAACAAGATCGGCAACTGGCACACCATGGCGGTATTCCTGTTCAAACACCTGGCCATTTCGATGAATCGTAAGCTTTAGTTCTTCTGATAATGCATTTACTACTGAAACCCCTACACCATGCAAACCACCGGATACTTTATAGGAGTTGTCATCAAATTTACCGCCCGCATGCAATACCGTTAAAATAACCTCTGCTGCTGAACGCCCTTCCTCAGGGTGAATGTCAGTTGGAATACCACGACCATCATCTTCAACGCTGACAGATTCATCAGGGTGAATCGTGACGTTAATGGTACTACAGTGACCTGCAAGCGCCTCGTCGATGGAGTTATCTACCACCTCGAAAACCATATGATGCAGACCGGTACCATCGTCCGTATCACCAATGTACATACCTGGTCTTTTGCGTACAGCGTCCAGGCCTTTTAGTACCTTGATACTCGATGAATCATAATTATCAGACATTGCTTTCTCCAAGATTAGTCACCCTTGTTACAGAACCATGTTCCACGTGGAACATATCAATCTGATCAGGCTTTAACCAAATGTTCTTAAATGTGTCAGGCTCTATTGCGGTCATAAATACCTGACATCCGATCTCTTCTAATAGAAGACATAATTTATGTATGTGCCGTTCATCTAACTCAGAAGGCAAATCATCCACTAAAAAGATACTCGGTTGAGTAACTTTAGACTGCAGCAAACGACTCTGAGCGATCTTAAGCGCACACACGACTAACTTCTGCTGACCGCGCGATAGCACATCAACAGCGTTCAAATTGCTTACCTTAACTTTTAAATCTGCTCGTTGCGGACCAGACTGGCTGTAACCTAACTTTAAATCTCGATGCCGTTGTGCTTCCAATACTGCACTAAAATCTTTGGTTTTATCCCAACCTCGATAGTAGCTAATATCAACGTCATCCAATTCCACAAGCTGCTGCAGAATTTGTTTAAACACCGGACTAAATTCAGCCAGATAGCGCTGTCGCATCTGATCTATTTTGACAGCAGACTCAATAAAGCCCTGCTCCCAAACAGCCATTTGAGAACGATCTATTTTACCAGATCGGAGTAAGGAATTCCGGTTTTTCAGGCATTTTTGGAAGTGCTGCCAAACCGCCATAAAATCAGATGAGGTGTGAAAAACGCCCCAATCTAAATACTTACGACGATCACTCGGGCTGCCTTCTAAAAGCTTAAAGCTGCCCGAATGAATTAACTGGGTGGGAAGCTTGGTCACCAAGCTAGAAACAGAGGTGACTGCCTTACCATTTAAGGCGACTGAGGACTTACCATCACTCGATCGCTTAACTAATAACTGATCGCCATCACACAATTCAGCGCTCAAAATCGCTAGGTCAGCATTCAGACTTACCGCAGTTCGAGTACGAGACTGTTGAAATGAACGATTCATGGCTAAAAGGTGCACAGATTCCAGAACGGAAGTTTTGCCTGCACCATTATCACCAAAGAAGACATTAACCCCCTGTGAGAGGTTAATCTCGTTATCGTTTAGATTCCGAACGCCACGGATCGAAAGCGTTCTTAAACTCACAGCAACGAGACCGAATTAGAGCCGCATCGGCATAACAACGTAAGCAGAGGACTCATCATCGAAATCAGTCACCAAAGCACTGGAATTGGCATCTGACAACACAAACTTAACCTGTTCGCCACTGATAACGCCCAAAACGTCGAGAACATAGTTAACATTGAAGCCAACTTCCAACTCTGGGCCGCTATAGTCAACTTCAACCATAACTTCAGCTTCTTCCTGTTCTGGGTTATTGGCTTTAACCAACAAGTTCCCTTCAGATAGAATCATGCGTACGCCACGATACTTTTCATTCGAAAGAATCGCCGCTCGGCTAAAGATTGATTTTAACGCTTGGCGATCACCAACCACTTCTTTATCGCCACCACGAGGTAATACACGCTCGTAATCTGGGAATTTACCGTCGACCAATTTAGTGGTGAAGCTAAACTCTTCTGTGGTTGCACGTAAATGCGATGCGCCAATGTAAACCTTGATCGATGCATCCAAATCAGTAAGTAATCGATTAAGCTCCAAGATACCCTTACGAGGCACAATAACCTGCTTCTTTTCTGGGCAATTCATACCGTCAACCGTCACGTAACTCATCGCTAAGCGGTGACCATCAGTTGCAACGGTGCGAACTAAAGATTGGTTAAGTTCTAACGACATGCCGTTCAGATAGTAACGAACATCCTGTTGAGCCATTGCAAAGCTAGTGGCGTTAATCAACTGACTTAATGACGACTGAGGTAGTGCATACTCATCATCGTCAGCGCTTTTTTCAATACTTGGAAATTCAGCAGCAGGTAATGTCGTCAAGGTGAACTTACTACGACCACTACTAACAATAACGCGCTCTTCATTTTGCTTTAGGTTAATGATCGAATCATCTGGCAGCGAGCGAACAATATCTAAAAACTTTTTCGCCGGCACTGTAATTGAGCCACTTTCTGAAGGCTCAGATAAAACCACGCGACCAACCAGTTCCACTTCAAGGTCAGTACCTGTCAACAGCAGTTCAGAACCGTCGACCTCGAGCAAAACGTTAGACAATACCGGTAAGGTTTGACGCTTTTCAACGACGCCACTTACCAATTGAAGGGGTTTTAATAGTTGCTCACGTGCGAGTGAAAACTGAATCATAAAGTTCTTTCCATCCTACTTATCAGGTGGTCAATGTTCTGAGTAAATTATTATAATCTTCGCGAATATCTTGGTTAGTTTCGCGAAGCTCTTTAACCTTACGGCAAGCATGCAATACAGTTGTGTGGTCTCTGCCACCAAACGCCTCACCAATTTCAGGCAAGCTGTGCTGGGTTAATTCTTTAGCGAGTGCCATTGCTACCTGTCTAGGACGAGCAATACTACGGCTTCTACGCTTGCTGTATAAATCCGATATCTTAATTTTAAAATATTCCGCCACTGTACGCTGAATGTTTTCAATACTGACTTGTTTATCCTGTAACGCCAATAAATCTTTTAGCGACTCTTTAACAAAGGAAGTATTAATAGCCGAACCGGTAAACTGCGCATTAGCGATAACACGCTTTAGCGCACCTTCTAATTCCCGAACATTCGAACGAATACGCTGCGCTATAAAGAAAGCAGCATCTGCAGGTAAAATAATTTTCGCCTGTTCGGCCTTTTTCATCAAAATGGCAACTCGAGTTTCTAAATCGGGTGGCTCAACCGCAACAGTTAAACCCCAACCAAAACGAGATTTCAAACGATCTTCTAAACCATCGATCTCTTTAGGAAAACGATCGCAGGTTAAAATGACTTGCTGATTACCTTCCAACAAAGCATTAAAGGTATGAAAAAACTCTTCTTGAGAGCGATCTTTTTTAGCGAAGAACTGGATATCATCAATTAATAACGCATCTAACGAGCGATAAAACTTTTTAAATTCTGCAATAGCATTAAGTTGCAGTGCTTTTACCATATCAGCGACAAAGCGTTCTGAATGCAAATACACAACTTTAGCTGAAGGATTTTGTTCAACAATCTCGTTACCAATAGCCTGCATAAGGTGCGTTTTACCTAAACCTACGCCACCGTATATAAAGAGTGGGTTATAAGCACCACCGCTATTCTTAGCAACCTGCTGGCTCGCCGCTAAGGCAAGTTGATTCGACTTACCTTCAACAAACGACTTAAAGGTAAAAGACTTATTAAGGTAACTCTGGACTCGGTTTTTACCACGCTTTGAGCCTGTTGTTTGAATCACTGAATCACTGGCTTTAACCGCTGGAGCATCTATCGATACCGACGCTGCGCTTTGCTTTACTTGCTCAGAAATCTGCGCGGCACTGGCGGCTTCCGTCACTACATGACCTTCAATAACCGCAGCCGATGCAGGAACACTATTAGGTGTAGAAACACCATTAACAGTGGTATGACTTTGTGGAGCGCTACTAACATTTAAGCCACTTCGCACCGGCTCAGCTCGAGTAACTTCAGAAGCGATTTCAATAGAGACGCTTCCAGCATAACCATATTGTTCAGCGACCGACTCAATACGTTGCCGATACTTATCCCGAACCCAATTCGCGATAAAGCGATTAGGCGCCAATAACACCAACTGTTCAGATCGATTATCCACAGTTAAAGGTCGTAACCAGGTATTAAATTGGTGAGACGGTAACTCAGAACGTAATTGCTCCAAGCATTGATGCCAAATAGCGTCTTGCACGAAGACTCCGGAAAGCCAAAAAAGATAAAGCATTTTAACTGACAGCGCTAAGCGATACCAGCCTGAAGCAAGTAAGGAAGCGACTATTAACTGTCTCTAGTATTAAACCCCACTGAACCAAAACAGCGACTATTTAAAGCTAAAGCAAACATCGGCCCGATAATATGAAAAAAAATTCGCGGCAATGGCTGTGCATAACAACCGTATAACAAAGTTAATAAGCCTGTGAATGGACGCTGGACACTTCACATGTGTATAACTTAGCTATTTATACACACCTTTCCGGCCATATCCACCCAGCCTATACGCTAATTATTCAGTTGTTATAAAACTTATAAGTATATGATTTTATTGAGTTTTTTTAAGTTATAAACAGAAAATAGCCTGCTTAATAATTAACAATAAATAATAAAAAAACATATATATACTTAAACATTAAATTATTATCTAAGACACTTAACTCTGTTTAAAAAACAACCATTGCTTTATCTTGGATGATTCTTTAAAATCCGCCGTCCAAATTTCATGGGAACAGGGGTTATTGCCTTGTTTCAAACCATACTTGGTGGCTCAAACACCAAGTGAGCCAATAAATTTAGAGAAGACCTAACAATGAAACGTACTTTTCAACCAAGTAATCTAAAGCGTAAGCGTAGCCACGGTTTCCGTTCACGTATGGCAACTAAGAATGGCCGTAAAGTTCTAGCTCGTCGTCGCGCACGCGGTCGTGCTGCACTAAGCGCTTAATCTTAAGACTGAAGTAATGTCTGAAAAACCGTTTGGTTACCCTAAGGGGATGCGTTTATTAAACGCAAAAGACTATCAGACGGTTTTTGATAAGGTAGATGTTAAAGCGCCATGTGAGCATTTTTTAATGCTGGCACGCTTTAACACCCTTAAACACTCCCGCCTTGGCTTTATATTTTCAAAAAAGAATATCCGCTTTGCTGTCCAGCGTAACCGTATTAAACGTGTCACCAAGGACTATTTTCGGCTGCACAATACCGAAGTTCCTGATATGGATATAATAATATTAGCCCGTAAAGGTATAGATAAGCTGTCTAATGAAGAAGTACGGCAGTTACTAAAAAAACAATTCAATAAGTTAACTAAGCGTTCACAACAAACAAAATCAATAAAGCGTTCACTTCATCAGCCAAGCTCTGATTAGCCCTAGTAAAAATGCCTAGTCACAGGTACCATTTCGGCGCTTTTATGAAGATGAAAAATCTTAGTTATCATTAAATCGGAATCTATTTATGGACGTTCGTCGAATTATCCTGATTGTCGGCTTGGCAATTGTTTCTTATATTATGATTTTACAGTGGTCTAATGACTATTCAGCGACCGCAGAGCAATCTACAAACCAATCAGTTGTGATTCCTACAGAAGGGTCTTCGTTTAACGATATCCCAACGGCGACGTCTTCCATTCCGACTGATCAAGCTGTGAGTACTGAGAATTCAACGCAAGGCGATGTTGTTTCAGTTATTACAGATACGTTAAATATTAATATCAATCTCACCGGTGGTGATATTGAGTTAGCCGCACTGCCTCAATACCCGAATGCGTTATCTACTCCAAACATCCCGTTTAAAATATTAGAAACTGAAGATCGATATTACGTCGCTCAAAGTGGTTTAGTGGGTGATCATGGTATCGATACTGGTAATCGTGCGCGTTACCAATCTGCTGAGGCTGTTTATCGTATGGCGGACGGCCAAGATGAACTCAACGTTGTTTTAAGCCACACCGCTGAAAACGGCCTAACAGTTAATAAAGTATTTACGCTAAATCGTTCTAGTTACGTTATTCATATTCGCCATGAAATAACCAATAACGCCGCTGAAACGCGTTATACAACGCTTTTTGCACAGATCAAGCGAGATAGCTCAGAAGATCCAACACAGGCCGGTATCGGTAAAAAATCTTATTTGGGTGCAACCTTTTCAACAGATGGCTCAGCCTATGAAAAAGTATCCTTTAAAGATCTAGATGATGAAGATTTCTCAGCTCGTAGTGCAAACGGCTGGTTAGCAATGCAGCAGCACTACTTCTTATCTGCTTGGGTCCCTGCGACACAAGGTGAAAACAGCTACTACGCATTAAAGAGTAACGGATTGTATTATGCGGGCTATAAATCATCTTCGTTTGCGATTGCTCCAGGCGAGACAGTTAGCCTATCTGGCGAATTTTATGTTGGCCCTAAAAAGCAGTCTGTACTCGCTGATTTAGCCAGTAACCTAGAAAAAACCGTCGATTACGGCTGGTTATGGTGGATTGCACAGCCGTTATTCAAGTTGCTCGACTTTATCCATTCATTGGTTGGTAACTGGGGTTGGGCCATTGTTTTAATGACCCTGACAGTAAAAACTATTTTGTACCCATTAACGGCCTCTTCTTACCGTTCTATGGCTAAAATGCGTAAGTTCACACCTAAGATTCAGCAGTTAAAGGATCAGTTTGGTGACGATCGTCAACGCATGAGCCAAGAAATGATGAAGCTGTATCAGAAGGAAAAGCTAAACCCATTAGGTGGTTGCTTACCGATGATCCTGCAAATGCCAATCTTTATTGCACTGTACTGGACGTTAATGGAGTCGGTTGAATTACGTCAATCACCCTTTATGTTCTGGATTGTTGATTTATCAGTTAAAGATCCGTTCTTTGTTCTGCCTCTGTTGATGGGTGTCTCTATGTTTATTCAGATGCAAATGCAGCAGCAGCCAACAATGGATCCAATGCAGGCTAAAATTATGAAGTTAATGCCTGTTATGTTTACCTTTATGTTCTTGTGGTTCCCAGCCGGTCTGACACTTTACTGGTTGAGCAACAACATCATTACTATTGTTCAGCAATTTATTGTTAATAAGAGCATTGAACGAGCAGAAGCTAAAAAGTCCGCTGACTAACATTAGCTGATGCTGTATAAAAAGCAGGCATTGTCTGCTTTTTTTATGCCTGCAGTATTGTTTCAAATGTGTCTTCAAGAGTTGGGTTAAGAGAGTCTAAAAATCAAATGACAAAAGAAACCATCGCAGCAGTTGCTACTGCGCCAGGGCGTGGCGGTGTCGGTATTGTTCGGGTGTCAGGCCCTGCTGCTTTGAGCATTGCCGAGCAAATTTTAAAGCACTCTCCTAAACCTCGGTACGCCCATTATGGTGAATTCTACGACACTGACGGTGCTGTTATTGATGAAGGCATTAGTCTGTATTTTCCAGGACCGAATTCGTTTACTGGTGAAGATGTTGTCGAGTTTCAAGGTCATGGCGGCCCAGTTATTTTAGAGCTGTTGCTGGAGTCTATTACTCAGCAGGGTTGTCGATTAGCGCGTCCGGGAGAGTTTTCTGAGCGTGCATTTCTGAATGACAAGATGGATTTAGCTCAGGCTGAGGCCATTGCGGATCTAATTGATGCCAGTTCTAAAGAAGCCGCCCGCTCTGCCGTTCGATCGTTAAAAGGCGTGTTTTCTAAGCAAATCCATCAGCTGGTTGAACAGCTTATCCAGCTTCGTATTTATGTTGAAGCGGCGATTGATTTTCCTGAAGAGGAAATTGATTTTTTATCTGACGGTAAGGTTGAAGCCGATCTGGTTACGATTATTGAGCAACTGGAGCGCGTTAAGCAGGCGGCGAATCAAGGTCAATTGATGCGCGAAGGCATGAGAGTGGTTATCGCAGGTCGCCCAAATGCCGGTAAATCGAGCTTGCTGAATGCATTAGCTGGTCACGAACGGGCGATTGTTACCGATATCGCCGGCACTACGCGTGACGTGTTAAAAGAGCATATTCATATCGATGGCATGCCCTTACACCTAATCGATACCGCCGGCTTGCGTGATGCACCGGACGTTGTTGAAAAGATTGGTGTCGAGCGTGCGTGGGAAGAGATCGCAACCGCCGATCGCATTTTATTTTTAGTCGATGCAAAAACCACTGACGAAACTGATCCAGCTAAAATATGGCCAGATTTTATCGATCGGTTACCTCCAGAAGCCAAAATAACGGTGATACGCAATAAAATCGATATGACCGTTGAGCAGCCCGGCATTGATGCTCAGGAGATCCCTGTCATTAGGTTATCAGCCAAGCAGGGTTTAGGCGTTGATGATCTTAAACAGCACCTTAAACAACTGATGGGCTTTGAAGGCTTGCACGAGTCTGGCTTTATAGCGCGGAAGCGTCATTTGGATGCGTTATCACAGGCTGAAGCTGCTCTGCAAAACGGTCTGCAACAATTACAGGGTTATTCCGCCGGTGAGTTATTGGCTGAAGATTTAAAATTTGCACAGAATGCATTAAATGAGATCACCGGAGAATTCAGTTCCGATGATCTGCTTGGCCGAATTTTTAGTAGCTTTTGTATCGGTAAGTAAGGTTTTTATAGGCAGCTGCAGGTAGCTAATTCTAATTGCTGTGACTGAGCAGCGCTTTTTTATTTGGCAAATCAGTAATGGTGCCAGCTCCAAGTTCTGCCGCCAGTCCAATGGTTTCATGCAAGCTGGGATGAGCGTGGATTGTTAGTGCAATATCTTCTAAGGTTGCGCCAAACTCTATTGCTAAGGTTAACTCGCCCAGTAATTCACCAGCATGATCGCCTACGATGCCAGCACCGAGCAGTCGTTCGGTTTTTTGCTCATAAATAAGTTTTGTTTTTCCTGCAGCATTGCCAGCTGCAATAGCACGGCCACTGGCACTCCATGGGAAAACAGCGGTTTTGAAGGCTATGTTTTGTGTTTTTGCCTGCTCTTCTGTAAGCCCTACCCAAGCAACTTCTGGATAAGTATAAGCAATGGATGGAATCGCTAAGGCTTGAAAATGAGCTGAATGTCCAGCAATGACTTCGGCTGCAATATGGCCTTGATGAGCTGCTTTATGAGCAAGCATTGGCCCATGAGTCACATCACCAATGGCAAAAATATGTTCGACAGATGTTCGTCCTTGATCGTCAGTTAGAATAAAGCCTCGATCGTCGGTTTTAACGCCAATTTCTGCAATATTAGAGGTATTGCCATTAGCCGATCGACCAATAGAAACCAGTACCGCATCAACGTCTAGAGAGAATCCATCGTCTTTGTTGGTCATTGATACCTTGAGTGACTCTGGTGTTGCTGTCACGTCAGTCACCTGAGTTTGGGTTAAGAAGTTGAATTTGTCTTTATTCGCCTGTTGAAAAACCCGTACTAAATCTTTATCGGCACCGGTCATGATTTGGTTGCCTAATTCAACAATCGTTACTCCAGCACCGAGTGCTTGATACACCGTTGCCATTTCTAAACCAATAATACCGCCACCGATGACGAGTAAGTGCTTTGGAATACGCTCTAATTGCAGTGCACTGGTAGCATCGAGTACACGAGGATCATCGTGAGGAATGAAAGGCAATTTAATAGCTTTTGAGCCAACCGCAATGATGGCATGTTTAAACTCTAGGCTTGTCTGAACTTTTTGGTTGCTAACGGTCATTGCTGTGGTGCTGACGAACTTTCCCTCACCGTAATAAACATCGACATGACGGCCTTTTGCCATTAACGCTAGATTGTTTGTCAGAGTATCGACAGTGGTTTGGCGATGTTGGCGAATGGCTTCAAGGTCAATAGTAGGTTTTGAAAAACTAATGCCCTTGTCTGTTTGTTCAGCGCTGCGAATCTTACCTGCAACACTCAATAACGCCTTAGAGGGAATGCAGCCAACATTGAGACAAACACCCCCAAGAGTTTTATAGCGTTCAATGAGCGCGACTTTTAAACCTAAATCGGCTGCTCGAAACGCCGAAGCATAACCGCCAGGACCACTACCTAACACGACAACATCGTAAGTCATATTGAACCACCTATATAATCTATCTACCACTTGATAGGTAAAATATAGCTTGTAGCTTTAGGGTAGGTCAATAGAATATCTACCAAGTGATAGATAAGTTTCAAAACAGTAGGTATCGATGAGCGTAGATAAACAAAGCACAAAACAAAGATTATTGGACGCCGGTGAAAGCTTTATTATCGAATCGGGTTACGGCAATTTTAGTTTTCGTGATATTGCCGAAGAGGTCGGCATTAAAAGTGCCAGTGTTCATTATCATTACCCTACCAAGGGTGATTTAGTGGCGGCTGTTATGGAGCGCTATACCGAGCAATTTGCGCAGCAACTACCTGATCCGATGAGTGACGCTAAATCGGCAATTGAGTTATTAGAAGGCTTTATCGCAGGCTTCAAAGGCAAGATAGTCGATCAACACAATATGAGTCTGTGTACCATTTTAACCGCTGATAAACCGCTATTGCCCGAGCGAGTAGCAACTGAGCTGGCTCAGTTTTATGAATTATTACTGAATTGGTTGACTCAGGTGTTTATGCGTTTAAATGCTGTTGATGAAGCCGAAGGGTTGCTATTGGCAAGCCAATTATTGGCGACATTGCATGGCGCTTCGATTTTGGTTCAGGGCACCAATGATTCTGATTATTTTGATCGTGTATTAGCCGCTTGGCGTAAAGGAATCGTTTGATGCCGCCAGTGATAATAGACGTCACAGCAGCAGTAATCGTCAAAGATGATCGTATTTGTTGTGCTCGCCGTGCTGCCCATAAGGAACATGCTGGCTACTGGGAGTTTCCTGGTGGCAAGTTGGAATTGGGTGAAACGCTTGAGCAGTGTTTAGTGCGAGAGCTTGCAGAAGAGCTTGCTATTGAGGTTCGAGTAGAACGCTTTTTGTTAACCTCACGACATCGTTATCCGGATAAAATAATCGATCTGCATGCCTTTCAAGTTCGTTGGTTATGCGGCGATTTCAACTGTGTCGATCACGATCTTATTCGTTGGCTGCCGTTGTCAGAATTGCAGCAGCTGCCATGGAGCGCTGCTGACATCCCTATTATTGATCATCTATTAGCTCAGACAATAGGCTGATAGCCTAGCTACACTTCTTTTAGCTTGCCAGTGAGCGTGATATCACGAATATCCTGCCAAACTTGCATGGCGTTGGTTTCGTTGAGCAATTCATGGCGAGCTTCTTGATACAGCCGGAAAGTTGTTAGCCGTAACGCCTGCTTTTTAATGTTGTTGGCTAGTATCGTAATGCCTTGGCCAAATTCACCCAGCGCATCATCGCTACCGGAAAGTAGATGAAGCTTACATTCGCTTGGCCAGTTTTTGATATCAATCGATAACATGCCATTAAACAAATCCTGCCACATCGATAAGCTGCAGGGGAAGCCGCAAAAGGGGTCTAGGGTATAGGCTTCGACCTGTTCGGCATCTCGGCTGAGCCAATCATTGTCGCTCATATTTGGTTTGAAACGTCGATTAAAGCGGCCAAAAACCAACCATTCAACCAGTGAGCTGTGTGCCCTGCTACCTTTGACTCGCTTTAGTAACGACACTAAAAACAAAGCACTGCTTATTTGGCTGCGATTGACTCGATTCGTAGAACCTAGAATTAGCTGCTCACATTGTTGTGGGTATTGTTGAATATAATTTTGCGCCAAAAATGAACCCATGCTGTGACCAAATAGCGTTATCGGTACATTAGGTAATTCTTGTTTGGCAAATTCTATCGTCGCATGAATATCTGCTAGCAATAATTGCCAGCCATCTTTTTCACCAAAGTAACCTAGCTCATCATCGTTACAATCCATGCCGTGACCGCGCAAGTTTAGGGTAACCACTGCGATGTTGGATTCGGTTAGCCAGTCAGCAAAGGCAGCATAGCGCTCACAATATTCGGCCATGCCATGAACAATGACTAATAGACGTTCCACTCGGTTTGGCCGCCAAAGCCTCACCGGAATGTCATGGCCATCTTTCGCTTGGATAAATTCTTCAAGGTATTGCATAGGAGTCTCTGACTAGATTGCGTGGATGAGTGTAAGCAAAGTCGATTTTGCTAACCATAAGTGTAATACAGGCGGAATACTATTGGCTGAGTAAAATGTTTGTTGCGTATTTTTAATCCACAGACTATTCACCGTTCGTTCATAGGATATAACAAGCTTATGCTGGGGTTATCCAAAGGCTTACACACAGCTTTATTCAGTGCGTTCGTTGGTTAGGTTTTGTCTGTTAGTGAGCTCGTTTGGATAGCCAGTGCAGGCTGTTGCGACGCATTGAAATAGGAATAAATGCAGCTTTTATTCAATGTGGTACACTTCGCGGCCAAAATTTTAACGCCGAAAAACAGGATTAATATGTCTAAATACGATACTCCAGAACGTCAAGTCAGCTATGGCATTGGTCGCCAAATGGGCAATCAATTATTGCAACAACCTTTCGAAGGCTTAGATATTGAAGCCGTAGCTGAAGGTGTTAGAGACGCTTTTACTGAAGTCGCAGATCCGATTAATCCAATGGATATGCAAAAGGCTTATGAAGTGATTCGCGAGCGTATGGAGTCGGTTCAGGCAGAAAAAGAGAAGCAACTAGCCGGTGAAGGCCAGGCGTTTCTTGAAGAAAATGCTAAGCGAGAAGGCGTTACCACAACCGCTTCTGGCTTACAGTACGAAGTAATTAAGTCTGGCGATGAAAGTGCTAAGAAGCCAGCGATTAACTCAACGGTTAAAACGCATTATCACGGTACTTTAATCAGTGGTGAGGTATTTGATAGCTCAGTAGACCGTGGTGAGCCAATTGAATTTGCTGTTAATGGTGTAATTCCCGGTTGGACCGAGGCGTTACAGCTGATGGTACCAGGCGATAAGTGGAAGCTTTATATTCCACATAACCTTGCTTACGGTGCTCAGGGTGCCGGCGGTGCGATTGGTCCTTATCAGGCGCTTATTTTTGAAGTTGAACTGTTGGATATTGTTTAATCGTTAGCTGAAAAATCGACTCATTAATGATGCTTTAAGTCATTAATGAGTCGCTGATGTATCGCTTTATTTTGATGGCGTATGTCACTGCAATCCAGCTTGATGTTATTGATCCTGTGTTAATTACATAGCTCTGTTTCAACTATTAACCCTGTTTCAACGATGCTTTGTTATGCCTAAAAAAAACCTATCTAGCCTTAACGACTTAGACGCCTTACTGAATACTGGCTCTCGGGTTTACAGCACCGAGTCTGGTCGAATTTGTCCCGATTGCGATCAGCCAATTGCTGATTGCGTTTGTGCTCAGGCGACAATTCCTGAGGGAGATGGCATTGTTCGCTTAAGTCGACAGACAAAAGGCCGAAAAGGTAAGGGAGTGACTCTGGTTACGGGTGTATTGCTGGCGCCAGATGAGCTAAAAAAATTAGCAAAAGAGTTAAAAACGAAAGCCGGTACGGGCGGTACGGTAAAGGATGGCGTCATTGAAATTCAGGGCGATTGTCGTGACTTGCTGTATAGCTTACTGAGCGACAAGGGTTATCAGGTTAAAAAATCCGGTGGCTAGACAGGATGGCGAGCTGGATCACGCTCGCCCTAGAGTTTGAGTCATTTACGTATTGATGAATGCGCTTTATATAGAAGGTAAAGAGATGTCGGATCCATGGATTAAAAGTTTAAGCTATCGCCAGTCGTTGGATGGCCTGATTGAGCGTTTTGAATTATTAAAGCGTCAAGATCGTATAGCTGAGACTGATATGTATCCTGCGATGGAAACCATTAATGGTTTTTTATTTGCGATTAATAGTGCCCCAGCCGATATCTCTCCTACCGAATGGTTAGCGGAGTTGATGCCACTGATTGAATTACCCGATGAAACTCCGGGTGATAGCTTTAATTTATTAATTTCTTATCAGCTGCATTCCAAATCACGAATGGAGCAACAAAAGTACGCTCTACCAACAGAAACTGATCCTCTGTTGGCCATTGCAGAAGGCAGTGCAATGAATAGTTTTAGTCAGGGTTTTGAGCGCGGCTATCAATGCATTTCATCTCTTTGGTCTGCGTTAACACCAGACGAATTACGCGAAGAGTTAGCGACTCAGGTATTTGCGCTAACTTTCTTTACCAGCCCTGAAAAAGCCAAAAATTACATTGAAGAAAAGTCGCTTAAGTTGCGGCCAGATCAGCTAGCTGAGCAAATACTTATTAACCTGCCCAAGGCTGCCGACCTTCATGTTCGTCTCGGTATGGCTGTTTTAGCCAGTCAGCAAGTGTCTCACTGATTGGTATCGTTTTTCGGCCTAACTACCCATTCCACGAGGTTTTCCAATGTTAAATACGGCTTTAATGGCGGCCTTTATCCCGACCTTTTTGTTCGTCTCCTTTACGCCAGGGATGTGCATGACGCTATCGATGACGTTGGGTATCACCATTGGTGTGCGACGTACGCTTTGGATGATGTTGGGTGAATTGATTGCTGTTGGTGCTGTCGCGGTTGCTTCGGTGTTGGGTGTTGCCGCACTATTATTGAGTGTACCGTGGGCCTTTTACCTGTTTAAGTGGGTGGGAGGTTTATACCTGCTCTGGTTGGGTGTCGAAATGTGGCGCTCGCGAGGCAAATTGGCAATTTCTGAATTGGACGATACAGCAAGTTCTTCGGCAACACGTAGAGCTTTATTTGTTCAGGGTTTTTTTACCGCCATCGCAAACCCAAAGGGTTGGGCCTTTTTTATGGTGTTATTGCCGCCCTTTTTAGATGATTCTTTACCCTTAGCGCCGCAGTTAGCGTTACTGGTGGCGATTATTTTATTAATTGAATGGTCCGCTTTACTGACCTACGCCTTAGGCGGACAGTCGTTAAATCGATTATTGCAAAAGTCATCCAATGTACGATTACTGAATCGCATAGCTGGCAGCCTGATGATGGCTGTTGGTGTTTGGTTGTTTTTTGGCTAGCTTGTTATTAACTAGTCCAGTATTAAATAGAAAGGTATAAAGACGAATGACAGTATTTTCGTACCCATTATGGGCCGCTTTTTTTGGTAATTTATCGGCTCAGCTTGCTAAGGCGATTATCCAAGGTATTCAAGGTCGCAGTATTAAGCCTGAGGTGCTCTTTGCCTCCGGTGGAATGCCTAGTAGTCACTCCGCTACAGTTTCAGCATTAGCGATGGGTGTTGGTCTGCATGATGGTTTTGATTCCAGCGTCTTTACTATCGCAGCGGTATTTGCCTGCGTCGTCGCTTACGATGCCATGGGTGTTCGTTTAGCCGCCGGACGTCATGCCGCGGCGTTGAATATCATTATCGAGGAGCTACGAGCGCTGAGTGAATTGGCACGTGAAAAAGGTCCAGACCGTGGTCGCTTGGTCATGCAGCGTTTTCGTGAGCGTATTGGCCACAGCTTACAGGAAGTATTTGCAGGCTTATTGCTGGGCATACTCGTTGCCCTTGGTATCTATTATTACGCCTAGCAGTCTTTTGATCAGCAGACTGCAGGCGACTTAATAAGCTTAAGCAGAATGCTGACAAATAGCTAAATATTGCTCAACCACACTGTTCATGCCCTGCTCTAAACATTCGATGATCAGGGCGTGACCGATCGAAACCTCTAGAATGCCGGGAATAGAGACAAACTTTTTCAGGTTGTTGAGGTTTAAATCGTGACCACCGTTAACAGCCAAGCCCAGCTCTTGCGCTAATAACGCAGCGGCTTGGTAGCGTTGATGCACCTCATCATGATCTGCACTTATAAATGTGCGAGCGTACTCCTCGGTATATAGCTCAATGCGATCTGCATCCGATTTTGCCGCCATCTTCACCTGTTCAAGATCAGGGTCTAAGAACACCGAGATACGTGTACCGGTTTGTTTTAGTCGCGATAAAATCGGCGCTAAAAACTCAGCCTGAGTATTGAAATCAAAACCATGATCCGATGTTAGTTGCCCTGGTAAGTCGGGAACTAGTGTTGTTTGGTCTGGTTTTACCGCTTCAATAAGCTGCAAAAATTCCTCAGACGGATAGCCCTCAATATTTAGCTCAATACCCTTTAAAGGTGCAATTAGGTTGCCTAAATCGATCGCATCTTGGCGAGTGATGTGGCGCTCGTCTGGACGTGGATGAATGGTAATACCCGTCACTCCAAGATCGATAAATTTTTTCGCAAACGCAACGACGTTAGGCTCGTCGTGACCGCGAGAGTTACGAAGTAAGGCGATTTTGTTCAGGTTAACACTGAGTGCCGTCATCAGAGATTCCTATACCAGCGATGGAACAATATGGCGACCCTAATGGTCGCCAGTGATTAACAAGACGTAAACGACGTCTTTATTTCTGTTTTGTTTTAGCTTGCGCTTCTTTGTATAGCTTTTTTTGCTGCTTACGCTTTATTAATGCTGAGGTTGCATCTGAACCAATATGAGCTTCACCACGTTGCTGGGCCAGTTCAATCTGCTTTTGCCGCTCTTCAAAGCGAGCGCGCTGCTCGTCAGAAACCTTGCCGTAACAGTGTGGGCATGACACGCCCTTGATGTACTGCTCAGATTGCATGTCCTGTTCGGTGATCGGCATGCGACAAGCGTGGCACTGATCGTAATCGGCTTTGCTCAGGTTATGATTAACCGCAACTCGGTTATCAAAAACAAAGCAGTCGCCCTGCCAGAGAGTATCTTGTTCTGGAACTTCCTCTAGATACTTCAGGATACCGCCTTCAAGGTGATAAACCTCTTCAAAGCCCTGCTCTTTCAAATAGGCAGTAGACTTTTCGCAGCGAATGCCGCCGGTGCAAAACATCGCCACCTTTTTGTTTTTTTCTGGGTCTAAATTTTCAGCAACGTAGTCAGGGAATTCCCTGAAGGTTTCTGTTTTGGGATTGATCGCGCCTTTAAAAGTACCGATTTGCACTTCGTAATCGTTACGAGTATCAACCAACACAACATCAGGGTCGCTGATTAGGGCGTTCCAATCTTTAGGCTTAACGTAGGTACCGACAACCTGGTTTGGATCGATCCCTTCAACACCCATGGTGACGATCTCTTTTTTCAGTTTCACCTTGGTGCGATAGAACGGCATGTTATCGTCAAAGCTTTCTTTGTAAGAAATATCGGCGAGTCGATCATCTTGCTTTAACCAAGCCAATACGGCGTCGATACCGTATCGGTGGCCAGCAATAGTACCGTTAATACCTTCTTCAGCCAGCAGCAGAGTGCCTCTGACTTGGTGTTGTTCCATGACCGCCTGCAACGGCTGCCGTAACTGTTCAAAGTTATCTAAGCGCACAAATTTATAGAGTGCACAAACTACGATTTGTGATGACATCTCATCTTCCTCTTTGCCCCCTGAATCGCAAATTCAGAGCATTGTGGATGAATAAAGGCGGCTATTATCCAGTTCTCAACGCTAAAGGGTACCCTGATATTTGATGAGGACCTGAGTCGGTTGCGTATTCTCTAGCTTTAACAGGAAAGTTGCTATCGGCGGAAGGTTTGGAAGTGTCTAAGAGCTCTGCGGCGTTAAATCGCTTGCCAGTGTTGCTCAATAATAACCCTGTCATTTAACAGAATGCGGCCAGTGAATTGCTGCCCGGCGATGATCTGGCCTACGCCTTTTGGTGTGCCGGTCATCAGGATGTCGCCGTCCTGTAAGGGTGAAAACTGTTCGAGCTCTTTAACGATAGCCGTCGGCTTATTAATCATTAGCTCAATATTGCCTTGCTGTTGCAGCTGTTGGTCAATATGGAGGCTGAAGCTTAACTGCTCAAGCGGTGCCTCTAGCGGTACAAATGGACTAAAAACAACCGAATTTTGAAAGGCTTTAGCACGCTCCCATGGCAACCCTTTGCTCTTTAATTGGCTTTGTAGGTTTCTTTTTGTGAGGTCTAAACCGAAGCCGACAGAGGCGAGCTTTGCCTGCTGGAAAATAAAGCAAAGCTCGGCTTCAAAGTGAATCGGCTCGTTCTGAAAAGCAATCAGAGTATTGCCTATGCTGCTTGCGGGCTTGTTAAAAAACACCATGTTTTCGGGGACTTCGTTATTCAACTCCGCTATATGTTCAACATAGTTGCGGCCGATGCAGACGATTTTCCCAGGCGTGATCTGTTTGCCCAAAAGCTCAACGCTCGCCACTAGCCAGCTTCCTGGGTACGAGACTTTCTCTCGAATAGGAATTGGCCAACGATGAGTAATGCGGCGCCTGCCATAATGTACATATCAGCGACATTGAAAATACCGGTGCGTAAGCTGCCAATACCCATATTTAGAAAATCGACCACAGCGCCGTCGTTAAACGCTCGGTCAATAAAGTTATTAAAGCCGCCGGTAAAAATAAGACTTAATGAGACGATGCTGGTTTTATCAACCTCTTTACCGATAAACAGGTACACAATTAGGCCAAGCAGAAATAATCCGACGGTTGCAGTTAGTAGCCAAAATCGGACTTGAGGTGGCAGGTTGTAACCTAAGCCTAAGAAAGCACCGGTATTTTCGGCATAGGTGATGCGAATAAAATTAGAAAAATAGCTGACGCTTGGCTCGCCTTGCAGAAAATTAACCGCCCATAGTTTGGTAATACGGTCGAGAATTGAGCCCAAAATAAGGATGGGCGCAATGAATAGCAGGCGAGATTTTAATAGATTAATCACAGTGATGTAGTCTGTCTCATAGTGGGAAACGGCCAGTATACCCGAATAAAAATTGGCCGCTAATGGCTTTTGACGCAACCTTTTTCTGATTAGCGTAAATAATTCAACGGTAATGGCTTGGCTTTAATAATGTCGCGTAGTACGAAGCTGGAATGCACACCAACAACGCCTTCAATGGTGGTGATGCTGTTTAGCAATACGGTGTGATAAGCCTCCATATCCGGTACTGCAATGCGCAGCTGGTAGTCTGCGTCTTGGCCGGTGACTAGGATGCATTCAATGACTTCATCGATGTTTGCGACGGCATTTTCAAAGCGCTCAAAGCGGTCTGGCGTATGGCGATCCATCCGAATATTAATGATGGCAATAAGATTGAGATTGATGGCTTTGCGATTCACCAACGTAATGCGTCGATCGATGAAGCCTCGCTCTTCTAGGCTTTTGATGCGCCGAGAACAGGGCGAGGCTGATAAGCCGACCTTTTCTGCGATTTCTTGATTTGAATAGCCAGCATCAATTTGTAGCAGCTGTAGAATTTCGCGATCAAAGCGGTCTAGCGAAGAAGATTCGCTCATAGAGCACCTCGGATAATTAAAAATTGCTAGTATTTTAATATCTTAGCAACAAAATCGCGTAAATAGTGAAATATAAGCGAATAACGCACGGACATTGCGGCGCAAGCTCCTTATACTGTTTGTTATTGAATAAAACAGTCATTAAATAAAATACCGCCTGGTTACTTCTTACCCTGAGGTAACGATGCAAAACCTATGACCTTTAGGTGACGCCGGCAGCGCTATTGTGACCCGCAATTATATGCTCTTTACCGAGAGTGCTTATTTAAATGTTTATTCTAAGGCACCTAAGGGTGCCTTTTCCGGTTTTAGAGATTCATGAGGGGAAAGTATGACCAGTCAACCAAAAACACAATCTGTCGCTCAACAAATGGCGGATGCCGGCTCATTTGACCATACCAAGTATCGTGCTTATCCGGCCCTTTCCCTGAAAGATCGCACCTGGCCTGATCAACAGCTGACCAAAGCGCCAACCTTATGCAGTGTCGATTTGCGCGACGGTAATCAGGCATTGGTGAAGCCAATGAATGTCGAGCAAAAGGTGAAAATGTTTAAGTTGCTGGTCAAGCTGGGCTTTAAAGAAATTGAAATTGGTTTCCCTGCCGCGGCTCAACCAGAATTTGATTTTGCACGCCGGCTTATCGAAGAAAATTTAATTCCTGATGACGTCACCATTCAGGTGTTAACGCAGGCGCGAGAGCATCTTATCGAGCGTACCTTCGAATCGATGGTTGGGGTAAAGCGCGCCATCATCCATGTTTATAATTCCACCTCAACGGTGCAGCGTGAGCAAACCTTTGGCATGAGCCAAGATCAGGTTTCCGATATTGCCGTTCAGGGTGCCAAGTGGGTGCAGGATTATGCCGCCAAGTATCCTCAAAGTGAGTGGGCGTTTGAATATTCGCCGGAAAGCTTTACCGGTACTGAAGTCGATTATGCTCTTGAGGTCTGTAACCGAGTCATTGATGTCTGGCAACCGCAGCAGGGCCGTCACGTCATTATTAACTTGCCCGCAACGGTTGAGATGGCGACACCGAATGTTTATGCCGACCAAATTGAATATATGTGCCGCGGTTTACATCAGCGAGAGCACATAGCTGTGAGCTTGCACACGCATAACGATCGAGGCTGTGGTGTTGCCGCGACGGAGTTGGGTTTAATGGCTGGTGCTGATCGAGTCGAAGGTGCCTTGTTTGGCAATGGCGAGCGAACAGGCAATATGGACTTGGTGACATTGGCGATGAATTTTTACTCGCAAGGCATTGATCCGACACTCGATTTTAGCGATGTGCAAGAGATGATCGATGTCTACACCGAATGTACCGATTTGCCGGTTCACCCGCGTCACCCTTGGGTCGGTGAGCTAGTTTATACAGCGTTTTCTGGCTCGCATCAGGATGCTATCCGCAAGTCTTTGCAATACCACAACGACCATCAAGTACCGCACTGGGAAGTGGCCTATTTGCCGATTAATCCAGCTGATCTTGGCCGTAATTATGAAGCCGTTGTGCGTATCAACAGCCAGTCTGGTAAAGGTGGTGTGGCGCACGTATTGGAACGAGACTATGGCATTGAATTGCCTAAGTGGCTGCACGGTCATGTCAGCAAGGTTGTTCAGTCTGTTGCAGAAAAAGCTGGCGCAGAGGTATCGAGCGCTCAGATCAAGGCTTTATTCGATGAGCATTTTCTTGCCATTCCGCAAAGTTGGAACCTAAGCGGTTATGATTTGACGTCATCAGCCCAAGCGACGCAAGCAACCTTTAGAATTGAAGCCACAGAGCCGTTGGCGTTGAAAGGCGTTGGCCAAGGCGCATTAGAAGCACTGGCGGATGCTGTTGGTAAGCACTTCCAAGTCAGCGTCAAGGTGACCCAGTTCGATGAGCATGCATTACGACAGGGTACTGACTCGGACGCGATTGCCTGCTTGAGTATCGATGTCGATGGTATCGAGTCGGTTGCAGTGGCGATTCATGAAGACACCACAACCGCTAATTTACAAGCATTGTTATCGGCAGTCGGTCGCGTCAGCGCACAGCTTCCTGGCTAGGCGACGGTAAATTGATCGAGTCTTTGAGTTACACCCGCCCCTGAAGGTTGGTCGTATTTTTTTGCTGCCTCCAAACTATCGCTGGAGAGTTTATCGCCGATTAACGATAGACTCTCCAGTTACCGAGCACTTCCCACTATTTTCAGCCTCAATGGCTGTGGTTAGTGCAAGTTTATTGAGTTATTGCGTTTTAAATTTATTGGCAACTTGTTGAATAAGCTGGGATTGATCCTCTAAACGATTAAACTGCTTACTGGTTTCTTGCGAGCTTTGGCCGATGGTTTCGGCAATCTCAGCAATACCACTGATTTTGTTGGCCATTTCATTAACCACTTCAGACTGCTGGTTGGCTGCGTTAGAAACATCAATATTCATGTTGGTTAGGTGCTTAATGGATTCTGAGCTGGAGTTTATAATGGCAGTAATGGTATCCATAGCCTCAATTACTCGAGTGCGTTGCTCCGAGGTATTGGTCATATCCTGAATGGTTTTGTCGGCACTCTGTTGCAATTTATCCAAGATGGTTTGAATTTCGATGGTGCTTTGCTGGCTGCGTTGGGCTAGGTTTCGTACCTCATCGGCAACCACGGCAAAACCTCGGCCTAATTCGCCAGCACGAGCCGCTTCGATAGCAGCGTTAAGCGCTAATAGATTGGTTTGTTCCGAAATACCCTGAATGACACCTAACACCGAATTGATCTCTTCGACGTTACCACCAAGTTCTTGAACTGAACTTTCAACACTGCTTAAAACGGAATTAAGGCCGTTTAATTCATCACCAGAGATTTGTACCTGCTTTAGGACATTTTGTACTTCTTGGTCAGTGCTTTCTGCCGAGGTGCGGGTGTTTTCTGCATTGTTGGCAATCTCTACGGCAGTTGATGACATCTGCTCAATCGCCGCTGCAGTGCTGGTGGTTTCTTCAATCTGTTGGTTTGACGAAGAGGCTAGAATTTCATGTTGATTACGCGAAATATCGGCGACTTCGTTAAGTTGGTGGCAGGCATTTTTCAGCGTGATGATGTCATTGGCCATGCTCGATAAAAAGCGATTAAAGTTTTTCGAGATATCGTCCAAAATATCTAGTGAGCTGGAAGGTAGTTGAGTCGTTAAGTCGCCTTCGCCATCAGCAAGGTGCTTCACGGCTGTCTTTAACGAATAGAGAGCTGACAATATGGCGCGAACAGAAAAGAACACCACGGTCGCCACTACTGAGGATAAGGCTAAAATTACTAAAAGGCTTTGGCCGAGAGCCATGCGTTCAGACTTGACCAATGCGTTATCAATGTTTTCTAACAATGATTCGGTACCGTCAATAAAGAAGCCTGTTGCTACGGCAACATCCCACTTGTCTATCCAAATAGCATAGCTGTATTTTTCAGAGGGCTCAGTTTCGCCTTTTTTCGGGAAAAAGTAACTGGTAAATCCTTCGCCTGATTGCGCCGCCTTTAAAAGATTTTGTACTAAATAGTTACCTGCTTTATCTTTATTGTTAATGAAGTTTTTACCTATCCCATTGCCCGACCCACTCATTAGGAGGGTGCCTGTACCGTCGTAGGTAAACAGATAACCGATGCCATTATCGAAACGATAGGTATAAAGCAAAGCTAGCGCATCTTCCATACCAGTCTTCCCTGGCATATCAACATAAGGCTGAATAATGCTCATGGCGGAGTCTAGTACCGTCACAAGGCGACGCTTCTCAACCTCAATAATGGCTTGTTCAGAAATTGTTGAGACATCTGCTTTGATGCTCTCTAAAGTTTTTAGCTGTACAAAAACGCCGACTAAAGCCACTAAAATAAAGGGTACGAAGGCGAACATGTAAATCTGTGCTTTTAATGACCGAAACATAATAGGTAACTCCAGTTGTACGTCATAATTATTGTTGCATCTTTAACGTTTGAGTAATTATTTTAATGTATCTGCAGTCACAGCTGAGAATTGATGCTTTAGTGTGATTAAGGGTAAAAAATATAATCCATAATCTATTTTTGTGATGAATGTCACATATCTAGCCATCTAAGATAGATTACTCAACCCCGTTATGTATTCCAATTTTGGTGTTATCGGTAAAGCTTGTATTTGCAGAATACGAACTAGGCTTCATTACGGTCTGTATGATTGTAAAAAATAAAAACAGTTCGCATAGACGAATGAAATCATAGTAGCTACTGCCCTATCCAATAGGGCTAATAATAGCTAAACGGTAAAGTGCATAATTTTTTAAATAGGTTCTTTTAATATATATTAGGTTAGGCGCTAATCTAGCCAATCTTTAGGAATTAAGAAGTCGTCTAACAGACGTTGCTCGGCAGAGTTTTGCTCGGGTTGAAAGTTATAACGCCAGTTCGCTTGTGGCGGCATCGACATCAAAATCGACTCGGTGCGACCGCCGGACTGAAGGCCAAATAAAGTGCCGCGATCGAATACCAAATTAAACTCAACATAACGGCCGCGGCGATAAGCTTGCCACTGCCGATTATGTTCATTAAACGGATTGTTTAGGCGCTTTTTGACAATCGGCAAATAGGCATCGATGTAGGAGTCACCCACCGAACGCATAAAGGCAAAGCTTTGCTCAAAGTCGAACTGATTAAAGTCATCGAAAAAGACACCGCCAATGCCGCGAGGTTCATTGCGGTGTTTTAAATAAAAGTAATCATCGCACCACTTTTTGAACTGAGGGTAGAGTTGCTCACCAAAGGGTTCGCAGGCCGTCTTGGCGGTTTGGTGCCAATGGATGCAATCTTCTTCAAAGCCATAGTAAGGCGTTAGGTCGTAACCGCCGCCAAACCACCATACTGGCGGCTGGCCTTCTTTTTCGGCGACAAAAAAACGAACGTTGGCGTGTGAAGTTGGTACAAAAGGGTTTTTTGGATGAATCACCAGTGAAACACCCATGGCTTGCCATTTTGCGCCCGCAAGCTCAGGACGATGCGCACTGGCGCTAGGCGGCAGTGTACTGCCTGTCACATGACTGAAAGCGATGCCTGCTTTTTCAAACACATCACCGCCTTCTAGAATTCGAACGCTGCCGCCACCGCCTTCTGCGCGTTGCCAATTGTCTTCATTAAAAACATGTTGTTTTTCTAAGCCTTGCAGCGACTGGCAGATGCTAGCTTGTAGAGCTATGAGGTAGCTTTTAACGATTTCAATTTTAACGGTGTCTATTTGTGTCGTCTGTTGGTTCATAAATTTTTTATATTCTTTAGCTATCGATTATCGATATTGAGTTTGTGTGATGAGGTCTTTTATCTGGCTAGATTGCCCAGGTGTTAGTACCTTGCCAGTAAGAACGTAGTCTAATTCGCTGCCAAGCTGTTGCTTTACTTCTGGGTCAGTTGTCGCCGCAGGCTCACCAGATCGATTGGCGCTGGTAGAAACTAATGGCATCTGTAGCCGTTGGCACAATGTTCTAGCTAATGGGTGACCGCTGACACGAATGGCGACATTATCGCGCCCACCAGTGACCCAGTCTGGCAAGCTACCGTTATGAGGTACAACCCAAGTGGTGGCTCCAGGCCAACTAGAGTTCATGCGCTGACGTTGTTCATCGGTGAGTTCAACAAGGTAGGGCTGAAATATAGAAAGCTCTGATGCGATCAGGATAACGCCCTTTTCAACAGGCCGTCCTTTGAGCTGCAGTATGCGAGTGACAGCGTCTTCATTAAACGGATCACAACCTAAGCCAAAAACGCCTTCAGTAGGATAAGCAATGACACCGCCCTTTTTCACCTGCTTGGCGGCTTTTCTTAATGCGATGGCGCGGATATTCATAACAAATATATGGCTGTTTAAAAGTTGCCGAAAAGCCTACTGATCAACGAGCCTTTCGGCAACTGTTTCAACGCCTTCTGTCATCGATTTTGCACTGAAAAGGCCGTAAATAAGCATTAGAGTGGCAAAATACGGCCTAAACGACCGTTTAGCTCGCGGCTTTAACTTAAGCAGTAACCGCCGGGGTGTTGTTCTAAAAGACCGGCCAGCTCAAGTTCTAATAGTGGTTCTAATAGGTTTTTCATCGGCTCGTTTAACTGTAGCGCTAAGCTCTCGATCGGCATCGATTCTGCTGCTAGGCATTCTAAAATACCTTGCTGCAAAGGGCTGAGAGGATAATCACTAGTCTCTTTATTGCGGTCATGCTGACGGGAAGGCTTTAATTGAAAATGCTCAATGACATCATTTACATGCGCGAGCAAATAAGCACCTTGCTGGATTAGCCGGTGGCAGCCTGCGTTATTGGCGTGGCTGATATCACCCGGTAGCGCGAAAATGTCTTTGCCCTGTTCAATTGCGTGTTGTGCGGTGGTCAATGTGCCGCTGGCTAATGCCGCTTCAATCACAATTAAAGCATCACTTAAGCCACTGATTATGCGGTTTCGTCTTGGGAAGTGGCCGGGTCTTGGCGGTGTTGCCAACGGGTATTCAGACAGCAATAGCCCTTGCTCAGCAATCTGTTGAAACAATTGCTGGTTTTGTTTTGGGTAGACGATATCAAGTCCGCAGCCCAGTACGGCAATGGTGTTACCGTTTGCTTTAAGCGCCGCCTGATGGCTGGCAGCATCAACGCCTAACGCGCCACCACTGGTAATGGTTAAGCCTGATTGAGCCAGTTGCTGGCTAATGTCACTGGTGTGGCGAATGCCGTTTGGGCTGGCGTTGCGGCTGCCGACGATTCCAACCTGCGAGCTTTTCAGTAATTCCGGCTTGCCTTTCGCCCAGAGCATCAGAGGTGCATCGTAGAGTGCCTGAAAGTTATCAGGGTAAGCCTGATCTTCTAACGAGATCAGGTGATGCTGTTCCGTTTCGGCCCAAGCTAATTGCTCAAGCGCTCGCCGATGAACAGGATGCTGTTCGCCCAGTCGATTCATATCTTTAAGGGTCTGCCGAATGCTATCAGGTAGCGGCCAGCGGTCTGGATGCAAAAACAGCGCTTGTGGTGAGTCGAGGTAGTTCAGCAGTTCGTGGCAGCGTTTTAAGCCAAAATTAGGGATCAGTACCCAGCGCAGCCAAGGCAGGCAATGTTGCGACATGATTCATCCTTGATCAGTAGTGACTGACGCGGCGTTAGCTTGCCTGCGTACAGTAAAATCAATGGTGCATATCCGTTGCACCAAGCTCGGTGGAAAATTAGCACAAAAAGTGATCATTCGTTAGTCGAATAACGCGCTAATTTGCTGGTTAAATCCGGTGACGGTTTTGCTCTGTGCCCGATTGGCGATACAATGCGCGCATCCGCCTGCCAATAAGAATGCCTTGCGGCGCATCTATCATAGGCGTCATGACCAATTTCTTATGGCTCTTTTGGCTATCTTTTTAATGAACCTAGGTTGATCAATACGTTATGGCTTTACTCGATATTTTGGAATTTCCTGATCCTCGCTTACGCACCGTCGCAACAGAAGTGGCGAACGTGGACGACGAGATTCGCACGCTGGCGAAGGACATGCTTGAAACAATGTACGATGCACCAGGTATTGGCTTGGCGGCAACTCAGGTGAATGTTCATAAGCGTGTGATTACCGTTGATGTTTCAGAAGAACAGGATGACCCGCATGTGCTGATTAACCCAACATTCGAAGAGTTGGGTGAGCCAATGGAATATCAAGAAGGCTGCCTATCGATTCCGGGTTTCTACGAGAAGATTACTCGTTCGGATAAAATCAAAGTTACGGCTTTAAACACCGAAGGTGAACAGATCGAATTTATTGCAGAGGATCTTTTTGCTATCTGCATTCAGCATGAAATCGACCATCTGAACGGCAAGCTATTTGTCGATTACATTTCTACACTGAAGCGTAACCGTATTAAAGCCAAGCTAGAAAAACAGCATAAATTGGCGGCGCGTTAGTCAATGGCATTAAAAATAGTCTTTGCCGGTTATCCTGAATTTGCCGCCGAACATTTAAAGACTCTGCTTGATAGCGAGCATGAGATTGTTGCGGTATACACCCAGCCAGATCGCCCGGCTGGGCGCGGTCGTAAATTAACGGCATCACCAGTCAAGGCGCTTGCATTAGAGCATCAAATTGCTGTTGAGCAGCCGGTCAATTTTAAAACCGAAGAATCTATCGCCACACTGAAAGCCTATAACGCCGATGTTATGGTGGTTATCGCCTATGGCCTGATTTTGCCACAACAGGTGCTTGATACGCCTCGTCTTGGTTGTATCAACGTACATGCTTCGTTACTACCGCGTTGGCGCGGTGCTGCGCCAATTCACCGCGCGCTTTTAGCTGGCGATGACAAGTCCGGTGTCACCATTATGCAAATGGATAAAGGCCTTGATACGGGCGATATGCTGATGATCAGTGAATGCCCGATTTATCCGCACGACACCTCTGAGCAGTTGCACGACCGACTTATCGAGATTGGTCAGCCCGCCTTAATAGCGACGCTAGAACAATTAGAACAGGGTACTGCAAAGCCGGTTAAGCAGGACGACAGCCTAGCCAATTACGCCCATAAGTTGGAAAAAGCAGAGGGCTCAATTGATTGGGCTCAGTCAGCAGAGCAGATCGACCGCCAAATTCGCGGTCTTACGCCATGGCCTGGCGCCTTTACACAATGGCAAGGCAGCAACGTTAGAGTTCATAAAGCTCAGTTGCTAGAAGCAAATTCGCAAAGCAATGCAACAGACGCACAACCAGGCACGATTGTCGCGATGGGCCCAGAGGGTTTTACCGTTGCCACTGGCGAAGGCTTGTTGTTATTAGAAACGTTGCAAATGCCGGGTAAAAAAGCCATGCCAGTGAAAGATATTTTGAACGCACGTAAAGCCGCGTTTGAAGCAGACCCGGTTTTTGGCGCATGACATCGAGCCGACTCATCGCCGCACAAATTCTATTAAATGTTGTCGATCAAGGCCGGTCTTTGAATGACGAGCTGCCAACCCGTTTAGCCGAAGTCGACATCGATCAGCAGCCGTTTGTACAGCAGCTAGTGTACGGCGCAAGCCGCTACTATTTTGCGCTGGATGAACTGATCGGCAAAATTGTCGATAAGCCGATTAAAGATAAAGAACGGCTGGTGCACATGATATTGGCGATCGGTATTTATCAGCTGTGGAAGCTGAATGTTGCCGAGCATGCTGCGATTCATGAAACCGTTGCCACGACAGTAGAGTCGAAGCGGCAATGGGCTAAAGGCTTGGTGAACGCCAGTTTGCGTCGTTTTCAGCGTGAAAAGGAAGCGTTATTGGCTGAATGCCGTCGTGGCGACTCCTTTCCGGGCTGGCTGAATAAGCGTTTACGACAAGCCTACCCAGAGCACTATGCCGATATTTGTGCGCATTCTAATATTCCTGCACCGATGTCGTTGCGCATCAACGCCAAGCGACAGTCACCAAAAGCTTGGCTGCAAATTGCAGAGCAAGAAGGCATTCAAGCGCATGCCTGCGAGCATTCTCATGTTGGTGTGACATTGCAAAGCCCAGCGCCGGTGGCGATGCTGCCCGGCTTTGAGCAAGGTGATGTTTCTGTGCAAGATGAAGCCGCTCAGCTTTGCGCGCAACTGCTGCCTATTAAAGATGGTGATCGAGTGTTAGATGCCTGTTCTGCACCGGGCGGTAAAACTGGGCACTTATTAGAGTCGGCACAAAATCTAGAATTGCTGGCCTTGGATGTTTCTGCCGAGCGCTTGCATCGAGTACAAGAAAACCTAGACCGAATTGGCGAGCAAGCTCAGTTAATCGCAGCCGATGCTGCCGATGTTGAACATTGGTGGGATGGCAAAGCGTTTAATGCCATTTTATTAGATGCGCCCTGTTCGGGTACTGGGGTTATTCGTCGCCACCCAGATATTAAGCTGTTGCGTAAGTCTGCGGATATTTCGGCGCTGGCAAAAATCCAACAGAATCTGTTACAAAAGCTCTGGCCAACACTCGCGCCTGGCGGACATCTTTTATATGCAACCTGCTCTATTTTGCCAGATGAAAATACCCAGCAAATAGAAGCTTTTGTTAGCCAAGTATCCGATGTTGAAGTCATTGAGTTGAACCTAGATGCCGATGTCGCCTCGCCGATGGGCGTGCAATGGTTGCCTCAACCGAATGGTCACGACGGCTTTTTTTATGCGCTATTAAAGAAAACCGATACCGCTGATTGTTGATGCCGGTCGGTGGCTGTTGATGTCGGCAATCATTAAAGCATCCACTGCTTAAACAGGTCGGTAAGCAGAATGATAAATAGAATCAAACTGCCTTCGCCTAAGATAACCGCCGGAATAATACGCCAACGCGAAAGCTGACCAATGCGCGCCAAGTAGACTATTAGTTCCGTAAAGGTAATGGGTGTCAGCGCCCAAATAAGCACGGCAAAGAAACCATATTTTTCTAACGCGTTACTGGCTTTGGCGTGGTGCCGAGCAGATAATTTTGCTGCCTTTTCGGCAAAATTAAAACGATCTACTGCCACGCAAACCACCCAAGCAGAAAGGGTAGAAGCCATTAGTGTGACGGCAAATACCAACAACGGGTGGAAGCTATACGCCATGAGAATAATAAACGGCATGGTCGGCACAAAGAGAACACCGCGAAAGCTCAGTAAAACAAAATAAGCCATTAAAATTGGCGTTTCGTATTGCTGCATCAGCTGTTGAATTTCAGACCAGCTGTAATGGCTAACCAGTTGCTGCATTGAGAACAGAGCTAGGATAATCATCCCTAGCCAAATGAATAATTTACGATTATGAGTCATGCCGACACTTTAAGTCAGTATTTGTGTAATTCAAACTCGTTTTTCAAACCATAGCTCGCTACTATTATTCTCTATTACAACGATTGCTCACTACGATTAAAGCTTTTAGGTTGTTGAACCCATATCAATCATCGGTGTTAGCGACACCCTATAGAGGTTAGGCATTGAAAATTATCCTATTAGGCGCTGGCCAAGTTGGTGGCACGTTAGCGGAAAATTTAGCGTCCGAAGAAAATGACATCACCGTAGTCGACACCGACAGTGTGCGATTACGTGAATTACAGGATCGCATTGATATTCGAACGGTTAACGGCCAAGCATCGTTGCCTGATATTCTAGAGCGAGCCGGTGCTGACGATGCCGATATGCTAATTGCTGTGACCAGCAGCGATGAAGTCAATATGATTGCCTGTCAGGTTGCGCTGACGCTGTTCCGAACGCCAACCAAAATTGCCCGTATTCGCGACCCTCAGTACATTCGCGATGCCGATAAACTTTTTGCCCAAGATGCCATCCCTGTCGATGTTTTGATTAGCCCCGAACGATTGGTGACCAACTACATTCACCGCCTTATTGAAACGCCCGGCGCGCTTCAGGTACTCGATTTTGCCGACGGCAAGCTCCAGCTGGTGGCAGTTAAGGCGGTTCACGGCGGTCTGTTGGTGGGTCAAGAATTGCGTTTTTTACGCCACCATATGCCGACTACCGAAACTCGAGTCGCTGCTATTTATCGCAAAGGTCAGGCGATTATTCCGGAAGGTAATACCATTATCGAAGCTGAAGATGAGGTGTTCTTTATCGCTGCCAGTAGCGATATTCGAGCCATCATGAGCGAGCTGCGACGCAAAGAAAATACCTATAAACGAATCGTTATCGCTGGCGGTGGCAACATCGGTTATCGATTGGCTCGCAGTATTGAAAAGCGTTACTCAGTTAAAGTGTTAGAGCGCGATGAAAAGCGATGCGATTGGCTCAGTAATCATCTAAAACAGGCCATCGTGTTACGAGCCGATGCCTCCGACCAAGAATTGCTGCTGGATGAAAACATCGAAGACACCGATGTTTTTATTGCCGTTACAAATGATGACGAAGCAAACATCATGGCATCACTATTAGCGAAGCGTTTAGGTGCACGCAAGGTGATGACGCTGATTAATAACACCGCCTATGTCGATCTGGTTCAGGGTGGTGATATCGATATCGCTATTTCGCCACCGCAAGCCACAGTGGGCAGTTTGTTGGCGCACGTGCGTCGCGGTGACATCGTCAATGTGCATTCGTTGCGCCGTGGTGCTGCCGAAGCCATTGAAGCGGTTGCGCACGGTGATGAAAAGTCTTCGAAGGTTGTCGGTCGTTTCGTTGAAGATATCGACTTACCTGAAGGCTGTACCATTGGTGCTATCGTGCGCAACGAAGAAGTCATTATCGCGCACGACCTAACAAAAATAGAATCCGGCGATCACGTGATTCTGTTTTTGGTTGATAAGCGCCGCACGCCAGATGTCGAAAAATTATTCCAAGTTGGCTTTAGCTTCTTTTAGCTCGCTTGCTCGGTTACTTATTGCTAGATAAAACATGACTTCAAAACACAAAGGCTCAGCAACCCGCCATGCAGTTTAGACTTACATTAAAAATTCTCGGTTTACTGCTGATGGTGTTTAGCCTGACGTTATTGCCGTCGGTGTTGGTGTCACTGATCTATCAAGATGGTGCGCACCATGCTTTTATCGTTGCATTCTTATGGGTTGTCGCGGTCGGCTTTTTTATGTGGCTGCCGGTACGCCATTATAAAAAAGAGATGCGTGCTCGCGATGGCTTTTTGGTGACCGTCTTGTTTTGGGTGGTATTGGGCGTTGCTGGCTCGATTCCGCTGTATTTAGCACCTGCTGTGAATTTGAGTTATACCGACGCCTTTTTTGAATCCTTTAGTGGCTTAACCACAACCGGTTCAACGGTGATTACCGGCATCGATTTTTTGCCGAAGAGTATTTTGTTTTATCGTCAGCAACTGCAATGGTTGGGCGGCATGGGGATTATTGTTTTGGCGGTCGCCGTGCTACCGATGCTCGGCATTGGTGGCATGCAGCTGTATCGCACCGAAACACCGGGGCCAGTAAAAGATAACAAGCTTACTCCCAGAATTGCCGAAACGGCGAAAGCGCTTTGGTATATCTATCTAACCTTAACCATTATTTGTGGCTTGGCTTATTGGGCTGCGGGTATGAGTTTTTTTGATGCGCTGTCGCACAGCTTTTCGACTGTCGCCATTGGTGGTTTTTCTACCCACGATGCTTCTATTGGCTACTTTGATAATGTCACCATCGAACTGATCGCAGTAGTCTTTATGCTGCTTTCTTCGGCCAATTTTGCCCTGCACTACGTGGCTTGGAACAGCCGATCGCTAAAGCACTATTTCTTAGACCCTGAGTATCGGGCGTTTCAAATCATCGCATTAACATTGGCATTAGTTACTTCGATAACGCTCTTGCTAATCCATACTTACACGCCCTTTGAATCGTTCCGCTACGGTATTTTTGAAAGTATCAGCTTGTTAACTACCACAGGCTTCGCCACAGCCGATTTTTCGATCTGGCCTTTGTTTGCGCCGTTCGTATTGTTTATGGCGTCCTTTATTGGTGGCTGCGCTGGCTCTACAGCCGGAGGCATGAAGGTAGTGCGGGTTATGTTGATCTTTAAGCAGGGTCTTCGCGAAGTGAAACGACTTATTCACCCCAAGGGTGTATTCAGCGTTAAGGTCGGCGATCGCAAAGTTAGCGATAAGGTGGTTGAGTCGGTTTGGGGCTTTTTCAGTGTCTATATCCTAGCCTACGGCATTATCTTTTTTGGTCTGCTTGCCTGCGGCTTAGATTTTGTTACTACCTGGTCTGCGGTTGGTTCTGCAATGAATAATTTAGGCCCAGGCTTGGGTGAAGTGGCCGAGCATTACGGCAGCATTCCTGCTGTCGCCAAATGGCTGCTGTGTCTTGCCATGCTGCTCGGCCGTTTAGAAATCTTCACCCTATTGGTGCTATTTACACCGCAATATTGGCGTAAGTGAAAACGCCTAAGCGGTTGCGCTAAAACTATTCAGATCCTCGCATGACCCATGCGGCTGGCCTGTGTATAATGTGCCACCTTTTAAATCACTGCTGTTGCGCAAGGCGAAATGAGCACCATGACGACGAAAACACCTTCCGAAACGCTGACGTTTCAAGACCTTATTTTAACGCTTCAAAAGTACTGGGCCGATCAGGGTTGCGTGATCTTGCAACCGTTAGATATGGAAGTCGGTGCCGGTACTTCTCATCCAGCGACGTTTTTACGCGCGTTAGGGCCAGAAACATGGAACGCGGCTTATGTTCAGCCGTCGCGTCGGCCAACCGATGGTCGCTATGGCGAAAACCCAAATCGCTTGCAGCACTATTATCAGTATCAGGTGGTATTGAAGCCGAACCCAGATAATATCCAAGAACTGTACTTAGGCTCGCTCAAAGCCATGGGCATTGATCCTACGATTTACGACATTCGCTTTGTCGAAGATAACTGGGAAAACCCAACGCTGGGCGCATGGGGTTTAGGTTGGGAAGTTTGGTTGAACGGTATGGAAGTCACCCAGTTTACCTATTTCCAGCAGGTTGGCGGTTTAGAATGCTACCCTGTGACTGGCGAAATTACTTACGGCCTTGAGCGTTTGGCAATGTATATTCAAGGTGTCGACAGCGTTTACGATCTTATTTGGACTGTCGGTCCAGATGGCACGCCTGTTACTTACGGCGATGTGTTCCATCAAAATGAGGTCGAACAATCGACCTACAATTTTGAACACGCCAATGTTGAAGAGCTTTTCCATCAGTTTGATTACCACGCTGGCGAAGCTGAAAAACTGATTGAACAAAATCTACCCTTGCCTGCTTATGAGCAAATTTTAAAATCTGGCCATACCTTTAACCTGTTGGATGCCCGTAAAGCGATCTCGGTCACCGAACGTCAGCGTTACATTTTGCAAATTCGTACCCTCTCACGCGCGGTTGCTAAATCCTATTATGACTCACGCTTAAAGCTTGGTTTCCCTCAAGCACCTAAAGCCTTACGAGACGAAGTCATCGCGAAAGAAGCCGCAGCATCGGGAGAGAAAAACTAATGAGCAAAGCAGATTTTTTAATTGAATTAGGCACCGAAGAATTACCACCGAAAGCGCTGCGCTCGCTTCAAGATGCCTTTGCCGATGGCATTATCGAGCGTTTAACCGCTGCCGGTTTATCGTTTGACGCCAGTGAGCGCTTTGCTGCGCCGCGTCGTTTAGCGCTGACGCTCAGCAACCTAGATTTACAACAACCCGATGAGCAGATTGAGCGCCGTGGCCCTGCGGTTGCGGTGGCTTTCGATGCCGATGGCAAGCCCACTAAAGCAGTTGAAGGCTTTGCCCGCTCTTGCGGTGTTGAAGTTAGCGATCTAGAACAGGTCGAAACCAAAAAAGGCCCTTGGCTGATGTATCGCGGCACTAAGCCTGGCCAAGCAACCAAGGCGTTATTGCCAACCATTGTGCAAGAAACCTTAGATAGCTTACCAATTCCTAAGCGTATGCGTTGGGGTGCGCGCCGTGACGAATTTGTTCGTCCGGTGAAATGGTTGTTAATGCTGTTAGGTGAAGAGGTCGTGCCAGCGACTTTTTATGGTGTTTCGTCTGCAAACGTTACTCGTGGCCATCGTTTTCATGCGCCGAAAGAAATTGTGATTAATAAAGCATCGGACTATGAAAACACCTTGCTGAACCAAGGCTTTGTTATGGCCTCGTTCGAAAAGCGTCAGCAAAAAATTGCGGCCGATGCCAAAGCCGCAGCGCAAACTAAAGGCGTGGTTGCTGTTATTAACGATGACTTATTAGATGAAGTGACGGCTCTAAACGAATGGCCAGTGGCTTTGGTCGGCAGTTATGAAGAGCGCTTCTTAGACGTGCCAGCAGAAGCCTTGATGTCTTCGATGGAAGAGCATCAAAAATATTTCCCTACGGTTAACGCCGAAGGCGCTATTCAACCTTACTTTGTTTTTATCAGTAATATCGAAAGTAAGCAGCCTGAGATTGTTATTGAAGGTAATGAAAAGGTGATTCGCCCACGCTTGGCCGATGCCGCCTTCTTCTGGGAAACCGATAAGAAAACACCGTTGGCTGATCGAGTTGAAAAGCTCAAAACAGTCATGTTCCAACAAGAGTTGGGCAGTGTTTACGATAAAGTCTTGCGCATCCAATCGATCGCTGGCCACATCGCAGAACAAATTTCAGCGTCGAAACAAAATACCGAGCGCGCAGCCTATTTGGCTAAGGCCGATCTTGTCACTGATATGGTGTTTGAATTTACCGACCTTCAGGGTATTGCTGGGCGTTACTATGCCTTGGCTGACGGTGAAGATGCTGCCGTGGCACAGGCTATTTTGGAGCAATATAAGCCAGCAGGTGCTGGTGATTCATTGCCAGAAAGCAAAGAAGGCATGGCCGTTGCGCTGGCCGATCGGCTCGATAATCTATCTGGCCTGTTTGGTATTGGCCAGCCGCCAACAGGAACCAAAGACCCGTTCGCATTACGTCGTGCAGCATTAGGTGTGCTACGTATTATTGTTGAGCGTGAATTGGATTTAGATTTGGCCGAGCTGGTGGGTTTTGCCGCTGGTCAACATAAGGCTTTGGCGAAACAAGATCAGGTTGTTAATGAGGTTGTGCAATATGCATTAGACCGCTTCAGCGCTTGGTACGCCGATGCTGGTTTCCGTGCTGAAATTTTCCAGTCGGTGCGAGCGTTAAATTTGACCAAGCCTCTGGATATCGACCGACGTGTGCGTGCCGTGGCGCAATTTAGCCAGCTTGAGCAGGCGTCTGCCTTGGCCGCTGCGAATAAGCGGGTGTCGAATATCTTGGCGAAGGCAGAAGACGATATCAGCACCGAAGTTGATTCAGCACTCTTTGCTGAGTCGGCTGAAACGGAATTGTTTGCCGCGCTAGAAAACGTCAGCCAGGTTGTCACCGAGTCGGTTCAGGCAGCCAACTATACTGCCGCGTTAACCGAGCTTGCTAGCTTGCGAGACGTAGTTGATCGCTTCTTTGATGACGTCATGGTTAATGCTGACGATCCGAAAGTGCGTCAGAACCGTTTGGCGTTATTGGCTAAGCTGCGCAATCTGTTTATGCAGGTGGCTGATATTTCAGTGCTCTAGTAGCACTGAGCGCTAACGTCAGTATTTGATGTGTTCTTAGCGATAGTATTTGATGTGTTTTTAGCCATTGGCCCTTTATGGGCCTTTTTTCAATCAGTGACCTGTTCTGCAATAAGTTTACTAGCAAGCTCAATAGATAGTCTCAATAGATCGTTATAGGTGGTATTGAAATGCCCGAACTGCCAGAAGTCGAAACTACCAAGCGTGGCATTGCACCGCACATTGAAGGTCAACAGATCTCTCGTGTCAGCATTCGTGATTTCCGCTTAAGGTGGCCGATAGAAGAGTCGCTGGCGGCTTGGGCGCAAGACCAAACCATCCATTCGGTTGAGCGCCGCTCTAAGTATTTAATTTTAAACTTGGATTCAGGCGCACTGCTGATTCACTTGGGCATGTCGGGCAATTTGCGCGTACTGTTTGATGACCCGACGCCTAACAAGCATGATCATTTCGATATTGAACTGAGTAACGGCACCCGTCTGCGTTATCATGATCCTCGCCGCTTTGGCGCCTTTATGCATACCGTTGAGCCGGTTGAACAGCACGCGTTGATTACGCATTTGGGCCCTGAACCCTTAACCGATGCCTTTACCAGTGATTACCTGTATCAATGCAGTCGCAAACGTAAAACCAAGATTAAAACTTTGATAATGGATGCCAAAATGGTGGTTGGCGTCGGTAACATATACGCCAATGAGGCGTTGTTTTTGGCCGGTATTTATCCGCATAAACAGGCTGGTCGCCTGACTAAAGCCGAAGCGGTTGCTTTGGCCGAAAGCATTAAGCAAGTGTTGGCAAAGGCTATCGAACAAGGCGGTACAACACTAAAAGACTTTGTTGGCGGCGATGGTAAGCCGGGTTATTTCGCCCAATCGCTGAATGTTTATGGTCGTGCGGGCTTGCCCTGTTTGGTGTGTGGCACGCTGATAAAAGAAATGCGAACCGCCAATCGCAGCACCTGTTATTGCACGCAGTGCCAACCGAGCTAACAGGCTCTATGCTTTATAACCAGCAGCTGGAGAGATTATGAAACTGGAAGATATTCGTCGCGACTATACCTTGGCAGGTTTAAGCCGAGAACAGATGGCTGATGATCCAATGACTCAGTTTGAAGATTGGTTTAAGCAGGCTCTCGCCGCAGAATTAACAGCAGATCCAACTGCGATGTCACTGGCAACGGTCGATGCTGATGGCCAGCCAAGCCAGCGCATTGTGTTGTTGAAAAATTACGATGACCAAGGTTTTGTGTTCTACACCAATTTACAAAGCCATAAAGCGCAAGATATTGCAGGCAACAATAAGGTCAGCCTGCATTTTGCTTGGACGCCGTTAGAGCGCCAAATCATTGTTTATGGTGAAGCAGAAAAGCTCTCGGTCGCTGAGGCGACACGCTATTTTTTATCGCGACCTAGAGAAAGCCAGATCGCCGCATGGACCAGTCAGCAAAGCCAAAAGGTCGGCTCGCGTAAGCTGTTGGAGCAGGCATTTGAGCAGATGAAGCACAAGTTCCAGCAAGGTGATATTCCGTTGCCGTCGTTTTGGGGCGGTTATCGAGTGAGGCCGACTAAAGTTGAGTTTTGGCAAGGTCGCGGTTCGCGCTTGCACGACCGACTGATGTACAGCCAAGCAGCCGAAGGTTGGCAATTGGATCGTTTACAGCCTTAACAGAGGTTGTATATTTTCAATAAAGCACCACTCATTGAATATGAGTCAACTTATCTAAGAGCGTCTATTACTTTTTGTCGCTCCTAAATTCACGCTAATACTAGGAAGAAAAATGATTGCAGACAAAAAAGTAGTAACACTGAATTACAACGTTAAAGATGCAGACGGCCAGCTGATTGACAGCTCTGAAGGCGCAGCACCGTTGGTCTATTTACATGGTTTTAAAAACATCATCCCTGGTCTTGAAGATGCTCTAACGGGTAAAAAACAGGGTGAAGAGTTTGATGTTACCGTTGAACCAAAAGATGCCTACGGCGAATACAATGCCGCTGCGGTTCAAGTCGTACCTCGTGCAGCCTTTGAAGGCGTAGAAAGCGTTGAACCAGGAATGGCCTTTACTGCGGATACTGAAAATGGCCCAGTACAGTTGATCGTTACAGGCGTTGAAGGTGATGACATCACAGTTGACCCGAATCATCCGTTGGCAGGAAAAACTCTAAGCTTTACTGGCAGTGTTGTTGAGATTCGCGACGCCAGCGAAGAAGAATTAGCGCACGGTCATGTACATGATCATGGCCATTCTCATGCAGACGAATCAGACTCAGGTTGCAGCTGCTGCTAAGCCGGTTATTTAAACCACTCTATTTAAGCTAATTCGCGTTTAGAGTTTCTAGAAAGCAAAAAGCCAGCATTCGCTGGCTTTTTTATTGGCGGTAAGGCCTTCTTTGTTAGATAGCAACGTTAGATAGCAACGTTAGATAGCAACTAACTCGATGTTTAGTTTCATGTCACCAAAGCTGACCGTTGATTTAGCGCCAACCACGGTTTCGTGTACACCTGTTGTCGCACCAGACAAGATAAAGCTACCGGCTGGTAATGTAATGCCGCGCTTTGCAGCACAATCAATGACGTAGGCAAAAGCTGACATCTGGCCATTCAAAACGTTATTTGCAGGTTTCGCGCTAATCACTTCACCGTTGATAACCGTCTTCGCTTCCATTGTTGGAACAACGCTCTGCCAGTCTTCAATTTTTTCACCGATGATCATGCCTTGCTGGTTACCAAAGTCACTGACAATCGCCGTTGGGCCGTAATCGTTTAGGTCAACAATTGGGCTGCTCGCAATTTCGATACCGGCGTAAACCGCTTTGACCAAGTGCTCAACGCCATCGGCAGTATTAACGCTACCTGGTGCAATGTCTTCGGCAATTTCAATAACAAGCTCAGCTTCTACAGCAATAAAACCGCCTTTAAATACAGGCAGTTGTAAGCACTCATCATCGCTGTGTGAACGGCCAACAAAGTGAGTAACGCTCTTATAGGCAGGACCCATAATGCGCTCGGCGCCTAGTTGCTCACGGAACTCAGGAGGTACCATGCCGATCTTCCAACCAGTGATGACATCAGGGTTGGCTTTAATAGAAAGGTCTTGTACTGCGTAAGCTTCTTCTAGTGTTGCTGGTGGCTGACCTGGATAAACATCTAAGATGGTGTTGTCGCGGCGAGCGCTGAAAATGGTGTTGGATAATTGGCTGATTTGATCAGCGGTCATAGGCGTAGAAGCAGACATAAGTTCCTCTCTTGTGTTTAAGTCGAACAAGGCCAGCGTTGCTGGCCAATATAGTTATTGTGAACCGCCAAGGATGTTAAAACCCAAAAGCCGAAAGTGCTAGTCATATTGTATGAGCAACATCAGCTTAGGGGTATTTAGTTGGTATGAAATTGCCAGTGTCAGGCTTAGGCGAGGCAGACCAAAGTTAACGCAATCAATGCAGGTAAGCCCTGCACAATAAGGATTGAGCGTTTAACGGAATAGCTGCCGTAAGCAGCAGCGACAATGACGCAGCCTAAAAAGAACATTTGCAGCTGTTCGCCAAACAAAGCATCTGGGTGCACTAGGCTCCAGATTAAACCTGCCGATAAGAAACCGTTATATAAGCCTTGGTTGGCGGCTAACACTGTGGTTTTTTCAGCCAGTTCCATCGGCAAACCGAAAACGCGTTGCGTTCTTGCTCGAGTCCAGAGAAACATCTCCAGTATTAAAATGTAGGCGTGTTCAATCGCAACGAGAGCAACAAAGATGCTGGCTAAAAGAGACATAGATTAGGTTCCTTGTGGTAAAGACATGAAGTCAAAAATACTCAATCGGCAGACTAAGAATAAGCCGATTAGCTGTTTAATAGTGCCCGTAAGCTGCTGATGGTGTTTGAATTATCGGTGCCGCTATCGGAGGCGCCGTTCTCGACACCAATCCAGGTGACATCATCTGCGGGTAGTTCATCTAAAAAACGACTCGGTGTGCAATCGATCAGTTCGCCAAATTGCTTGCGCTTAGACGCATAAGTTAGCGTCAGTGCTTTTTGTGCGCGAGTAATGCCGACATACATGAGTCGTCGCTCTTCTTCGATGTCGCCACTTTCTATAGAGTTGCGGTGCGGCAGGATATCTTCCTCCAGCCCCATCATAAACACATAGGGAAATTCCAATCCTTTAGAGGCGTGCAAGGTCATCAGCTGCACGGCGTCTTCATCGTTTTCTTCTTCTTGCCGTTCCATCAAATCGCGCAGCACCAGTTTGGCAATCGCATCGCCGACTGCTAAGTCAGAGTCGTCATCTTCGTTGCCACGCTCAAGCATTGATTGCAGGCCATCGATAAGAATATGCACGTTAGCAAGGCGCTTCTCAGCCATTTTATCGCTGGTGCTGTCTTGCTTAAGCCAAGCTTCGTAGTTGATGTCGCTGATCATTTCGCGAATCACCAGCACAGGGTTTTCTTCTGTGTGTAGCTTTTTAATGGTGTTTTGTAGCCAATCGCAAAAGCGAGTTAAACGCTCACTGGCGCGAGCGCTTAGGTGCTGTTGCAGGCCGATCTCACCACTGGCAATGGTTAGGCTGACTTGCCGCATGCTGGCGTATTCGTTGAGTTTTTCCAGTGTTGCCGCTCCGATTTCGCGTCTTGGGGTATTAATAACCCGCAAGAAGGCGGCATCATCATCGGGGTTAATAAGCAGCCTTAAATAGCTCATCACGTCTTTAATTTCTGCTTTAGCAAAAAACGAGGTGCCGCCGTTGATCATGTACGGGATGCGGTTTTGCTGCAATTTGAGTTCTAGCAGCCGAGCTTGGTGGTTACCGCGATAAAGTACAGCAAAGTCTTTGTAGTCACTTTTGCGTACCAGTCGTTGGTGCAGAATTTCGTTAGCAATCCGTTCGGCTTCGACTTCTTCGTTACCGTTACGAACAATCCGAATAGGCTCGCCGTGCGCCATTTCACTCCACAGGGTTTTTTTGAATACGTGTGGGTTGTTATCGATCACGGTATTGGCGGCGTTCAAAATGAGTTTTGTTGAGCGGTAATTTTGCTCTAGCTTCACCAGTCGTAGTGTTGGGAAGTCTTCTTGTAGCTTGGCGAGGTTTTCTGGCTGAGCGCCACGCCAGCTATAGATCGATTGGTCATCGTCGCCAACAACGGTAAAGCGCGGGTTTTCTTTTACCAGCAGTTTCACCAACAAGTATTGAGAGATGTTGGTATCCTGATATTCATCGACCAGTAGGTATCGAATGCGGCGTTGCCATTTCGCTAATACCTCAGGGTTGCTTTGGAACAAAAGTGTTGGCAACCGAATGAGGTCATCAAAATCGACAGCGTTGTAGGCTTTAAGCATCCGGTTGTATTCGGCATAGACTTCAACTGCAAGGGTATGCAAAGCATCTTCGGTTGTGCCGCGAAGCTCGTCGGGTTCTTTTAAATCATTCTTCCAAAGGCTGATTAGGTTTTTAAAAAAGTCGATTTCATCAACCGAGTTGGGCGCCGCGCGTAAGGTAATGTCTTTAATCAGCGCTTTAGAGTCGTGATCATCAAATAGGGTGAAATTATTTTTTAAACCGGCGCTGGTGCATTCTTTGCGCAGAATATTCAGGCCGAGGTTATGGAAGGTAGAAACAATCAGCCCGTGTGACTGTTTGCCCTTTACCAGCTTACCAACCCGCTGCTTCATTTCGCGAGCGGCTTTATTGGTAAAGGTCACGGCGGCAATATTATGTGCTTTATAACCACATTCTTGGATCAGATAAGCGATCTTTTGTGTGATTACCGAGGTTTTGCCGGAGCCTGCGCCCGCCAATACCAGTAGCGGCCCGCTGATGTATTCAACAGACTCTTGCTGGCGAGGGTTCAGTTTGTTTGCCATAGCTTAGGCTTTGACCTGTACGATGCGTTTGGCTTCGGCAGTGATTTTTTGCTGCTTTAATAAGCCACCAACGGCTTTTTTAAAGTTGCCCTTACTGGTTTGGAAAACAGCGTAGATTTCTTCAGGAGAGCTTTTGTCGCCTAAATTCAATACCCCGCCGTTGCGTTCTAGCTCAGCCAAAATACGAGCACTGATGTCGTCGCGAGCTTCTTGGCCTTGCAGTTGTAGGGCAATGTCTAGCTTATTGTCATCACGCACCTGCTTCACATAGCCGGTTAAACGTTGGCCGGGCTTTAAGGGTTGCAGTACATCCATATTGTGTACAACACCGAGGTAAAGCTCATCGATAATGACTTTGTAGCCAATGTCTGTGCGGTTAATCACCATCAGGTCGACACGGTCACCGGTTTGGTGATTATGGCTCTCTTCACGTAAAAAATTGCTCAGCTTGGCGCTGCCTGTAATGCGTTGGGTGTATTCGTCTATATAAAGGTAGACAACATGACGCTGACCGACTTCCATCGGCTTACGTTGTTCGCCGTACGGCACCAGTAGATCTTTAGGTAAGCCCCAGTCTAAGAACGCGCCAAACTTATTAACATCTTTGACGCTTAGCAAAGCACATTGGCCCACTTCGACCAGTGGCTTATCGGTTGTGGCAATAAGGCGGTCTTCAGAATCTAAATAGATAAAGACATTAATCCAGTCGCCAATTTCAGTGTCCGCAGGGACCTGCCTTTTGGGTAACAGGATGGTGTCGAGATTCTCGCCATCTAAATAGACGCCAAAGTCTGCGATTGAGACCACTTCTAAGGTGTTGAATTTTCCGATTTGTGCCATCTGTACTACCTAGTCATTCAAGCCGCGCATTGTAGTCCAAATCGTGAGCGAATTGGCTTGCTGGTGTAAAAACTTTACGACAACAGCGCTGCAAGATGGCTAGATTGAGTCAAAAACTGTAAAATTTGCACCAATAGCGCGACAAAAGTGGCTAAGTAGTGCCAAACTGCAGCATAAAGGCGATATTTTTCTGTGATTTTTAAGAAAAACAGCTGTGAGTTTTTTTCACTTATGGTTGTGCCAATATCACCATCCTTGCTATATATCGGTACTTGCAGCCATTTTCATGGCCACCCCAGTTGATTAATATCACCTCAGGGGCATTTCGCTCTTGTCCTTTCATCGTATTGTATGATTTATTACGCATCCCTTCGGGAACCTATAAAACACAACCGCATAACAATTAAGGTTTAAAACAATGGAATTAAATACCCTGATCGTTGTCATCTATTTCGCATTCCTTGTCGGAATCGGCTGGATGTTTCGAAAGTTTACAACAACAACAAGTGATTATTTCCGTGGCGGCGGCAACATGCTGTGGTGGATGGTTGGTGCAACTGCATTTATGACGCAGTTCAGTGCTTGGACCTTCACCGGTGCTGCAGGTAAAGCTTACAACGACGGTTTCGCCGTTGCGTTCATCTTCTTAGCTAATGCGTTTGGCTATTTCATGAACTACGTCTACTTCGCTCCTAAATTCCGCCAATTGCGTGTAATTACTGTGATCGAAGCTATCCGCCAACGTTTCGGTAAAACCAACGAGCAGGTGTTCACTTGGAGTAACATGCCAACATCGGTTATTTCTGCCGGTATCTGGTTGAATGGTCTAGCCATTATTGCTTCAGGCATTTTCGGTTTCAGCATGGAATGGACTATTTGGGCAACAGGCCTAGTTGTCTTGTTAATGTCTGTAACAGGTGGTTCTTGGGCTGTTATCGCATCTGACTTTATGCAGATGGTTATTATCATGGCGGTTACAGTAACCTGTGCGGTTGTTGCATTGGTTCAAGGCGGTGGTGCTAGTAACATTATTGCTAACTTCCCTGCAGACAACTTTATTGCAGGTAATAACCTGAACTACATGAGTATCTTTGGTCTTTGGGCATTCTTCATCTTCGTTAAGCAGTTCTCTATTACCAACAACATGTTGAACTCTTACCGTTACCTAGCAGCTAAAGATTCTAAAAACGCTCGTAAAGCAGCGCTATTAGCTTGCTGCCTAATGATCTTAGGTCCTTTCATTTGGTTTATCCCAAGCTGGGTTGTTGCTGGTAGTGGTGTTGATCTTGCTCTTGCTTACCCAGAACAGGGTAAAAAAGCAGCTGACTTCGCTTACCTATACTTCGTAGAACACTTTATGCCAGCAGGCATGGTCGGCTTATTAGTTGCTGCTATGTTCGCTGCGACTATGTCTTCTATGGACTCAGGTCTAAACCGTAACTCAGGTATTTTTGTTAAGAACTTCTATCAGCCAATATTGCGTTCAGGCGCTTCTGAGAAAGAGCTGGTTACCGTTTCTAAAATTACCTCTACGGTTTTTGGTATCATCATTATTCTTGTTGCACTATTCATCAACTCGTTGAAAGGTCTAAGCCTATTCGACACCATGATGTATGTTGGTGCCTTGATTAGCTTCCCAATGACTATCCCAGCATTCCTAGGCTTCTTTATTCGTAAGACGCCAGACTGGGCAGGTTGGGCAACTCTAGTTGTCGGTGGTTTGGTTTCTTACTATGTTGGTTTCGCGATCAATGCAGACACAATCAACAACCTATTCAACCTTGAGATTCCTCTAACAGGTCGTGAGTGGAGCGATATCAAAGTTGCGATTGGTTTGATTGCGCACATCACTATCACCGGCGGTTTCTTCATGGCAACTACTCTGTTCTACAAGCCATTGCCTGAACACCGTGAAAAAGACGTGGATACTTTCTTCACCAACTTAGCAACTCCGCTTGTAAGCGAGTCTGCTGAGCAGAAGAACTTGGATAACAAACAGCGTCGTATGCTAGGTACTTTGATTGCCATCGCAGGTATCTTCGTGATGACAATGTTTGCACTACCTAACCCACTTTGGGGTCGTTTAGTGTTCGTTCTTTGTGGCTTTATCGTAATGGGCGTTGGTCTGTTACTGGTTAAAGCTGTTGACGACAAAGTCGACGATTCTGCTAACGCTTAATTATTAAAGCGTTTTAAAAACCTATCTAAAGCGGGCTATTTAGCCCGCTTTTTTGTATTCTATGCGCCTAATTAATACCGATGGCCAAGTCGCGAATGCGGGCCATTATTTTGGAGGCGTAACATAGATGTCAGCCCTTTTGCCTAACGACCCTTGGCAGCGTAAAGAACAAATTGCTCAACTCACCGGCCAATATTTTGATGTGCTTATTATTGGTGGTGGTGCTATTGGCACTGGTGTATTTTTGGATGCACTCAGTCGTGGCCTGAAGGTTGCGATTGTTGATAAGCAAGACTTTACCGCGGGCAGTTCTAGCCACTCGAGCAAAATGCTCGAAGGCGGCATGCAGTATTACCAACAAACTTTAAAGAAGCGTGATCGCTATAAAACTCGTCTTATTCGTCAAGCATTGGCCGAGCGTAAATCATTGCTTGCTATGGCTCCGCATTTAACAGAAGCCGTTTCTATTGTCAGACCAATTAAAGGTTTAACTCGCATAACATCCCATCGACGTCGCCTACGTCGTTATGAAGCGATAGCCAAAAAGCAAAAACAAAGCCTAGGTGCGTCAAAGCTAGTCGGTCGCAAAACATTAAAAGCGCTCTGCCCTAGCCTAAACATGAAGAGTGTATTTTCTGGCGTGACTTACGTTGATGGCGTGTTTAACGATGCTCGCTATGGTTTGGCGATGGTTCGTACTGGTATAGAAATGGGCGGATCGGCACTGAACTATTGCCAGGTCGACGGCCTAATACGAGAAGCACAACAGATCATTGGCGTTAGCTGCACCGATACTCAAACTGGTAAGTCCATGGAGATTATGGCCAAGTCGGTGCTTAATTGTGCAGGCGCTTGGACTGACGAGTTACGTAAGTTAGCTGACCCGCAAGCCAAGCCTATTCTCAGTTATCAGCTAGACACTCACATCGTGCTTAAAGAAAACCTACTGCCGGATGGCCGTGGTGTTTTACTAACCAACAAAGAAGATGGCAGCGTTAACTTTATGCTGCCATGGCTTGGCCAGACACTGATTACCGGTGTTCACTCTGATGCCACTTCAGCCCAAACACCAAGCGTTTCTAAACATGATGTCGACCGCTTGTTAAAGGCAGCGAACCGTCACTTGGCTGAGCCTTTAACTGCCGATGATGTTGCGGCGGCTTGGGTTGGTTTGCGGCCAGTCATTGAAGATCCGCTAGCTGTTGATCCTGAAGCAGTACAACGCAATTATGTTGTCATTAACGACGAAGGGCTTATCACTATTGCTGGTGGCGATTGGATTCGCTGGCGACGAATGGCTGAAGATGGTCTTGATCGTTTAATCAATGACTATGGTCTGGATGCAAAGATGAGCGGCATCGATTACATCACTCTAGCCGGTGCGCGTGGCGATTTAAAAGATGCCAGTAATGCCATGGCGAAGTTGCCAGACGACATAAAACAGCATTTATGGCAAAACTACGGTGACCGTGTGCCGTTGGTTTTAGAGTGTGGTACAAGCGAACGTTTAATTGAGGGCGCGCCCTATATCGACGCTGAGTTGAGCTATATTCTGACTTACGAAGGTGCTCAAACAGCTGAAGATGTACTCGCTAGGCGTTGGCGCATCGCTATGATAAACGATGCTTTTGCCGAGCGTTTAAAGCCGTTTGTTGACGCCGCAATAGAACAGCATCAGGCAAAGTTACAGGTGCAGGCAGAAGCTGAAGCGAAGGCAAAAGCCGAAGCGGAATTAGAAGCCGAGCGACTTAATAATCAAGCCGACGAGTAATGCGATAACTGATAGCGGTGCTGCCAATGGCAGCGCCTGTTAACATCAAACAGAAATTAATATAAAACACGAGTTAACAAGAACAATTAAAAACTCTTAAAGAATAACCAGAAGGCAATGACGATGCGTATTTTTATAAGTTTGCTACTGCTTATTGTTTCCAGTATCAGCCAGGCAGTTTCGATTTGGCAGGTTGAGGGTAAGCAGACATTTTATATTTTTGGCACTGTTCATATGATGAAGCCAAGCTCTTACCCGTTGCCAGAAGTTTATGATCATGCTTTTAATCAGTGTGATGATTTGTGGCTTGAAGTCGATACCACAGAAACTTCCGATCCATCAGTTGTCACTGCGATGCAGCAGCTGATGCTATTGCCACAAAATAAAACCCTAAGCAGGGAAGTTTCGGCGGCCAATTATTCTAGGTTACAGCAACTAGCAGAATATGCGGGTAGTTCGTTGCAGCCATTCGAACAGGTAAAGCCTTGGATGGTCGCTAATATTTTGAGTGTTGCGGTCATGCAGCAACAGGGTTTACAAGCCGATCTAGGGCTCGATTCCTATTTGCAAAATAAGGCCGTGCAAAAGGGTATCCCAGTGCATGCGTTTGAAACCAGCGTATGGCAATTGTCGATGCTTGATGATGCTGCGAATTTAGACATTAATAAATACATTAGTTTCGCGACTCAAGATATAGATCAGATCGACCAGTACATTGAACAGCTTTACCGCTACTGGGAGATCGGCAACCCAGATAGGCTGTATAAGATTGCTAAGCTCGATACTTACCCTGAAATTGAACAACGAATATTAACTCAGCGTAATGACAAATGGTTTGCAACTTTAAGCCAAGAGTCTGCTAGCCAAACTCATTGTGTCGCTGTCGGTACTCTGCATTTAGGTGGTAAGAATGGACTGTTAGATCAGTTTAAAGCCGCCAATTATCGAGTAACGCAGCTGTAGTTAGTTATGTATTTTATCCAAGCGGATCAAGTCGGTGATTACTTTTTAGGTAGCTGGAAAGTAAAGCGAAGCATTACCGGCTTTGGTGAAATATCAGGCGATGCTCGTTTTCGAGTTAATCAAGATGATCCTGATGTTCTTGATTTCAACGAAGCCATGATATTGCCAAACAGCGACAAAGCTAACGCCTTTCGTAGTTACCAGTATCGAATCCAAAAGAACGGCTTTGATATTTTTTTTAGCGACGGCCCAGATAACGGCAAACTCTTTCTAAGCTTCAGTTTTAATAAAGAAAGCACGCTCACTTCTCATCATCTATGCATTAAAGATCATTACGATGCTAGGTTTCAATTTAACTCTGAAAATAACTTTGTATTGAGTTTTTCAGTTGTTGGTCCAAAGAAAGATTATCAAATTCACTCAACATTCCATCGTGATTCTTTTTAATAGCAGCCGAGTCATTGCTTCTGTTAGTTATGCGTTTTGATGTGCTGACATTTTATTAAAATCAAAGTCTGTGAGCTTTGTTGTTATAAGAATCAGAAAGAGTTATGAGTAGAACAACGACGGCCTAATACGAAAAGGCCGTCGCAACTAATTTTTGAGTGTATTCATTTTCAGGCTGTTTGAAGATGTGATTGCCTTGCTCAACGATTTTACCCTGCTTCATCACAATGACATCATGGGCGATGGCTTTTACCACCTTTAAGTCGTGAGAAATAAAAATATAGCTGACGTTGTTTTCACGTTGTAGCTGCTTTAAAAGCTCGATGATTTGCACTTGCACGGTTCGGTCTAATGACGAAGTGGGTTCATCTAAAATAACCAGTTCGGGCTGTAATATCATCGCTCGCGCAATGGCGATACGCTGACGTTGGCCGCCAGAAAATTCATTAGGGTAGCGATCGCGAGTAGCGGGGTCTAAGCCGACCTTGGTCATTATCTCAATAACGGCTTGCTCTTGGCTGGCGGCGTCACCGATGTTATTAATTTCTAAACCCTCAGCAATAATTTGCTGTACTGACATTCTCGGGCTCAATGAGCCATACGGGTCTTGGAAGACCACCTGAATTTTTTTGCGTAACGGCTGCCATTGTTTGTGCTTGAGCCCAACTAGAGATTGGCCGCTAAATTGGATGTCACCCTGAAACTGTTCTAAGCCAAGAATGGCCTTAGCGAGGGTCGATTTACCCGAGCCGCTTTCGCCGACAATACCGAGTGTTTGCCCCTGCTTAACGCTAATCGAAGCTTCGGTCACGGCTTTAATGTGATGACTAATTCGTTTTAAAACGCCCTTTTTAACTGGGAACCAAACGCTGGTTTTTTCGGTATTCAGCAATAGATGATCGCTGTTGTTTTCGGTAGGTGTGCCACTGGGTTCTGCCGCCAGCAGTTTTTTGGTATAGGGGTGCTGAGGCTGAGAAAATAAAGCGTCGGTGTTGTTTTGCTCAACCAGTCTGCCCTGTTGCATCACCACAACGCGATCTGCAATCTGTTTAACCACGCCTAAATCGTGACTAATAAACAGCACGGCCATGTTGAGTTCGGCCTGCAGTTTTTTAATCAGCTGTAAAATTTGCGCCTGCACGGTGACATCGAGCGCCGTAGTTGGCTCGTCAGCAATCAATAGCTCTGGTTCATTTAGCAGCGCCATGGCGATCATCACTCGTTGCCGTTCGCCACCAGAAAGCTGATGTGGGTAAGCCTTGAGTTTTTGTTCTGGATTTCTCAACTCAACGCGGTTCAACCATTGCAGAATGGAGTCTGTCGTTTGTTGTTGATTGAGCAGCCAGCCCTTGTGCAAATAGAGCACTTCGGCCATTTGCTTTTCGATGGTTTGTAGCGGGTTGAGAGAAGTCATCGGCTCTTGGAAAATACAGCCAACAACATTGCCGCGTAACTGGCGTAAGGTTTTTTCATCGGCCGTTAGAACATCGGTGCCGTTTAGCCGCAAGATGGAATCAGGGTGGTAAGTTAGTTGGCTTGGCAATAGCTGCAAAATCGATAGCGCGCTGATTGACTTACCCGAGCCGCTTTCGCCGACAAAGCCGACAAACTCGCCTGCCTCAATGGTTAGATTTAACTCTTTGACAATCCAATCTTGCTGGTTGTCAACCAGACCAATCGATAGGTTTTTATATTCGACTAATGACATGCAAATAACCTCAATTGGAATGCCGAGGGTCGAACGCGTCGCGCACACCTTCGCCAATAAATACCAGCAACGCCATCAATAAGCCCAAGACGACAAATGCAGAAAGCCCCAGCCACGGTGCTTGAATATTGGCTTTACCTTGAGCGAGTAATTCACCGAGCGAAGGCGAGCCCGGCGGTAAGCCAAAGCCGAGAAAATCCAGCGAGGTTAAGGTTGTGACTGAGCCGCTGAGTACAAATGGCATCATGGTCAGCGTTGCTACTAACGCATTGGGTAAAACATGGCGGAACATAATACGATTGTTGCTCATGCCGAGTGTTTTAGCGGCCATGACGTATTCAAAATTTCGGGTACGTAAAAACTCGGCGCGCACCACGCCAACAAAACTCATCCAACTAAACAGCAATAAAATACCCATTAGCATCCAAAAACTGGGCTGAATCACCGACGCTAAAATAATTAGAATAAACAGCGTCGGCATGCTGCCCCACACTTCAATAAAGCGCTGAAAATACAAATCGATTTTACCGCCATAAAAACCCTGCACAGCGCCAGCGGTGACGCCAATCAGGGTTGAAATAATGGTGAGGATAAAACCGAACAAACAAGAAATGCGAAAACCATAGAGAATGCGCGCCAGTACGTCGCGGCCATTATCGTCGGTGCCAAGCCAGTTCACCGCATCCGGTGGCGAAGGCGCAGGCGTTGGCAAATCGTAATTTATGGTGCTGTAGTGGAATGGGATCAGCGGCCAAACTATCCAGCCTTTTGCTTCGATTAGCTCAATAACATAAGGGTCTTTGTAGTCGGCTTCGGTTTCAAAGTCACCGCCAAATTGGGTTTCGCTGTAGGCGACTAAAAAGGGTGTATAAAACTGGCCGTCGTAACGTACCAAAATGGGTTTGTCGTTAGCGATCAGCTCCGAAAACAACGACACAATAAACAGAAAGCCGAATAACCATAAGGAAATCACCGCGCGTTTGTTCTGTTTAAATAGGTGCAGGCGTTTTTGTGCAATAGGGCTTAACTGCATATTAGCGCGCCTCAAAATCGATGCGTGGGTCGACCACGGTGTACATTAGATCGCCCAGCAGGCCTAACAATAAGCCGAGTAAGGTAAACATATAGAGCGTGCCGAACATAATGGGGTAATCGCGCTGGCCCATCGCCTCAAAACCTAATAAGCCTAAACCTTCGAGTGAAAAAATAACTTCAATCAGTACCGAGCCGGTAAAAAATAGACTGATAAAGGTGGCAGGAAAGCCAGCAATAATAATCAGCATGGCATTACGAAAGACATGCTTATACAGAATGCGATTTTCGGTATTGCCTTTGGCGCGAGCGGTAATGACATACTGCTTGGCGATTTCATCGAGAAAGGAGTTTTTAGTCAGCATGGTTAGCACTGTAAAACCGCCAACCACCGTGGCGATAATCGGCAGCGTCATATGCCAGAAGTAGTCGATAATTTTTCCAAACCAAGAAAGCTCTTGCCAGTTTTGCGACACCAAACCACGAATCGGGAACCAATCAAAATAATTGCCGCCAGCAAATAAAATCACTAACAGCACAGCGAATAAAAATCCGGGAATGGCACTGAGTAAAATTAAAATGCTGGTGGATGAAATATCGAATTGAGAATTATGCCGAATGGCTTTTTTGATCCCCAGCGGAATGGAGACAAAATAAATAATCAGTGTGCTCCATAAGCCTAACGAAATTGAAACCGGCATGCGCTCAATGATCAGCCCTATAACCGAGCCGGATTTAAACAGCGAGTCGCCAAAATCAAACCTTAGGTAGTCGCCCAGCATTTTAAAGTAGCGTACGTAAATCGGTTTATCGAAACCATAGCGCTTTTCGATTTCTGCGATGATTTCAGGGTCGAGGCCCTGTGCGCCACGGTAGTCTGATTGGCGATCTGTGTTGGTTTCTGCAACTTCAAATTGATTATCGTTGGTGACTCGGTCAAGCATGGAGCCTTCAATGCCTTGAGCCGTTGCCAAGGCTTGATCAACTGGGCCGCCGGGTGCCAGCTGTACAATAAAAAAATTGATGGTGATGATCGCCCACAGTGTGGGGACCATCAGCAATAATCGGCGAACAATATAGGCGCCCAAAAAACTCTCCTAGCTTTGCAAAATTACTGAGTTAGTGCCGCTTCTTTTTCTGCATCGATCCACCAAGTGTCGGTGCCTAGATCATAAGTCGGTCGAATCTCAGGACGGCTGAATTTATTTACGTAAGCAACACGGTAGCTGCTCGAATACCACTGCGGAATAATGTAGTGGTTCCACAGTAAAACGCGATCCAACGCTCTGCCCCAATGCAATAAAGCTTCGTCATCTGAAAGATTATCTAAAATGCCGTTAACCAGATAATCAATGGCGTCGTCAGTAACATTTGCCTGATTGTAAGTCGAATCGACTAAGTCTGAACGCCAGCGATTCATTAACGCAGAAGATGGGTAAGCCATGGCAGAAAAGCCACTGGCGACCATGTCGAAGTCGTGATCGTGCCAGCGATTAACAAACTGAGATGTATCCACTTGGCGGATGTTCATAGTGATGCCGAGTTTAGCTAAGTTTTCCTGTAACGGAATAGCAACGCGTTCGGTTGTTGGGCTGTATGTCATCAGTTCAAATTCAAACAGCTCGCCGGTTTCAACGTTGGTGAGTTTTTTATTCTGTATTTCCCAGCCAGCCTGTTTTAATAGTGCAAGCGCTTGGCGTAATGAGCCTCGAATATTGCCACTGCCATCGTTGACTGGCGGGTTATAAACTTCGGTAAAGACGCGAGGGTTTATTTGATTTTTTATCGGCTCTAAAATTTTCAGTTCTTCGGCACTTGGTAGCTCGCGTGCCATGTAGGCCGTATTTTGGAAATAACTGTTGGCGCGCTTGTAAGCACCATAAAACAGATTTTTATTCATCCATTCAAAGTCGAGCGCGTAATTCATGGCTTCACGGACTTTAGGGTCATTAAAGGGCGCGCGTTGAGTGTTAAAAATAAAGGCTTGCATGCCTTGCGGTACGCTATGAGGTATTTCCTCTTTAATCATGCGGCCTTCTTTGACTGCAGGAATGTCATAGCCGGTTGCCCATTGCTTAGAAATATTTTCTATCCAGATATCAATGTTACCCGCTTTAAAGGCTTCAAAGGCGATGGTTCTATCGCGATAGTAATCGTAATGGTATTCATCGAAATTAGTGCGCCCCTTTTGGCTGGGTAAATCTTTTGCCCAGTAGTTTTTATTACGCACATAGGTGATTGACTGGCCAAACTTAAAGTCTTTAATCAATAGCGGACCGCTGACCACTGGCACTTCTTTTAGTGGCTCAGAAAGGTCGTGGTCTTTCCAAAAATGCTCAGGGAAAATCGCCAAACCAGCAAGTGCTATCATCCGTTCACGATCAGCATCCTGTAGATGAAAGGTTACTTGGTGATCGTTTTCTATCGTCACTTCTTTAACAAACGCGTAGTAGGTTTTGATAAAAGGAACACCTTGGCTGAGTAATTTTTCAAAGGTGAACTTAACATCTTGAGCGGTGATGGCTTTATCGTCACTGAAGCGCGCTGCCGGGTTAATAAAGAATGTAATAAATGAATAGTCGTCGGCGTAGCGAATTTTTTCGGCGATCAGCGGGTAATAAACATCCAGTTCATCAGCAGAGCTAGTCATCAGAGTGTCGTAGTAGGAGCCAGATAACACGACTGGATCGCCGCGCTGACCATAGCGATTAAAAGAATCCCATGTGCCATTTGCCTCACTTCGATAAGTCCCACCCTTGGGTGCATCTGGGTTGACGTAATCAAAATGTGTAAAGTCATCGGCGTATTTAGGCTCGCCACGTAAGGCGATAGATTGCGCTTCAATAATGGTCACTTCTGCATGAGCAAGAACGGGTACTAGTAAAGCGCAGATAAGTAGTTTTCGTATCATGGTGTCACTCTTTTAACCGGATCATTCAAGATGTTAGACCGTCATAAAAAATGGGTCGTCATTCAAAATAAGCAGTCGTTAGTAATAGATCGTTGTTAATAATAGTGACTAGCAATATATCGTTCTGTTCACTTATTACCAAAACTTTTGCAGTTCTTTTGCGGTTAAACGCCAAAGTGGTGCTATTTGCACAAAAAAAGGCCGTAAATTCGGCCTTATTGATGCTTTTAGTGCAAGCTGTAAAGGGTGGCGGATTAGGCTGGTGGGTCAATCTTTTCTAGCGTCGCCTGAAACGCCTGCTGTTGTTTGGCATCCAGCTGTTCTGCAATAGCGGTCGCCAGATCAACGTACTTCTTAAAGTTGCGTTTTTTGCCCTGAACAGCCCAAGCGTGCGCAACCATCAGTAAGCCATATTGATGTTGTTAGCATGGCCCGACTTCTGCCAATGGAACAACGACGCAAAGGCATGAGCCATCAACGCTTCTTTCTCGGCATCTGTCTTGGCTGTATCGGCCAGCTTCCACGCCTCATTATTTGTCTGAATAGCGAAATAACGGCTGTGATGAGCAAGGCCTTCTTTTGTCAGTTGAATTTTCTGCTGTTGCATACTGCCTTAATACCTCATTTGGATAAGTGGTTTTGCAACACAGCCTATCATCTAGCCATTTTTATCTATAGTTGTTGGTCGCTTAACCGTTTAATAAATTAAGTGCTTAGTTTTTTGGCTGAGCCTTTATCGTTAAGTACGGGTGTTATAAAACGTTAATCAGCGTTGCGTTATTCATAAAGGAATTTAAAGAACGTTACAGCGAGCAAATCATAGCTGTTCAATACCAAATATCGCAGTAGCGATAAAAAAGTGGCAAACTCAGCGGCGATTTTTAATAGAGGTTGTCTTATGAGTTTCCAACAGCACATTCACTGGCTTGAGCGCCACATGGTTCGTACCAATGCAGCGGTTTCGGCTTTGCCCGATTGCCAAGGTAAGCGTTTGGCTATCTGTACCCACTTAGATATTAAGATGGTGCCGTTTTATAAGGGTTTTTTAGAGCGCGGCGGTGAGCTGTTTTTAACTACCTGTAACCCAACCACGGTACGTGATGAGGTGGTGCAGTACTTAGTCAGCCTAGGTGCTGAGGCGCATGCTTGGAAAGATATGCCAGAAGAAGAGTGGCAAGCCTCTTTCCAGAAGGCGTTGGATTGGCAACCTAATTACATTTGTGAATTCGGTGCTGATATTAATTCACTCTTTCACCTATCGGGCTCTGATGCGCCAGTGATTGCAGGCTTAGAAGGCACCGGTTCTGGCGTTAGCCGACTACAAAAAATTGATCTGCAATACCCTATTTTTAACTGGGATGATTTGGCCGCCAAAGAAGGCCTGCATAATCGCCACATGGTCGGTTTAACCACTTGGCAGGCGTTTATGGAACGTACTCATTTATCGTTGCACGAAAAAAACGTTGTTGTCGTTGGTGCTGGGCTGGTGGGTCAAGGCGTTGCGGCTTCTGCCCGAGCGTTTGGCGGCAGCGTCAGTATTGCCGAAATCGATCCTTCGCGCCGCATTATGGCCAGTTACGATGGCTGGCACACCGTATCGCTCGATGAAGCGTTGCCGAATGCCGATATCGTTGTTACCGCCACAGGCGTTGCTAATGTGATTAAGCCTGAGCATTTAGCCAATCTGAAAGACGGTGCCTTTGTGCTGAATGTTGGCCATGTCAGCGATGAAATTAATACCAGCCAGCTCGATAAAAGCAGTGCCACCGAACTTATGCCAGAAGTGTTTGAATATAAAAACAGTAAAAATCGCTGCTTCTACCTGCTTTCTAACGGTGCCATGTTTAACCTTACTGCCGGTTATGGCGACTCTATTAATGCTTTCGATGTGTCTCTGGCGTTGATGACCGCAGGTGTCGGCCATATTCTTAGAGCAGGCAGCGAAGCCGAGATTGGTTTGCACCTACTGCCAAAAGAAGCTTGGCAGCCAGTGCTTTAAGCTTTCTTTGGAGTCTACAGGGAAGCACAGTTGCTGCTTCCCTATATTTTGGCTCGGTTATTTACTGAGCCATTCTAAAATAGCTTTGTTTGTTTCTTGTGGTTTTTCTTGCTGGATTGAATGGCCAGCATCTAAGGTTAATACCTCTACGTTAGGTACAAATTTGGCAATGTCTGCAAACGGTGGAATCACATCGCGCGCTCCATAAATCATTAATGCTGGCTGGTCGATGATTGGTTGTGCATCTGCTAATAAATGCCAATTTCGGTCGAGATTTCTATACCAGTTAATGCTGGCACTAAATCCAGATTCTTCAAAGGCCGATACAAAAACTGCCAGTTCATCATCGCTCATTAAAGGTTCGCCAAGAGCGTCGGTTGTTTTAGCTAAATGGATCATTTCCATGCGTGGCTCAGGTGGCATTAACGGTACATTTTTACGGAATAGATTGCCTAAAAACTGCTGAGTGTTCTGCTCGAGAATTTTATCGGCGACGCCAGGCTGGCGGTTAAAATGTACAAAGTAATAGTCGCTTCCTAAAAACTGCTCCATAAGTTCTATCCAAGGGACGTCGCCTCGTTCTTGATAAGGCAGGGCTAGGTTAATTACTTTATCGACTCGGTTAGGCTGTAATAAAGCCATCCCCCAAACAACAAAAGCCCCCCAGTCATGGCCAATAAAGGTGGCACTACGGTACCCATAGTGATCAAGTAGTGCAGTCAGATCATCGGTTAAATGTTTAATGTCATAGTGAGTGATTTCATTTGGCTGGGATGATTTGCCATAGCCTCGCTGGTTGGGAGCGATGACATGGTAGCCTGCTGCGACAAGAGCCGGAATTTGATAGCGCCATGAAAACGCAAGTTCCGGCCAGCCGTGACAAAGCAGAATAGGATTACCGATGTTTTCTTCACCTGCTTCAAAAACTTCTAGGGTGACATTGTTGACTGAAATGAATTTAGCTTCTGGAAAGTCTTCTGGCTTGAACATAGTTTTGAATCCTTATTTATAACTTAACGAATAGGCTGCTTTCATTGGTTTTAAATATGTCAGCTGTGTTGACTGAGTAGGATTCTATGATTAAATATGCCTTTTTATGGCACATTTAATCGATGACAAATAGTAGCTTTGAAAAACGCTCGGATCGACGCGATCGCCTAATAGGATTGCTTCAGTCCGAATACTATTGGCAAACGTCAGATTTACGTGAAGAGCTGGGTATTAGCCAGCGAACATTGATGCGTGAATTAGCACAACTGCGTGATGCGGGTTACCCCATTGAATCGAGTCGTGGAGTTGGTGGTGGTATTCGCTTGGATGGGCGCTGGGGCGTCGGTAGGATCAATCTAAACCACAATGAAGTGTTAGAATTGATCCTTTCTTTAGCTATTGTCGAGTCGTTAAAGTCGCCATTGTTGACAAGTAATTTGAAAGCGATCAAACAGAAGCTTTTTCAGGTATTCCCAGAAAATCAAAGAGCGGCCGTCAGTGATATTCGTCAACGTATTATGGTGGGCGATATAGCCAAGCAGTATATTACGTCATTTTATCGAGCCCCTGAGCAGGCTATTTCAGAGCCAGTCGCTACTAGCTTTCTGCAGCAAAAGCTTTTAAAAATTGAATATGTCTCAGAGGCTGGAGAGCGGTCGCAACGAGTGATAGAAGCTCAATACTTACTATTAAACTTACCGATCTGGTACATCATTGGCTGGGATCATCTGCGAGAGTCATCTCGAGTGTTTAGGATTGATCGTATACAGCATGCAACAATATTGGATGAGCGATTTAAGCTCCGCGAAAAGCACGTGTTTTCAGGTATCTACTCGCCGTCGTATCCACCGATTTAGCATTTCAGCAAAACATAGCTAGGTATGTTTGTTTTGTAGGCTGCATAGTTACCAGCAGGCCCGAAAAATCTGCGTTATATCAAAGCTCGATTCAGATCGATAAAAAAACAACCTGTAACCGTTTACAATTTGTCTGAAATGCGATTACACTGCACTGGTATGGTCCTAAATTTAATAATAAAAGGCTGGCGTTAAGCTCAGCAGACCATTGGGGAAACCTATCCGCACAAAAACATCGTCAATAACCAATTAGCCATTCTGAAAATTGAGTGACGGTGTTTATTTATAACTGCGCACAACAAACGGCTCCTGCTATCTGCTTGCTAATAGCAGGGATGTAGATGGAAAAAGCTGATTACGAGGCTCAAGCTATGTCGAACCAACAAGAACAAGAATACGGCTATTTTGATGATGTCGCCAAAGAGTACGTTATAACGACACCGAAAACGCCCTACCCGTGGATTAACTACTTAGGTGATACGGCGTTTTTTTCGCTCATTTCTAATACCGCCGGTGGTTATAGTTTTTATAAAGATGCTAAGTTCCGCCGACTCACACGTTATCGCTACAACAATGTTCCGGTCGATACTGGCGGGCGTTATTTTTATATTGTCGATGGTGATACAGTTTGGTCGCCAGCCTGGAAGCCGTTAAAAACTGAGCTCGATCATTATGAATGTCGTCATGGTATGGGCTATAGCCGTATTAGCGGCATGAAAGATGGCGTTACCAGTTCGGTGTTGTTCTTTGTACCGCAAGGCGAAGATTTAGAAGTTCAACATATGACGCTGACCAACAGCAGCCTAACCACTAAAAAATTGAAACTGTTTTCTTTCGCTGAATGGTGCTTGTGGAACGCTGAAGACGACATGACCAATTTTCAGCGTAATTTTTCAACCGGCCAAGTCGAAGTTGAAGGCTCGGTGATTTATCACAAAACCGAATACCGTGAGCGTCGTAATCATTTTGCGTTTTATTCCGTCAACGAATCTATTCAGGGTTTCGATACCTGCCGAGACAGCTTTTTAGGTGATTACAATGGCTTTGATAGCCCAGAGGTTGTCGCCAAAGGTCAGCCCAATAATTCGATTGCACACGGCTGGTCGCCTATCGGCTCACACTATATTGAAGTTGAGTTGGCACCGGGTGAATCGCGTGATTTTATTTTCACATTAGGCTATGTCGAGATGCCACAAGAGCAAAAGTGGCAAGCGCCAGGCGTCATTAACAAAACCAAAGCATTAGCGGCTATTGAGCGTTTTGATTCGGTAGCCAAAGTTGAAAAGTCCTTTAAACAGTTGACCGATTATTGGGACGATTTGTTAAGTAAGTTTGTGGTGATCTCTGATGACGAACGGCTTAACCGTGGCGTTAATATTTGGAACCAGTATCAAAACATGGTTACCTTTAATATGTCACGCTCGGCGTCTTATTTTGAATCCGGCATTGGCCGTGGTATGGGCTTCCGCGACTCGAACCAAGATTTAATTGGCTTTGTGCATCTGGTGCCGGAGCGCGCTCGTGAGCGTATTATCGACATCGCCTCGACTCAGTTTGAAGATGGCTCTGCTTATCACCAATACCAGCCATTAACTAAACGCGGTAATGCCGCAGTTGGCGGAAACTTTAATGACGACCCAATGTGGTTGGTGCAATCGGTAACAGTTTATATAAAAGAAACCGGTGATTTTTCTATTTTAGAAGAACAGGTGCCGTACGATAACGACGAAAGCAAAGCCACCAGTTTGTTTGAACATTTAACACGCTCGTTTAACTTTATTACTCATAATTTAGGCGAGCATGGTTTGCCGCTGATTGGCCGAGCCGATTGGAACGACTGCTTAAATTTAAATTGTTTTTCCATGGAGCCAAACGAAAGTTTCCAAACCACCGAAAACAAAGAAGGTGGCCGCGCCGAATCGGTGATGATTGCCGGTCAATTTGTGTTGTTTGGTAATGATTATATTGAGTTGTGCCGTCAGTTAGGAAAAACCGCAGAAGCCGAACGCGCCGAAGGCCATGTAGAACAGATGGTGCAAGCCATTAAAGCCCATGCTTGGGATGGCGAATGGTTTTTGCGCGCTTATGATGCCTTTGGTAAAAAGGTTGGCACGCACGAGGCCGATGAGTCAAAAATCTTTATTGAGTCACAAGGTTTTTGCACCATGGCAGGCATCGGTAAAGACGATGGCAAACTGCAACAGTCGCTCGATTCGGTGAACAAATATTTGGCCTGTGACTATGGCATCGTGTTGAATTATCCAGCCTTTACCGAATATAAAATTGAGTACGGTGAGATCTCAACCTACCCGCAAGGCTATAAAGAAAATGGCGGCATTTTTTGCCACAACAATCCTTGGATTATGATTGGCGAAACGGTTGCCGGTAATGGCGATCGAGCATTCGAGTACTACACAAAAATTGCTCCGGCTTACCAAGACGATAAAGTAAAACTGCATAAAACCGAGCCATACGTCTATGCACAAATGATCGCCGGTAAAGAGGCTGCAACACCCGGCCAAGCAAAAAATTCTTGGCTAACTGGCACGGCAGCTTGGAATTACGTTGCCATTACTCAATATATTTTAGGCATTAAACCGCATTACAACGGCTTGCAGATTGCGCCTTGCATTCCGCGCGATTGGACGGAGTATTCGGTAAAACGAGTGTTCCGCGATGTCACTTATGACATCACCATTAAAAACCCAGAACAACACAGCTCTAGTATTGGTTGGATCACGGTTGACGGTGAACGTATAGCAGGTAATGTTCTGCCGATGTTCGAGGCTGGCAGCTTACATAAAGTGATCGTCATGCTGGGTTAAGACAACAAAGAAAAGGCAAAAGAAAGACAAGATGGCAACCATTCGAGAAGTATCAAAGTTGGCTAATGTATCGGTCGCAACCGTCAGTCGGGTGATCAACGGTAACAAGTGGGTCTCCGATAAAACGCGCGAGCAGGTATTGGCGGCTATGCAAGAGTTGGGTTATCAGCCGAACTCTTTTGCTCGCTCGTTAGCGACGAATAAATCCGGAACTGTCGGTATGGTGATTGGTTGTTTGTCGGGGCCTTTTTTTGGTCAGTTAATGGAGCAAGCCGAGCGTGAAGTGCGCTTGGCGGGCAAGCATCTAATTATTACCAGTGGCCAAGAAACCGCGGCCAGTGAAAAGGATGCTATCGACTTTTTATTGCAGCGCCGAGTGGATGCATTAATTTTGCATTTGGATGTCATGTCCGACCAAGAAATTATCGATTTAGCCGACAACTGCGGCGTGCCGATTATTCTGGTGAACCGTTTGGTGCCAGAGCTAAGCGAAGTTAGCATTTCGGTCGATAACGAATTGGGTGGCTATTTGGCGGTAAAGCATTTGCTCGATTTAGGCCATAAAAAAATCGCCACCATAACAGGGCCTTTGTATAAGTCTGACACGCGTGACCGCCTGGCCGGTTACCGACGCGCACTCAACGAAGCCGGTTTAACATACGATGAAAACCTGGTTGTTGAATCCGATTTCCAAGAAGACGGTGGTATCGCTCCGATCGAACGATTAAAGCGACGCGGTGCAGACTACAGTGCTTTGTTTGTACATAACGACCATATGGCGTTTGGCGCCATTAACGAATTAAAGAGTCGGGGCGTCAATTTGCCCGCCGAGGTGAGCATTGTTGGTTACGACGATATCGTTATGGCCAGATACGTTTCCCCCGCGCTGACAACTGTTGCAATTCCTGCAGCCGAATTTGGTCAACTGGCTGCAAAAATGGCATTGAAGTTGGCTGATGGCGATCAACCGGAAGGCTGTAATCTGCGTTTTGAACCACAGTTAGTGATACGAAAATCAACGCAAAAAATAACGCTGAAAAATTCTGTTGATTTGGCTTAAACGATCCATGACTTTTGGCTAAAAGAGTGCAAAAACGGTTGACACTCAGGGGCTTGAAACCTACTCTTTTGTAAGCGGTTACAGTGTCGTTTTGAAAGTAACCGTCAGTGTGAAAAATGAATAAAAAAGCCATAAAAACAAAAATATTGGAGACACACTATGAAGATCAAACTGAAGGCAGGTATTACTGCGCTTAGTTTAGTTGCGACTACTCTCTTTGCTGCCGATATCCGCATCGACGGCTTTCCTGATTACGACACGCAGATTAACGCGATCAAATCAGGCTTACCTCAGCACAACATCACCATGCTTAAAAACAATCATGGTGACCACCACAACAAACTAAAAACCAATTTAGCCACTGGCACCGGTGCTGGTGATGTTGTCCTAATTGATGTTGGTTTTGTTGGCTCGTTTGTTAACGCTGGCGGCTTTGTTGACCTGACTAAATACTACAAAGACATTGCAGACGATTACGCCAGTTATGCCGTTGCAGCAGGTAAGGGTAACGATGGCAAACAGTATGCTGTTCCGGTCGACCTAGGTCCGGGCGTGATGTATTACCGTCGTGATTACATGGAAGACATGGGATTCGACATCAATAAAGTCATGACCGATTGGGATACTTATATCGACTATGGCCGCAAGCTAAAAGAAAAAGACATCCTATTGATCGGTAACGCCAGTGCGTTGGCAAATGCTTACTACCGATTTAATGTTGCTGACGACGAAGGTTTGTACTTCGATAAAGATGGTAAATCCTTAGTCACTTCAGAGCGTTTTGTACGAGCTTTCGAAATTGCAAAAACAGTTCGTGATGAAGGCTTGGATGGTCAGATTAGTGAATGGACAGAAGACTGGTATAGCGGTTTCCGCGACGGCAAGTTTGCTACACAGATGTCTGGCGCTTGGCTGTTGGGTCACTTGAAAAACTGGATCGCACCTGAAACTTCAGGCTTGTGGGGCGTGAGTAATTTACCCGATGGTACCTACGGTTCTTGGGGCGGTTCTTACTTGGCGATTCCAAAACAAGCGAAAAACCCAGAAGCGTCTTGGGATCTCATTAACTATATGATTTCTCAGCCTATTCAATTAGCTGGCTTCAAAAATATCGCCGCCTTCCCTGCGCACACTGGCACTTATAACGATGCGTCATTCGAAGAGCCAATCGAGTTTTTACGCGGTCAGAAAGCGCGCATGCTATTCGCAGATATCGTAGAAAACGTGACTCCGGTAACGCCGATGAAAGGCGACCTAATCGCGGAAGACTTAATTAACCAAGCGTTAGAAAAAGTCTTAGACGATGGCGAAGATATCAACAAAGCACTAAAAGACGTCGAGAACCAATTGCGTCGTCGCGTTCGTTAAGCAATTTGCTGAACCAAAAAAGGCCGCATCGGCGGCCTTATTATCCAAACAATAATTTATTACTGAAAAGATAATTTATTGTCGAAAAGATAGCTTATTACTGAAAGATAGTTTGCTAAAAACCATTGCCCAAAAAGTGATGGCTTAAAACAACAACAAAAATTCATTGGTCGCACCAAGGCGCGCCTTTATGCGACAACTGCCGAAGTAAAGAGAGCTGTTATGAACAGTGAAACCATGACCACCCAGAAAGTCGAGATGTCTGAGCAAGAAAAAGCCCTCGCGAAGCGTCGTAAGCTACTGAACAATTTCACACCCTATGGCTTTTTAACGCCCTACTTTATTATTTATGGCGTGTTTGGGGTGTTTCCTGTGTTCTTTATGATCTATCTATCCTTCCATTTATGGAATCCGGTAGAAGGTTTAAGTTCCATGGAGTTCGTCGGTCTCGAAAACTACGTGCTTGGTTTAACCGACCCAACACTCTGGCAAACACTTTGGAACACGCTGGTGATGGCGGTGTTATCGGGTGTGCCGCAGCATTTATTTGCCTTACCGTTAGCTTACTTTTTGGTGATGCTCGGTTCTCGTGCGCGTCATTGGCTAACCACCGCTTATTTCTTGCCTTACATTACCTCCACCGTTGCGGTGTCGATGATCTTCTATGTCATGTACTCAAAAGACTCAGGTATTTTCAACGCCGTGTTGATTTACTTGGCCGATGCACCATTAACGGCGTGGTTATTATCGGGCATTAAAGAAGCCTTGCCGTTAGGTTGGGTGCAAGAAAACAGCCTGATTCGATACTCGGTTTCGTTTGTGGTTTGGTGGAAGTACGTAGGTTTCAATACCGTTATTTACACCGCAGGTTTAGCCACCATTTCTAATGATCTATACGAGGCTGCAAAAATTGATGGTGCCAATAATTGGCAGCGCTTCCGCCACGTATCGTTGCCGTTATTACAGCCGTTTATTTTCTTCGGCGTCACACTCACCATTATCGGTAACATGAACCTATTCGATGAACCTTACGTGTTAACCGTTGGTGGTCAGTTTGCACAGACTAACGGTAAAACCATTTCTAACTATCTGTACCAGGTTGCATGGCAGTGGCTCGATATGGGCAGCGCAGCCGCGATTTCATGGATTCTGTTTGTGGTGATCGGTATTTTCACAGCAATTTATTTCTACCTATTTGGCCGCAAAGGTTTAGGAGGCGAATAAGATGACCAACGAACAAGCCACTTTCATCGTTAACCTCTACCGTAAAATCGGTAAAGGCATTGTTTATGTATTTTTAGTTTTGTTTGCCTTTGTCACCATCTTTCCATTTATTTGGTCGGCGATATTGGCAACACACGACCGCTCCACCATGTTTGCGCGCGGTATTAGTTTTGCCTTAGGCGATAAGCTCGGCCAAAACTACGCCAACCTATTGGAGCTAATGAACTTTTGGACCGGCATGTGGAACAGCTTTTCGGTTTCCATTATCGGTACCAGTATTTCATTAGTTTTTTGCAGCATGGCGGGTTATGCCTTAGCGATTTATAAATTTAAAGGCCGCAACGTTATTTTTGGTGTCATGGTTGGCTCTATGATGATTCCACCCATTTTAACGCTGATCCCTTATTACATGGTGATCTCATCGCTTGGTCTTGCCAATACTCACCTTGCTGTTTGGCTGCCCTTTACCATTAACCCTTTTGGTATCTTTTTGATTCGCCAATATGTGGTGGCATCGGTGCCGAAAGATATTTTAGAAGCGGCAAAATTAGATGGCGCGAGCGAATGGCGCACCTATTGGCAAATTGTCTTACCGCTGCTCAGACCGGGCCTGGCAACATTGGCGATCGTTCAGTTTGTGTTCTTGTGGAATAACTTTTTACAACCTCTCGTGGTTTTAAATAGCCCCGATAAAATGGTGATCACCACAATGCTTCGAGGCGTTCAGGGTGTACCAAATACACCTTGGGGAGCCGTGATGCTGGGTACGACTATTTCGATCTTGCCATTGATTGGTATTTATATGGCCGCCAGTAAACAGATGATCTCCGGTTTAACCAGTGGTGCTGTGAAGTAACCGCTGGCTAATCTGACAAGCGATATAGGGTTGTAATTATGACTTTCGAATTACCCAAAAACAGCAAAATGCTGCAGCCAGAATTTACCTTTGGTGTAGCAACGGCGGCGTTTCAAATTGAAGGCGCAACAACAGAAGATGGCCGCTGTGAAAGTATCTGGGATCGGTTTTGTAGCTTGCCCGGTAAAGTATTGAATGGTGATGATGGCACAGAAGCTTGCGATCATTACCATCGGCTTGAGCAAGACTTAGATCTAATCAAAGAGCTCGGCTTCGATGCCTATCGCTTTTCGGTGGCGTGGCCAAGAATTGAGCCTGCCGAAGGCGAATGGAACGAGTTGGGCTTTGCTTTTTATCAGCGTTTAATCGATGGCCTTATTGAACGCGGTATCAAACCTTACTTAACTTTATACCATTGGGATTTACCGCAATATTTAGAAGATAAAGGCGGTTGGATAAACCGTGAAACGGCCTATCGATTTGTCGATTATGCTGAAAAAATAACTCAGCGTTTTGGCGATAAGGTTGCCTGTTACACCACCTTTAACGAGCCTTGGTGTGCTGCCTTTTTAGGTTATCGTCGTGGTGAACATGCGCCCGGTTTGGCTGAAGACCGCTTAGGCTTTCAGGCTGCGCATCACATGATGTTGGCGCACGGCTTGGCGTTGCCTAAAATGCGCAAGGCTGCGCCGAAGGCAAAGCATGGCATCGTTTTAAACTTTATGTTGGCTTATGCCAATAGTGATTCTGCCGCCGATGTTGCTGCGGCCCATTATTGCAATGAAGAAAATAATTACTTTTTTTTAGACGCTCTGCTCAATGCTCAATACCCAGAATCCATTTGGCAGAAGCACCCTGATTGGCGTCCAATGATGCTACCAGGTGATTTAGCCATCATTAATACCGAAATGGATTACATCGGCATTAATTACTATTCCAGCACATTGATCAAAGCCGGTAGCGATGGTGCCGACTATGATTTTGGCGAATCGGAATTACCAAAAACCGATATTGGTTGGGCGATTTATCCAAAGGCATTAACCGAAACGCTGGTGAACTATAAAAAGCGTTACCCGAATTTCCCTGCTGTCTTGATTACTGAAAATGGTGCGGCCGATAACACGCCGATTGTCGATGGAAAAATAACAGACGATATGCGCAGCCAATATTATGCCGATCATCTATTGGCGTTAAACGATGCCATTGAAGCAGGCGTTGATGTGCAGGGTTATTTTGCTTGGAGTTTAATGGATAACTTTGAGTGGGCGTTTGGCTATTCTCAGCGCTTTGGCATTGTCCATGTCGATTATCAAACACAGCAGCGAACCATTAAAAAGTCTGGCTTAGAGTGGCAGCGGTTTTTAAAAGCGCGGTCACGTTAAGTCGACTAATCCAGTTTAGCGTTAGTCGTTTAGCAAGTCTTTCATGTGTGTTTTTGCCGGGTCTCCCGGCTTTTTTATGCCCGAAGGTTTTATAGCAGTAGGAGTGTTTTTGGTGTGATCCGTATGTTCATTGTGGTTAAAAAACTTGTGCCTAGCCTAAGCTAGGCACAAGAAGGACCAAATGAAAAAACGTTTGCTGCTTAAGGTTTGCTTTAGAACCTTTGCCTAATAATGGACTGGCGCTTAGTGCGAAAGTTCCTGCTGCACGAAAATTACCGCAAGCTTTGACACAACCCATACAGAGCAACGCGCTTATGTCAGCTTTTCGGTCATTTTTAAGAGTGCTTTGGGTATCCGTTTGATTGCATAACCGTTTTAGTACAGGCAAGTAACGATTAAGCAGGAGTAACGCTGACGCTAGAGGTTAGGATATTTGTGTGTTGGGTTTACGCAAAATAAAAAGCCGCGTTGAGCGCGGCTTTGAAAGGTTTACAGCTGGCTGTTTAACATTAGTGGATAAGACCAAACAGACGTGGCAATGCCAAGCTGATTTCTGGAATAAAGGTAATCAGCAACAGGGTAATCATCAAGACTGCGCAGAACGGCAGGATTGAACGGATGACATTTTCGATCTTTGCCCCGCTGACACTGCAACCTACAAACAATGCTGTTCCAACCGGCGGTGTGGCAATACCAATACAGAGGTTGAAGATCACCATAATCGCAAAGTGAATTTCGTGCATACCCAATTCGGTGGCAATCGGCATAAAGATCGGCGTGAAGATCAACAGTGCTGGCGTTAAATCCATAAACATACCGACGATCAGTAGAATGACATTCATCATAATAAGAATGATGACTGGATTGTCAGAGATAGACAGCATCCAATCGCTGATCATGGTTGGCAAACCGGTAAAGGCCATGGCCCAAGACATAATGGTCGACGCGCCAATTAAGAACAGCATAATGCCGGTGATCTCTGTTGTTTCTATTAAGATCGTTTTAAAGTCTGCACGTTTAATAGAGCGGTAAATCAGCGATAAAATTAACGCATATAACACCGCAATACAGGCACCTTCGGTCGCCGTAAAAACACCACCAATGATGCCGCCGATGACAACAAAAATTAAACCCAAGCTAGGTATTGCTTGCCAGGTAATTTTAAGGGCTTGCTTTAGCGTCACCTTATGACCGTGTTGAGTACCATAGCCTTTTTTCTTGGCAATAAAATGCGCCAAGATCATGCAGCTTAAACCCATTAATAAGCCCGGTACGTAACCGGCGATAAACAGCGCAGCAACCGATGTTCCGCCACTGACAACCGAAAAAACAATTAATGAATTGCTCGGTGGAATTAACAAGCCGGCAGGACAAGAGGCCGCGTTAACCGCAGTAGTAAAGGATTTATCGTAGCCTTCTTTTTCATATTCCGGCGCAAGTGTTTTACCTACGGCGGCAGCTGCAGCAACAGCCGAACCAGATACCGCACCAAACATCATGTTCGATAAAATATTAACCTGAGCCAATGAGCCTGGGAGTCGGCCGACTATTAATTTTGCAAAGTTAATTAACCGAGCGGCAATGCCACCTCGGTTCATAATATTGCCGGCAAAAATAAAAAATGGAATGGCAAGTAAACTAAAACTGTCGACACCTGTTACCAGTTTTTGGGCTGCCGTCATCATGGCAACGTCGAAAGGTAAAATGGTGAACATAATAACCAACGACGACATGGCAATCGCAATGGCGATAGGCACGCTGATAGCGGTCATAAATAAAAATAGGCATAAAAGCCAAAATCCAACTGAAATATCCATAACAAAATCCTATATCGTTTGCCGATGCCTTAGTCTTTATTGGCGTGGCCGTCAACGAGGTTTAACAGAATGTATAGGCTGATAATGACCGCCGAGATTGGCAGAATCATATAGACATACGCCATGGGAATTTGAAGCGCTGGTGAAAACTGTTGCAGGGTTCTGCCAACTAATGCGCTGCCGCCTTTAAGCATTGCGAGTAACACAAAAACAAGAACCAGCAATTGAATAAATACTTGCAGCAGGTAGTTCGCCTTAGGTGAAAGTTTTGATGGCAACAGCGTTATGGCGAGGTGTTTTTGCTGACCAAATAAATAGGCCGCACCTAACAGTCCTAACCAGATCATGGTGTAACGCGACAGTTCATCGGTGAACGAGCTAGGGTCGTTTAAAATATAACGGCTGAACACCTGCCAAGTGACGGTGACAACCATGAGTATTAATGCAAAGCCGCAGAGGCTGAGCAGCGTTTTATCGAGTGTGTTTCTGATGAGTTTAAGAGTGTTTTTCATATGGAAGTCCCCATACTGCTCAGGAATAACGGTGCGCTGCTCGCTTGGCTAGAGCGGCCATTTCGAGCAGTGCACAGCGTGATCAAAGATCGATCATAGAGCGTTAATTTTATTGATGAAGTAAGCAAGCTTAGCGTCGGCCATGGCTTCATCCATCATAGGTTTTACTTTTTCGCGGAATTTAGATTTATCCAGTTCGACAAAGGTAACACCCAACTCTTTTGCTTTTTTGATGTTAGCGGTTTCGATCTGATCCCAAAGTTTAATCTCTTCTTCCATCGACTCGCGTGCCGCTTCTTTGATAATTTTTTGCTCAGCAGGCGTTAGGCGATTCCATGTTGCTTCAGAAATGATAATTAAGTCTGGGCTCATGGTGTGCTGGTCTACCGAGTAGTATTTCGCTACTTCGGTGTGACGCATTTCTACTAAGCTAGAAACGTTGTTTTCTGCGGCTTCAATGACACCCTGTTGTAAAGCGGTATAGACTTCGGTAAAGGGTACCGGAGTCGCTTTAGCACCTAACAAATTAATCATCTGCATCATAGTGGGTGATTCAGGTACGCGAATTTTCATACCGGCTAAATCGTCTGGTGTGCGTATCGGCTTACTGCTGTAAAAACTACGTGAACCAGAATCGTAAAAAGTTAAACCAATAAAGCCTTTACCAGCACTGGACTTTAATAATTCATCCGCCGCTTCGCTGCGCATAAAGGTGCGCATGTGTTCGGTGCTGTTAAATAAAAATGGAATGGAAATGGTTTTAAAGGTGGGTTCAAAAGACTCAGCTAACGAGCCATTAATTTTTGCCATATCCAAAGCGCCAGTCACAACCTGTTCGGCTTGGTCGCGTTCAGAACCTAATTGAGCATTAGGGAAGATTTTAATTTTAAGGTCACCACCAGATTTTTCTTTTACTTTTTCAGCAAACACAACCATGCCTTTATGGGCTGCGTTTTCTAGTGACATAGCGTGACCAAGGGTTAGAGTTTTTGCTTGCGCACCAGCCACCATAAGACCAGCCGCCAGCATAGGCAGGATAAATTTTTTCATTGTCGGAACCTTTTTAGAATTATTTTTGGTTTTTATTTTTCGCCTGATAGATCAGGCATTTTTTGTGTTAGCTAATTTTATAAGCTGTTTTTTTATTAGTTGTTGTTTGTATTACGATAATACAAATGCAGATTAGGGTCCGAACGGTATTTTGTAAATCGAAAAGCAGCAAAAGACTAACTTGGGTCAATAAATTAGCCATAAATTTAGTGCACCGGTCGTTGGCGAATGGTGAAGGCTTGGCTACTGGGTGCAGCCAGAGTGTCTTTATCGGTATCGGCGGCAGTAATTTTAGCCAATAAAAGTAAGCGTTAGTGCTCGGCAAAAATGCGAATGAGCAACGGTTAGAGGTTAGGCCAAAGCCCGCTTAGTTTAGATGATGAACAATCGTGCGCCAGTCGGTGCTCATGGTATCGAACAGAGCGTTTGAGAAAAGTTTATTGTTCGCCAGTTCTGATCGTTTTGGCTTGTCGATAGGTGAGATACTCGCAACGCTGTCTGTTTGCGTAATACTGTTGGCAATGACTGTGCTTTGACTCGGATCAAGGGTTTCAACAATGGGTTGCGTGCTCATGGCGGAACCTTAAGAAGGGTTAATAGGTGGCAGTAAGAATAGCCACGTTCGATGTCAGCTTGATGGCGATTGTATGATGTTTTTAAATAGTCTGTTAGAACATTTTTTTGCTTAGCGGTGTGCTTTATTGTCCTGAGTCATGCGCAATATGATATAGCGCGTCTTGCTGTTGTTGCGGTGAATGTTGCGGCAAGTGCTGCGGTAAAAAATTCAGCCGATGATGAATCACACTTAGGCTTTCATCTTGGCGGTGCGACACAAATAAAAGCGTTGTTGGCCCCTGTTGAATAATGCGCTCAATCACCTGTAACACCCAGTAGCGATTAAAGTCATCTAAGCCTTGAGTTGGCTCATCTAAAATAAGCAACGGCGGTTGCTTTATCAACGCTCGGGCAATCAGCACTAGGCGTTGCTCGCCCATCGAAAGCTGACGAAAAGCCACCTGTGCTTTATGTTTTAAACCAACGCCGTCTAACCAATGCATAGCTAAGGCTTTTTCCTGTTCGGCAACCGCTTGGTATAGGCCGATGGAATCGGTTAAGCCAGACACCACAGCGGTAAGTGCATTGCCAGAAACGCGATAGTCGCGATGCAAACTGCCCGAGACATAACCTAAATGCTTTTTAATTTGCCAAATGCTTTCGCCTTGCCCGCGTTGGTAACCAAAGAGTGTTAAGTCATTACGGTAGCACTGCGGATGGTCTCCGGTGATTAAGCCGATCAGTGTCGATTTTCCGCAGCCGTTAGGGCCAGCTATTTGAGTGTGTTGGCCGGGCAACAGTTGCCAATCTAGGTCGCGAAACTGAAAGCGATCATCGTATTGCACAAAGCCCTGTTTTAGATCGACTAATGGTTTGTCATTCGGCCAGTCCGCGAGTTGAAATTTTGATTGCCGCTCAGGTAGCTGCCAAGGTTGTTTGTTGAGTTGGGTTAGTGTTTGCCACTGTTGCTCAAGCTGTTCTGGAAAATCACCGCTGTACACCAACCTGCCTTTATCCAGTATCGCCAGTTTAGAAAAACCTTCGCCTAAATCCGCTAGCTGATTAACCATTAAAATAAGCCAATAGCCTTGCTGGATTAGCGATTTAATGCGCTGCTGTAATTCTTCGCGGCTGTTGGCATCTAAGCCTTCAAAGGGTTCATCTAAAATTAATAATTCTGGCTGTTGTAAGAGCGCCCGCGCAATCATCACTTTGCGCGCTTCACCACTGGAGAGCAAACGGTAGCCGCGCGTTAGCAATGTTTCTAACCTTAATTGTGCGACTAGGCGGTCGTGTTCTGCACTCCAGGGTGCGATCTCTTCCATTAATTGCCGAACGCTGCTGCCGTGGTCGATGCGATCCATAAAGTCGCTGTCATCGCGATAAAGCTCTTGCTCGTAAATGGCTTGCTGGTTTTCTAGCGACACTGAAATAGCACGATGCGGTCGTTCTGTTAGCTCACCTTTGCTGGCATCGAGTTCACCGCAAATCAGCTTAGCTAAGGTGCTTTTGCCACTGGCGTTAGTGCCTAATAGTGCCCAAGACTGGCCAGCCTCAATGCTCCAGTTCAAATCGTTGAGAATGGTTTGAGTGCCGAGTTGTACAGAAAGGTGGTTTAGCTTCATGGTGGTTTAGTTGACTTGGGTTCGTTTTGTTATACAGGAGTGGATATACTCGCACTTTTATCGGCGATCACAAATAGGAGCGGCAGCATGAGTTACGATTCGTTAGAAAAAACCTTTTATCGGTTAGCCCAGTTGGATCACGCCAACGCCATGTTAGGTTGGGACCAACAGGTGATGATGCCAGCAAAGGGTAACGAGGCTCGTGGCCGAGCATTAGCAGAAATCGCCGTGATTCAAGCCGAAATACTGCAAGCGCCTCATTTGGCTGGTGAGTTTGAGCGGGCTGAACAGAGCTATCACCAATGGCAGCCTTGGCAGCAGGCCAACTTTCGGGAAATGAAAACCCAATGGCAGCGCGCCAGTGTATTGCCGACCGAGTTAGTAGAAGCCGAAGCCATGACTCTGAATGAGTGTGAGCATGCGTGGCGAACCTTACGTGCCGAGAACAACTGGAAAGACTTTGAACCTGCCTTGCAAAAGGTGTTCGATATTACTCGCAGCAAAGCAGAAAAACTCTACCAAGCCTTGGCCGAGCAAAACGATTACGCCACCGAATACGATGCTCTATTGGATATTTTTGATCCCGGCACACGCAGCCGTCATATCGACCCAGTTTTTAGTGAATTAAAAGCAGAGCTGCCAACCCTGTTGCAACAGGTGCTGCAAAAACAACAGGCGGCTGGCGAACCGATTGCACAATCGCAACCGATAGATAAAGCACAACAGAAAGCCTTGGCGCACGATATTTTAGCGGCCATGGGTTTTGATTTTGAGGCTGGCCGTTTGGATGAAGCCGCGCATCCGTTTAGCGGTGGTGTTCCGGACGACAGCCGAATTACTTCCCGTTACGATGACAATAATGTGGTCGATGGCTTAATGGCCGTGATTCACGAGCTGGGCCATGCCACCTATGAAGCGAACCTGCCTAAAGCTTGGCGCTATAAGCCGGTCGGTCATGCTATGGGTATGAGCGTGCATGAAAGCCAAAGTTTATTTTATGAACTGCAAATTGGTCACAGCGAAGCCTTTATTCAGGCGTTGGTGCCGATGCTCGAAAAAAATCTTGGCAGCGAAGCAGCTTTTTCAAAAGATAATATTTTAAAACTGATGAACCGCGTACAGCCGGGTTTAATTCGGGTTACTGCCGATGAAGTCACCTACCCAATGCATGTCATTCTGCGTTACGAATTAGAACGCGACATCATTTTAGGCAAGGCCAAAGTCAGCGATATTCCAGAGCGTTGGAACGAAGCCATGCAAAACTATTTAGGTATCAATACCGAAGGCGACTTTAAAAATGGCCCCATGCAAGATGTACACTGGCCAAGTGGTGCGATTGGCTATTTCCCGTCTTACACACTGGGTGCAATGACCGCCGCTCAGCTTGCCTCGGCCATGCATAAGGATATTCCAAACGCGGCGCAGCAAATTGCTCAGTTGGATTTCAGCGAAGTGTTTGCTTGGCTATCGAGCAAGGTTTGGCAGCAAGGCCGCCTACTCAGTTACGATGAATTGCTGACGCAAGCCACTGGTGAAACGCTCAACTCGCGCCATTTCCTAGAACACATTCGCTCGCGTTATCTATAGAGTGCAGTTCGTTATTTATGCACGGCGTCGATAGATTTTAATATTTGCAGTACCTCGTTAAGAGGGGAGAAGTAACCTTATGTGGCTAAGTTATGCGTTGTTGGCTGCCTTGTTTTTTGGCTTGCGTGCGGTTCTATATCAGTGGGTGTCGCAAAAAAATGTTAATCGCAGCCTTATGCTGTGTGGCGTTTACAGCACTGGCTTTATTGTCGCGATCATTGGCATGTTGGTATTGGGGCATCGCTTTCATTCTTGGCCTGCATCGATTGCAGGGCTAAGCATGGGCTTGTTCTCATTTGCTGCGAATGCTGCGTTATATAAAGGCTTTGCGGTTGGCAAGGCGTCGGTCGTTGGTGTGCTTTCGGGCTTGGCCTCGCCGTTGGTGATGTTGTTGGCCTATTTAGGTTGGGGCGAAACGCTCAGCCCGGTGCAACTGATCGGCTTTGTTATTTTATTTTTTGGCATTAACTTAATTCGTTATTCCAATGAGTTGAGTTTTAAAAATTTAAAAGGTGCGCATTGGGCGTTATTGGCCTCGCTTAGCTTTGCGATGACAGACCTTAGCAGCAAGCAGTCAACTCTGTTTGGCGCGGATATTTTTGCCTCCATTGTTTTGATGTTTGGTTTTGCCAGTTTATTGTTTTTTATCAGCTGGTGGCGAACAAAAGACAGCGTTAATGATACGCAAGAACTGCGTTGGTCTATTGCTAAAACCTATCGTGTTGGCATGGCTGTTGGTTTATCAAATGTTGTCGGTATGGTGCTGATCCTGTTGGCTTTCCAGCACGGCCCTACGGGCTTGGTGTCAGCCGTTGCGGCGATGAATGTTTTGGTATTGTTGGTTTACAGCCGCGTGGTGTTAAAGGATGAATTCCGAGCAACTGAAATTGCTGGTGTCAGTGCCGCCCTTTTAGGCATTGTCGTATTGAAGCTGCTTTCGTAATGACAACTTATACTTTGCTTATAGCTCATGTGGTTTTAGTTGATTATTTGGCTCCCTAAAGCCCAAAACTGTTAGGCCCATCGCACTATTTATTTGGCATATATAGTATAAAATCGCGCTGTAAAACCTAAAAGGTTTTAACTCACTCATTGGCGTGCAACCACTGGCGCTACTAACAAGGAAAATACATGCAACCTTACATGCAGAAGTTACGTAATTGGTCATTGCCAGCAGTACTCGCCAGTGCGGTGTTCTTATCATCATGTGGAGAAGAAGATGCCGGCTCGCTTGGCAAAATCCGTCAGCAAGCTCCAGCCGATACTATTTTTTATGTTGAAAGCAGCTCTGAAGATGCTGTTAGCTTTTATGACCCTTCAACCTTATCCCAGCTTGAGATGGCACTTGCGACTTATAACAGCCTAGGCATTATTGATATCGAGACGTTAGAAGCACTACGCCCTCTAATTATTAACTTTGCTGATATAACCGCAGAAGGTACCGAAGTTGTTAAGGTTGCCTATGGCCTAGCAGATGACATGGCATCGGCTGTGTACTTTGATGGTCTGTACCCTGTATTCCAAATAGCAGTAACCGATGGCGGTGAGTTATTGAAAGCTGCTGTTGTAGAAATTGACAGCACATTAGATTCAGAACCAGAAGTTGAAACCGTTGCAGGGCAAGAGGTGATGCTATGGTCTCTCACTTACTCTTATGAGATTGATGCCGAGCTTAAGTTAGCTTTCGTTGTTAATGATGACTTAGCGACCTTTGCTGTTATTCAGGACAATCTTTCTGATGAGCGTAAAGCAGAAGTTCTTGGTATGACTGCACCGAGCAAGTCTTTAGCTTCAGAAAAAACCCTAACCGATCTAAACAAGCAATACGATTTTGAACAAACCTCGGGTTACATTAACCTCGTTGAAATCGGCAATATCGTTTTTAATAACGAATCCTCTACAGTAGGCCAAGACATTGAAACCTTGCTTGCTGAGAATGGTAATTCGATCAATGATCTGAAAGTGCTTTTACCTGGGCAGTGTCTTGCCGAGATTGAGCAGATTGTATCGAGCGTGCCACGACTCGTTTTTGGCGCAACCAGCGTTGAAACCTCAGAAAACAGCTACGATGTTGACCTTAAATTCGTTTTAGAACTAGAAAAAGCTGAGCTTATTTCAAGCTTAACGGCATTGAATGGTCATATTCCTTCATTCGTTAAAAATGCTAGCGACAACGATGATGCTATTGCTGCATTTAGCGTTGGCTTTGATGGCAAAGCACTGACCGAAGCTCTGCGCGTTGCAACCAGCTTTGACCCAGCAGCTTACTACGACTGTGAATTGTTGCAGGATATGGAAAACCCTTTCCAAGATGCAGGTTTAAACCAAATGCTGAGCGTACCAACGTTCGACGGTATTCAGGGTATTGGTGCCGTGCTTTACGACTTAGAGTTTGATGAAGATACTTTCGATATCAACGTTGATGCGCTTGTCTCTCTAGCAGTGAAAGATGCTGATGCTATGTTGTCAGCAGCGAAACTGTTGTTACCGATTCCAAGCCTTTATGAATTAGAAGACGGTAAAACGATTGATCTTGAATTGCCTCTGCCATTGCCGATTGATCTAAAAGCTTCAGTAAACGGCGATTACATTGGTGTGTTTACTGGCGAAAAAGCCGCGGACGCCTTTGCTACCGAGTCATCTAAGTCTACCAACAGCGAAGGTATTGTAGCGCTGTATGCCGATTACGCTAAGGTCGCTAAGCTAGCGCAAAGCAGCCTAGGTTTAGAACTTATTGCCGACAGCAGCAGCTGTGCAGACGCTTACCTGATGTCTGCTTCGAACGATAACCTAAGTGGCGATATCTATTATAAAGATCGTTTCACTAAAGACGGTTATGAATCGACTTACAGCATGACGCTAACCAGCAACAGCGACACAGCAGCACAGCCGTTTAACCCAGTTGGCCTGTATAAAGTTCATACCCAAGACTACGACTGTGAATGGTCGCTGTTCGGTAATGAAGAATTAACAGAAACCGATGGTTTTTACGATTACTACCAAGAGTCAACGGACCAATGTTCATACAATCGTTATGACTACGAGTGGAGCTTCGACGGTATGCGTTTAAGCTTTAACGAAACTCAAGGTCTTGTCCGTTCGTCTTGTGATGAAGATTGGTCAATCGACGAAGACTATGGCGAGTCTGATCTTGCAAGCTATAGCTGTATTGTGAGCTCTTATAGCGATCAGGGTTTTGAGTGCATCATCTTCAACGATGATGGCAGCAAAGACATCTACCGTTATATTTTGCAGTAATAGCTCTGGCTTTTACCGCGCTGCGGTGAGTTGAATATTCACCGCTCAAGGCAGATAATCTAAAAAAGGCTCTGGCATTTGCTGGAGCTTTTTTTTGCCCAGCGAACCCGCAAGCGTTATGGTAGCAGCGCTATAAATTCTAGGAGTGAAAATGCCACAACAGTTTGATATTGCCGTCGTCGGCGGTGGCATGGTCGGCGCAGCGGTTGCAACAGGTTTGGCACAACAGGGTAAAAGCGTTGCCTTGATTGAAGCCGTTGAGCCGCAAGCTTACAGCGCCGAGCAGCCGTTCGACGCACGCGTTTCGGCCATTTCTTATACGTCAGTTGAACTGTTAAACAGCCTTGGCGCGTGGCAACGGTTGCAACAAATGCGCACTGCGCCCTTTCGCCGTTTAGAAACATGGGAAAAGGCCGACAGCCGAATTCGTTTTAGCGCACAGGATATTGGTGTTGAAGAGCTGGGTTTTATTGTCGAAAACCGGCTTATCCAGTTAGCGCTCTGGCAGGGTTTTGCCGAGCAAAAATCACTCAGCTTGTTTTGCCCAGCGAAGATTGAACGGATCGAATTTTTAAACGATAAAAACCGCTTGCAGCTGAACAACGGCGAGCAAATTGAAGCAAGCCTAGTGGTGGCCGCAGACGGTGCTCATTCCGTGGTGCGTAAACTGGCTGGTATTGGGCTCAACAGTTGGGATTACGATCAGCACTGCATGCTGATCAACGTCGCCACCGAAGCCGCACAGCAGGACATCACTTGGCAATGGTTTACGCCAACAGGGCCACGTTCGTTATTGCCGTTGCCAGGTTCACAAGCCTCACTCGTTTGGTACGACAGCGCCAGTAAAATTCGCCAGCTTAAAGCGCTTTCTAACGAGCAGCTTACGCAAGCGGTTGTGCAAGCGTTTCCAGATGAACTCGGTGGCATTCAGGTATTAAGCAAAGCCAGTTTCGCGCTCACCCGTCGCCATGCTAAACAGTATTTTGCCGAGCGTTGTGTGCTGGTGGGCGATGCGGCACATACCATTAACCCGCTTGCCGGTCAGGGTGTGAACTTAGGCTTTAAAGATGTGCAGGCTTTACTGCAAGTGTTGGCGAAAGCCAATTGGAACAGTGAGCAAGCCTTGGCGGTTTATCAGCGTAAGCGTCGGTTAGATAACCAGTTAATGCAGAGCGCGATGGATGCGTTCTATTTTGGTTTTAGTAATCAGCTTGCGCCACTTAAGTGGGCCAGAAACGCAGTATTGAAAACCGCCGAACGCTCAACAGCGCTCAAGCGGCAGGTGCTAAAATATGCCTTAGGCATTCGTTAGCTGTTATCGACAACGGCAGGTGTGACTCGGTTATCGGATTCAACGCCGTTGATAAAGTTGCTGGCATTGCTCAAGGTTGTGTCAGCAATGTTATGCAGCGCCTCTTCGGTTAAAAAGGCTTGGTGACCAGTAAAGATCACATTGTGGCAGGCCGATAAGCGTCTGAACACATCATCTTTAATCACTTCAGACGATAAGTCTTCAAAGAATAATTCTTTTTCATGATCGTAAACATCCAGCGCCAAACCACCTAAGGTGCCGTCTTTTAATGCATCGATACAGGCGGAGCTGTCGACCAACTTACCGCGACTGGTGTTGATCAAAAAGGTGCCCTTTTGCATTTGGCTAAAGGCAGAGCGGTTGATCATGTAAGTGTTTTCTTCGGTCAGCGGGCAATGCAGGCTAATAATATTTGAGGCTTGTAACAGCTCTTCTAGGCTGACGTATTCAACGCCCAGTTCAATGGCCGCTTGGCTTGGGTAAGGGTCGAATGCCAACAACTTACAACCAAAGCCTTTTAAAATACGCAGTGCTGCCAAACCGATTTTACCGGTGCCGATAACCCCGGCGGTTTTGCCAAAAATATTAATGCCGGTTAAGCCTTCAAGCGAAAAGTTTGCATCGCGTGTACGTTGGTAAGCTTTGTGGACGCGGCGGTTCAGCGTCATCAATAATGCGATAGCATGTTCGGCAACCGCTTCTGGCGAATAGGCTGGTACGCGATACACACCAATGCCCAGTTCGGCTGCGGCCTGTAAATCAACATTGTTAAAACCAGCGCAACGCATGAGCACCAATTTAATGCCAGCACTGTTCAGTTCGGTGAGTGTTTCGCGACCAAGATCGTCATTAACAAATGCGCAGACGGCATCGAAGCCTTGAGCAAGGCTGGCGGTTTTTGGATTGAGCCCAGTCTCAAAAAATTCCAGCTGAATTTCAGGCGTAGCATCGCTGCGTTGGCTGTTGCGTTTGTCGAAACTTTCACGGTCGTAGCGCTTAGCGCTAAAAAGACAGATTTTCATAGCTCACCTAGTTGTAATAAGATTGCGCTTTATCTTATCTCGCGCACTAAGCGGCCGCAAAGCATATGTCGAAACCTATTGATTTAAAAAATGCCAATTGGGCAACTATTCGCCAAGTACTCTTTGAGTGGCTTACCGGTTTGGCGGTGCTGTTTGCTTTGGTTTGGCTAGGTGAATGGTTAAGTAGCCTGCTTGGTCATGCGCTACCCGGTTCTATTCTTGGAATGTTGCTGCTGACCGCACTGTTGCAATTTAAGTGGTTGCCACTGCATTGGGTGCAACGCAGTAGTTTGTTTTTTAATCGCTGGATGTCTTTACTGTTTATTCCGGTGGGCGTTGGCCTAGTGGATCACCTGAGTGTGTTGCACAGCGCCCTGTTGGCGATTATTGCCACCTGTGTGTTTGCCACACTGGTGTTATTGGCGTTGTGTGGTTGGGCATCGCAATGGTGGTTTCGTCGTCACCCAAACGAGGCTGCCCCCGAATTAGATACAGCCAGCGCGAATGGAAACGCTCAAATGAAAGCCAACCTCAATAATGAGGGCCGCGCGAATGATTAACCTAATCTACTTGCCGCTCACCATCGGTTTATTTTTATTGGCGCAGCAGCTGTATAAAAAATTTCCAACGCCGTTGTTAAACCCAGTATTGGTTTCGTTAACGGCGTTAGTCCTATTGTTATTGTTTGCGCAGATCGATTACTCGCACTACAACCAATACGCCAGCGTGCTCACCTTTTTGCTAAAACCCGCAGTAGTGGCGTTGGGTGTGCCGCTCTACCAGCAGTTACACAGTATTAAAAAAGAATTGCCACAAATACTTTCGTTGGTGTTTGTCTCGGTCGTCATCGCCGTGGTTTCAACAACGGCACTGGCATTGCTGGTGGGTGCCAGCGCACAAATTGCCGCCTCGCTTTCACCTAAGTCTGTTACTACGCCAATCGCCGTACTTATCGCCGACCAAATTGGCGGCCAGCCTTCAATTGCCGCCATTGCTGTTATGGTGACGGGCCTAGTGGGTTCTGTTGTCGGTGTGCCGTGGTTGCGTGCCATGCGCGTGCATCACCCTAAAGCGCAAGGTATCGCCATGGGCACGGCCTGCCATGCATTGGGCACCGCGCGCATAGTAGAAGAAGGCGCTCAGCAAGGTGCTTACAGTGCCTTTGCGCTGGTTCTTAGTGCTATTTTAAGCTCACTGCTTTGTCCAATTCTGGTTCCGCTCGTGTCGGCTTGGTTGGCTTGAATCGATGAACCTAACTCTAGTGTTAGCAAAAAACAGCACGCTGGTGGAAAACCTATTCCAATATTACGTTTACGACATGTCGCAATTTATGGGTTGGCAGCCGTGTGAGCAAGGCACCTATGTTGTACCAACGGCGCTGCAAGATGTACGTGAATACTGGCAAAAACCGCAGCACTTCCCTTACCTTATTTATGTTAACGGCCAGTTGGCAGGTTTTAGTTTGGTACGTGTTTCGCCTTACAAAAATAGCCAATGGGACATGGGGCAGTTTTTTGTATTACGCAAATACATCGGCCAAGGCGTCGGTAAAAAAGCTTTCGCGCAGACGGTAAAAAAACATCCCGGTGACTGGTTAGTGCGAGTATTGCCAAATAATTTGGCAGCACAAAAATTTTGGCCAAAGGCAATTCAGCCATTAGCGCAAGGCGACGTGCAACAGATAAATGAGTTACACACCACTGGCGGTGGTGATCAGGTGGCAATGGAATTTTTTCGTTTTTGCGCACAATGATAGCGAACAAAAAAATGCGGCTGCACAGTGGCAGCCGCAGCGGTATCTTATTGAATCAGCAAGTCAGCAAGTCAGCAAGTCAGCAAGTCAGCAAGTCAAGCTGTGCAAATAAAACTTAGGCCTGTTCGGCTTCGTTAGCAATTTGCTGCAACGACTGATAAAACACATCCACTGGTTGGCCACCACTAATGGCGTATTTTTGATTAATAATAAAAGTCGGCACACTGTTAATACCTAACTGATGCATCGCCGACTCTTCCTGCTTAACCAACTCTTTGTACTCGTCGCCTTTTAAAATTTCGGCAGCGCGGTCGCGATCTAAACCAATAGAAGCGGCAACATCTAATAGCTGTTCATCATCGTTTAGCTTTTTACCGTCGGTAAAGTGTGCTTTAAACAGCGCCAATTTTAATTCGGTTTGCTGGCCCTGCTCTTTTGCCCAAGCTAACAGCCGGTGGCAATCAAACGAATTAATAATGCGCGAATCGTCGGTAGTGTTAAATTCAAAACCACACTCTTTACCGCGTTGTTTTAACATCTGACGCGACTGCTGGCTTTGCTCTGGCGTAGAACCGTATTTTTCCATCACATGCTCAAGCAACTGCTGGCCTTCGGGCGGCATGTTTGGGTTCAATTCAAACGGCTGCCATTGCAGCTCGGTTTCAATGTTTGGCAGTTTTTCTAACGCCGCTTCAAGGTTCTTATAACCAATAATGCACCAAGGGCACATTACATCCGAAACGATATCGATCGTCATCTTACTCATATGAGTTTCCTTACTTTCTAAATTTATCAGTCCACCGTTAATGGTGATGGTTTTACTGTGATCAACCACCCACGGTAAATTCGCTAGCGAGTTAAAGCACATAGACTGTTGAATAGCGGGAAAGTTGCGCGGTAAAACAAAGCGAAAGCCGAATATTCAGGCGTAAGCGGCAATAAAAGAGAGTAGCCGCAAGCTGCTAATTTAGGAAGGCATCTAAATACAGCGCCAAGCCTTTGTGTTTATTGGCCTAGTGCAGCGGCTATATTTCTTTATATAGCGCACGCGCAGCTTTTTCTTATTGGCAAATTGACAAGCTATCCTAAGAGGTAGCATATTAGGGCTATTCTGCGGATTCAGTCGATTTAACAAACCTTTATATACTGCACCATAAAAAGCCGCTCATGCGGTAAATTAAACTGTTAGGCGCAAATCAGAGTAACAATCAATGTCACGCGAATTTAAAACGGTATCAAAGAAAGCAAAAGAAGTTTTAGAGAAACCTGAAGGGTTAGACGTTGAATTCAAGAGGAATGCAGGTGGTGTCAAGCCTAGTGTTTTAGTTTCGTTTGCAAACTCAAATACAGGTGGAACAATTTTAGTTGGCGTTGATGAAGAGAAGACTAGCGATGGATTAGAGAGAGGAGTTATTAAAGGCTGCTCTACGTCAGACAATGACAGACTCCAAATTCAAAATATGGCATCTGATTGTATTCCACCTATAAATTTAAATATTTTTGTTGAGAACACAAACAATAAACCATTTTTTCGAGTCGAAATCCCCTCTGGAAAAAACAAACCGTACTGTACAAAGTCTGGTGAGTATAAAATTAGAGAAGATGGTAGGGTAAGAGCTCTTCACCCCGATGAATTATTAGCTATTTTCATGAACAAGGAGGGTGATAAATTTCTATCTCAATTCAAGAATGCAGTAACAGAATTAGAAAAAAATGTTGAATCTATTGATAGTACTGTTAAAGGCGAGTTAGACAAGCTGCTTTCCAGGTTGCAAACACTTAACAAAGATGTATTTATTTACCTAGAAGATATTTTTCACTCAGCAGAGCAATCCTCTTCCGATGCTTCTGAAGCAAATGAAACGATTAATGAAGTATGGAAAGAAATACATAGACTCAACCAAAATGTTCAGAGTATACAAGAAAATGACAATGATCCTTTCTATGTAAGGCTGGAAGAAAAACTTGATTTATTAATAAATCATCTGGGTGCAAGCTCATACAGACGGTATTAAAATCGCCTAACAAAAAAATCCAGGTGACGCCTACGGCGCACCTGATTTAGGCGTTACTAGGCCGCCCAATCTAAAGAAATAGCCTGACTCATTCAGCAAGGAATGAACTTCATTATGGAGTGTATGGTTTTATATGAAAGGCTATTAACTGAAACTGTAAGTGCTAAGGTAGGTATCTTAGTTCGCTTCGTTAACTCTGCGATAATTTTGGTAAATAAATTAAGGATTAATATTATGAAAAATAAATTTTTGACGCTCATGTTTGTAGTGTTTTCAGTCTCAACAACGTACGCACATAGTGCAGATTTTTCTACTTGCCTCCTAGATTCTCTAAACGGCGAGGAAAGAAAGCTTTTAGCGAAGTGGATCTATTTTGGTATGGCAGAGCATCCTGAAATTAAACCCTATTCAAAAATAACTGACAGCGATAAACTCGAAAGTGATCAATTTGTAGGTGATTTACTTAGTCGATTATTACTAGAGGATTGTGTTGACGAGTTTAAGATTGCTCAAAAGCAAAACCCTAATTCACTGGAAACTGCTTTTGGCTCGGTTGGTGAAGTAGCCATGCAAGAGCTGATGAACGATCGTAATGTCATTAATGGCTTAACTGGCTATACACGCTATTTAGACCTACAAGCAATTACCAACATGTTGGCAGATTAAAAGTAATTATTAGGCCACCCACTTTAAGATTTTCGTTTCTTATAAATCATCGCTAATGGTTATTCAGTAGCAATTTTTAAGTCAGTTTTTCAACTGTTAAAGTGGGTGACTTTGAAGTCGGAAGGGTAACCCTTTAGTTTCCTAAGCCCTTCCTATCACTATATTAGTTTCTGCCCGCAATTACGCCGCCATCAACATCCCATATTGCACCTGTTACCCAACTTGTATCATCACTCAATAAAAGACTGGCTATTTTAGCTACGTCTTCAGGTTGGCCAATGCGCCCAATTGGGTGGAAACTGTTAAAGGTCGCTAGAGTTTCATCCATAACGCTAGGGTCAATAAAGGATTCAAAAATAGTTGATTTAACTAAGGCTGGTGAAATCGCATTGACACGAATGTTGCTGTCGGCTAATTCCATTGCTAAATGTTGTGTAAGTGCATGCAAGCCTGCTTTTGCCATAGAGTAAGCAGAAGATGGCGTTGCTTTAATGGCTTGTTTGGCCCACATAGAACCAATGTTAACAATAGAGCCACTGTTGTGTGCAATCATGTTTTTAGCTACAGCCTGCGATATAAAGAATATTGCGCGGTTAAGTTCATGATAAATATCGTAGTCATTATTGTCATGTTCAATAAATGGCTTCGGTTTAAAGTAGCCTGCAGAATTAAGTAGGTATTTAATGTGAATGTTATTATCATTGGCAAATTGAACAATACGCTCAACATCGTCGGCATTGTATAGGTCAGCCTGTATTGTGCTTATTTCACCATACTCAGCCAGTAAGGTTTGAGCTTGATTCAGCTTGTCAGCATTACGGCCTACAATAACCGTTTTGATGCCGCGGCCCAGTAAAAGCTTTGCGCTTTCTAGCCCCATGCCACTTGTTCCACCAATAATAAGTGCAATAAATTGCTCTGTGTTTTTCATTTGAATATCCTAATAGTCATATGTAAAGTGCAGAGCCAGATTACAAATACAATTTAATTTCGAACAGTACGTACTATTTAGTAACCTAGGTACTAACAGGTATATCTTTATGATTTATAAGGAAAAATTATTTTCAAGAAATTCTGCACCAGAACGCAGCAAGCGCATTGTCGAAGCTGTTTTTCGCTGTAAGTGGTCATTAACGGTGTATCAATTGTTGGCTGAAAAAATCAACAGGCCTGGTGAAATGGTACGAAGTGTTGAAGGGTTAACGACAAAAGTACTGAATGAGTGCCTACGTAAAAATATAGAGTTTGGCATTATTAAGCGAATTGAATATAACGAAGTTCCACCAAGAGTAGAGTATGTTATTACCCCCTTTGGTGAAAAATTTATCAGTATCCTTGACAAGCTAGTTGAGCTGGAAAATGAAATAGTGGTTTAGATTGAGCGTATTGATAATTATCGAACATGTTTAGCTGTAGTAGATTAAACACAAAAACGAATAGCCGTTTTACATTATGGCGATTATTTGATGAATATGGAAAAGCCAATCGGGGTTGTTATTTAATAAGAGTGTTAGTTTTTATTATGAATAAGTTAATCATTATTGCCATCGTTTTTTATTCCTCGTTTAGCTATGCAGATTGCCCTACGGATCAATTTGATATGGCCTGTATTTATGGAGACCTTTCAGAGGCAGTACGTGTGCATATTGCAAATAAGGATTTTAACTCTGCTGAACGAGTAGCGGAGGATATGTTGAATATTGACCCTGCTGACTCGTGGGCAAGGGTGTATTTGTTAGTAGCGTTGAAGTCGCAGTCGAAACCTATTCCTGATTGGCTTTCATCAGGCCCGTGGCCAAATTCCAATGAAGAAGAAAGAATTTTGGAGAGCATTGGAAATGCAATTATCAATGATTAATCCATACCTTAACGTATCTTGATTATGATGTTTGTAAGAGAAATTTAAGTGTGCTGTCATAGAAACGAGGTATTGATCTGAAAGATATCGCACTAAAAGCTGTAGCTCAGTTAGCAAAAAAATATCAGCCCGAATTTATTATTTTATATGGTTCGACTGTACGCGGAGACTACAGCGAACAGAGTGATATTGATGTTGCCTGTTTCTGTAACGCTCCGCTAGTCGATAAAGATGTTCGATTGTTCGAAGGTAAAAAGTTGGACTGCTGGCTATATTCTTTAGATCAGGCAGTTCCAAATAAAAATGAATTCCTACGCTTTGTCGGTGGCGAGCTGTATTACGACAAGACTGGGCGCGGGCAAGATTTTTTAGCTAAGGTGACTTCTTATTTTGACCAAGGCCCTGAGCCAATGGCTGACGATGCTCGTGAACACCTTATTCAGTGGGCAAACAATATGTTGCAGCGAGCTGCGGGTAATTCAGTAGAGTCGAACTACAGAAGATCTTGGTTGCCTTGCGAGCTGCTAAGTATCTATTTTGAATTACGAGGCCGCTGGTACCTGGGTTCAAAGCAAAGCTTTTCATGGTTGCAAGAAAACGATGCTGCCACCTTTTTATTGTTTAAGCAGGTTTTTGCTGAGCCAACAAATCTAGCTGTCTTGTCTCAATTAGTGAATGCCACGGTAAGCGTCGATAAGGCTTAGCTTGATGCCGTTCTGCGTTTACTAAACACAATAGGTTCTTACCTTTCATCCACTTCGGTTGTCCCTTCCCTTGTTCACCTGCTATCTAGGCGTTCCAATTGAGCGGTCATTTGGCCTTGTGGTTTTCATAATGAAGACGGCTTCCTAATTGCGCTGCACTACCCAGTTCACATAAATAAAAAATAATCAAAATCTTGCGGAACAAGCATAATACAGACCTGTCTACTTTCATCGAATAAAATGTATAATGTGCATATTTTATGAGTACCACCCTTTTGGCTGATCCTCGTTTGCAAAACTCAATGATGATCGTTTTAGCGATAAGATTCGAAGTTAGGAACCCCCCCCCATGTTTAAAAAATCAACACTGGCATTATTGCTCGGTACCAGTAGTGCCCTCTCATTAACAGCATTCGCTGATGATTTTACAATTGATACAGCAGAAACCACAGAAAACGGTGGCAATACCATTGACGGTGATGATTCGATTACTGTGGCGGAAGACGGTTCGATACGAACAACTAGCCTTCAAGGTAGGGCGATTAGAACAACTGGTGATGAAAACACCGTTACTAACTATGGCTCAATCACGTCATACCATACCGGTATCGAGACGACGGGTAATAACAATACGCTAACAAATGATGGCGCATTATCCGTTTACTTTGCTAGTTTTAACGTCACTGGTGATGAAAATACTATAATTAACTCAGGCAGTATCGACATGGTCCAGCAGTTTTCTGTAGGTGTCTATGTAGAAGGTGAAAATAACACAATACTTAATAGTGGCAGTATTCTGATCTCCAACGACGAAGGCGAACAAGGAATAAGTGTTGCGGGTGGTTCGAATCAAATAACCAATAGCGGCACTATCACAACTTTTGGTGCAGGAGGTAATGGCGGCTTATCTCATGCTATTACAACAGACGGCAGTAATAACGTCATCACTAACGATGGAACCATTACTACAAATGGTGCAGATGCTTACGGTATAAACGCAGATGGAGATAACAATACAATCACCAACAGCGGAACCATAGAAACGGCAGGTGCAGACGCTTATGGTATTTATTCAATAGGTGAAAATGCAAATATCAGCAATGCGGGCGACATCTCGACTTCTGGTGGAAGTGCCTACGGTCTTTATTCCGATGGAGACAATGCCACTATTACTAATAACGGCTCTATTTCCTCTATTTACTACAATTCTCTCGCCTTTGTATCTACTGGTGCAAACACCACAATAACCAACAACGGTTCTATTTTCACAACCGACCTTGGCGCTAATGCAATGGCAGTGACAGGTGACAACAGTACCATTATTAACAATGGCTCTATCTCCACCAACGACAGAAACTCTGATGGATTATGGCTCTCAGGTGGCTACATAGATTTTACCAATACAGGAACCATTACAACTTCAAGTACTTCTGCCGAAGGTCTTTATGTCAATGGTTACTCTGCTGACATTACCAACACTGGCACGATCTCAACAGAAGCAGGTTCAAGTACTTTTACTTCTGCGTCTCATGCGATTTATGTTTCTGACCAAAATATTAATATCACTAACACTGGAACACTTTCCACATTGGGTGAACAATCTAGCGGTATTTATGTATCAGAGGGTGATGGTACGATCATATCTAATACGGGCAACATACTCGTTGAAGGTAAAGACGCTCACGGCATTTATTTAAGCGATTATCAATCTAACACCACGATTACAAACAGCGGGACGATTTCATCAACAGGCGAAGGTGGTTATGCCATTTTGGGGTCTGATACAACCGACACTACGGTTAACTTATTAGCAGGTTCTGTCATTGTTGGTGGAATTGATTTAGGCGGCACAACGGATAATGACACGCTTAATATTTACTCTAATGGTTCAAACCAAACACTCGCGGCATCAACACAAACAATCGAAAATATTAATGTGATAGGCGGTCTTGCACTTATTGCTGACGAGAGCATTATCACACTCGACAGCGCCAACGAAGCTTCTCGTTCTACAACTCTTGCGTCTTCTACCGCCTCTGTTCACAGCATTACTCGCCAACGTATGATGGCGGATGCAAAACCGCTTGCGCCTGTGCAAGTTGCTGCGCTGACGCTATCGCCAAGCATGTTGATTCAAGAGCGCAAACCGGTAGCTTGGTCTCAGTTCTTTGGTGGCAGTTTGTCGCATGAAAAAACCGACACAGCATCGGCATACGACTCCGCTCATGTTGGTCTGGTTATAGGTTTTGAAAAAGACACCAACGGCAATCGCTTTGGTACGTTAGTTGGCATGGTAAACACCTTAACCGAAAGTTCAGGGTCGTTTGAAAACACCACAAGCAGTTTTTATGGCGGTGGTTATTACACAAAAAATCTTGAAGTGATTAACCTATCTTCTTCACTGTTAGTCGGTATTGCTAATAATGAAAACGAACGTTACATCAACAATGGTTCAGAGACGGCAACGTCAGACTTTGGCAGTTTTTATATCAGCCCTTCTGTCACTGTCAGCACGTCTTTTGACGTGACAGATGCTTTGGCGATCCAACCCTCTGCCAGCCTTGATGTCACCATTGCTCAGTTAAGTGATTACACCGAAACAGGTTCGTCAGCAAATTTAACGGTGGATAGTCGTAATCTACAAACGTTAACAACAACGCTGCAACTGGCAACGGTTTATCAACTATTTGAAAACAGTAACCTCTCTTTAACGTTAGGTGTTAGCGCTTTAAATTCTAGCGATGACGACATCAGTGTTAATTTAAGTGGTAACAATCTGACTTACAGTGCAGAAAATGGCACAAGCACGACTCCGTTTGCAGGAGTGGGTTACAGCATGCAGGCATGGACCGACTTAACTATTTCTATGGGTTTAAGCATGGGTAGTAACAGTGATGAAAGCTACACCAATGGCCACTTTACGGCAGCGTATCAATTTTAATTAATTAACTTAATGAACTTAAATTAACCTGCTATAGCATCCATCCGTCCATCTATCTTAATAAAAACACGATGGATGGATGCTTCAAGTGAAAGCCGCTTTTATAGTGGTGTCTTTTACTAACTCGTAAAATCTAATTTGTTACTAAGGTTTTAATCCTCACTGGATTATTTGACTTCGCCCTATAAACATCCAAATAAAAAAAACTACAATAACGAGCCATTAAACGATGGCGATCGTTGTATAGGAGTGCGAGTCATTGATTTCACAATTACCTAAATGGGTGGAATTGGGCGCTTTTGCGCTAGCGTTAATTGCCGGTTGTGTTAATGCAATCGGACTGCTCGGCTTTGAGCATCAGTCGGTTTCTCACCTTTCTGGCACGGCAACTTTATTGGGTGCTCAGTTGCTAGGTTTGTCATGGCAAAAAATATTTCATTTGCTCGGAGTTATGTTAGCTTTCTTGGCGGGCGCTTCGCTGGCAGGGTTTTTGTTGCATGGCTCAACCCTGAGGCTGGGTAAGCATTACGATACGACGCTTTTTATCGAGGCGCTGCTGTTATTTTTATCATCGTGGTTATTATTGAGTGGCTCGTTTTATGGCCATTTTTTTGCCTCGGCGGCCTGTGGTTTGCAAAATGCTATGGCGACAACTTACAGCGGTGCCATTATTCGAACCACTCACGTGACAGGATTGTTTACCGACTTAGGCCTGATGTTGGGTTCCGCCGTTCGCGGTCAGGCGCTCGATAGACGTAAAGCTAAGCTGTTTCTATTTATTATCGTCGGTTTTATTTTAGGCGGTACCGCTGGCGCGTTGATGTATACCGCTTATGGTTTTGAGTCGTTGTTTGTACCTGCTTTTGTTTGCTTACTTATTGGAATGAGTTATCGGGTTTATGTAAAAAACTACAGCCGTTAATTCTGTATTGTTACTGGCACCTGAGCTGCTAAGGGTAATGAGCTATATGATCGTTGATGGACTGTTTTTCCTAATTGGCATTGCGCTGCTGACCTTCGGTGGCGAAGCCTTGATTCGTGGTTCGCTTGCGGCGGCTGAGCGCTTGGGTGTTTCGCCGCTGTTGAGTGGTCTAGTTATTGTAGGCTTTGGTACTTCCGCACCAGAATTGGTGGTCTCTGTTAATGCCGCATTAGATGGTCAGCCTGATATCGCCATTGGCAATGTGGTGGGCAGTAACATTGGAAATGTGTTGCTTATCTTGGGGTTGTGCGCAGTTATTACGCCGCTTGCGGTGCGACCGTTGGCTCTTAAGCGCGATGCAATCACCGTTGTTGCCGCCAGTCTGTTGTTTTTACTGTTGGCTGCTAACCACAGCGTTTCTCGATTCGATGGCCTTATCTTGGTTTCGCTGTTGTTGCTGTATTTAGTTTGGGCTTATTGGACGGAGCGCTACCAAGCTGCGCCTTCAGGTGTGGTACACGAGGCCGAAGCGCAAGCGCTGACATCGAAGCCGAAGTCAATCATTGTCATGACTTTAGCCGTCGGTTTTGGGCTTTTGATGCTGGTATTTGGTTCGCAGTTGTTCCTTATTGGGGTGACCGGTCTCGCTCGTCATTTTTCGGTACCTGATGCGGTAATTGGCCTGACGTTGGTGGCGGTTGGCACTTCGCTGCCTGAGTTATCGATATCGGTGATCGCTGCGATTCGCCGTCACGCCGATGTTGCAGTAGGTAATATTTTAGGCAGTAATATTGTTAACCTGCTGGGTATTTTGGGTGTGTCTGCGCTGCTACAGCCATTGCCTATTCCAGCTCGAGTGTTGCTGTTTGATCAATGGATTCTGTTAGCGACAGCGCTGCTGTTATTAATGTTCTTGTATACCGGCCGTCGTTTAATGCGATGGGAAGGACTTGCTCTGTTGGCTGGTTACGGCCTTTACGTTTGGTTCAGCTTTACTGCCTGAGTGTGGCAACTAAAATCCTGTTCGTTTAAATAGGAGGCGTTATGCCGATAAATCTAAGTTCGGTTGATGGTGTAAAAATTAACCCGCAGCATCGCTTGGTTTGCCATTGTGGCGCGGTAGAGATGTTACTCGATTTACCCGAAGGGTTGGTCGATGTACGCCGTTGCGATTGCTCTTTATGTCGTCGTCGAGGCGCCATTGCCGCTTCGGTTGAATTGGCCGGTATAAAAATTATAAAAGGCCAAGATAAACTAAAGCTGTATCAGTTTAATACGATGGAAGCGAAACATTATTTTTGCAGTGAATGCGGCATTTATACCCATCATCAACGGCGCTCCAACCCGCATCAATATGGTTTTAACGTTGCCTGTCTGGATGGCATTAACCCTTTAAAAATTGCACAGATACCCACTTACGATGGCGTTAATCACCCGAGAGATCGTTCCTAATTAGGCTGCTTTGTCTGTGTTTGGAGTCATAGCTGGTAAGTAAAAATATCTGTTAGTGATAGCTTAATTTTAATATTGAACAGTGTACTATTTGATTTTTGACTGAGTTTGTTGTACAGATGAAAAAATTAACCCTAGTGCTTTATTCTGTCGGTTTGGCGATTATTGTCGTGCCTGTGTTATTGCTGGTTTTGCTGTTCCGTCTAACCAGCGGGCTCTGTTCTAACCAGGTTTATGCCGTTGCTGTTTCGCCTGACAGCCAATACAAGGCGGTTGTGTTTCAGCGCGACTGTGGCGCAACGACCGGCTTAAATACCCAAATATCTGTGGTGCGTTCGCATCATTCGTTAAAAAATTCCGCCGGAAACATCTTTATAGCGCCGGGCTCTCCAGAAGAATACGCCATTAATCTTTATTGGAGCTCTGATTCTGAGCTTAATGTCATGCATGTACTCGACGGTTCTGAATACAAAGTAAAGCACGCTTGGGGGATAGGCGAAAAAGTGCAGGTGCATTACACTAACCCGACTTAACCAGTCGGCGGTTTATTACGACCGATCTCGTTTGTATCGGTCATCAAAAGGCCAACGGCTTGAACATCAATCCCCTTGAGTTTGGAGCTGATATGAATAAAAACAAAAATATTCGTTGGGGCATTATTGGCTGTGGCGCGGTTACCGAAGTAAAGAGCGGCCCAGCTTATCAAAAAACCGATGGCTTCGAAGTGGTTGCCGTGATGCGTCGAAATGCAGAGCTGGTACAGGATTACGCTCAACGCCATGGCATTAAAAAATACTATACCGACGCACAGGCGTTAATCGATGATGATGAGGTCGATGCGGTCTATATCGCTACGCCGCCAGACAGCCATATGGAATACGCGCTTAAGGTGGCTAAAGCGAATAAAATTGCTTGCATTGAAAAGCCATTAGCGCCCAGCTTAAGTGATAGCGAAGCAATTGTTGCAGCCTTTGAGGCAGCCAAGTTACCGCTATTTGTAGCCTATTACCGCAGATCATTACCGCGCTTTCAGCAGGTTAAGCAGTGCATTGATAACGGTGACATTGGCAGCGTACGTCACGTCAGTTGGCAATTCCATAGCCCGACCAGCGCACTCGATGAGTCTAAGGAATACAACTGGCGAACCGATAAGCAGGTTGCTCTGGGCGGCTATTTTGATGATCTCGCCAGTCATGGTTTGGATTTGTTTGCATACCTGTTTGGTAACTATGAAAAAGTTTCAGGCGTTGGCGTTAATCAGCAGGCTTTGTACAGCGCGTTTGATGCTGTCAGTGCCTGTTGGCATCACAAAAATGGTATTACTGGTACAGGCTATTGGAACTTTGGTGCTTTTAAACACAAAGATGAAGTGGTCGTGCTAGGCAGTCTCGGTGAGATTCGATTTTCAATATTCGAAGAGCAACCGATCTATATTTATACTGGCGATCAGACACAGTCGTTCAACATAGAAAACCCAGAAAACATCCAGCGCTATCATGTTGAAAATATGCGCCAGCAACTCAGCAGTGGCGAGCCGGTTCATCCCTCTACCGGACAAACGGCATTGCATACCAGTTGGGTGATGGAACAAATTTTACAGGCTGATTAAATTAATTGGGCTAATCGATTTATGAATAAAACAAGTCAAGAATTTTTGCAGCAATACTTATCGAGTTTAAGTGCAGAGCAAGCTCAGCGTTATTCGTCTTTTAGCAGCGATTATTTTTGTGCCGATAAATACAATGCGGATCTCTGCGCAGAATTAGTTTTGCGCGGAGAAAAAACCGCCACCTGTAGTTTGGATTATTGGTACAGCCATGAAGGTGAACAGATGCCGAGAGTCGGCCATTTACAGGTGGTGACTAACTACAGTGGTGAACCGGTGTGTATTATCGAAACGACACAGGTTAGCCATTGTTGTTATCAGGATGTTACGGCGGAATTTGCCGAGCAAGAAGGTGAAGGCGATAAAACCTTGAGCCATTGGCGAGAATCGCATTGGGATTTTTTTGCTCAAGAGTGCCAGAAACTTAATATAGAACCGACACCAGAAATGCTATTAGTGCTTGAGCGTTTTAAAATGGTTTACCCTAAAAAGTAACGACGAATAAGCTCGTTGCTTTTATTACTAAACTAAAATTTCTCTAACCTCTAACCTCTAACCTCTAACCTCTAACCTCTAACCTCTAACCTCCTTTGCAGGTTTACCGAATGTTTTCAGTTTTAGCTTAGCTAATCTTTAACTTCAGCTTGTAAAACAAGCTATGCGCACAATATCTCTACTGAACCCAATAGATTTGCGCAGAACAATAAACGTGCGCAAAATTTTTAGGAGTAAAACGTGAAGACCAAAAGGTGGTTACAGTACAGTGGCGCATTCATCAGTTTGATGTTTCTCATTGGCTGTGCCACAACCTCCAGTGAATCTATGCAACGTTCTTGGAATAAAGTGCAAGCCGAAAAAAAATCGCCGCTGCGCTTAGTGGTTGATCATTCTCAATCAAATAGTCAGTCGGTTGTTTACGTTCAAGACTGGGCGGGAAAGCCGGGTGAAACAGCCATGAGCGAGGAGTATCAACATGAGGTTGCCTTCCTTGTGATCAATCAACTATGTGGTTATGGTGAACAAGAGTTTATTGAAGCACGCATCGTTAATCACTTTCAGACACGCTGGCAAGAGGTTTGGTTATTCCACGATCCTGCCTCGGCTAGAGAAGATAAGGTCTCTGGTTTAACGCTTTATTTTCAGCAGTCTGCGGGCAGTGAGACTATCGAAATGGAACTGTTTGGCGATTGTCATACAGGCAAAAGAGATAGTCTTAGCTTTAGCCAATAGCATGGCTATTTAGTGCTGCCTAAAAGCTTGCTAGCATGAGCCGACCGTTGTTGAAATCGTTAAGGAGTTCAGATGGGGTATCTTTATTTGGCCATTGCTATTGTTGCAGAGGTTATCGCCACGGGTGCCTTAAAAGCATCGGAACAATTCTCTAAACCACTGCCGAGCATGCTCGTGATAGTCGGTTATGCCATCACCTTTTATTTTTTATCGTTAGTGCTTAAAACCATTCCTATTGGCGTTGCTTATGCCATTTGGTCAGGTTTGGGTGTGGTGCTTATCACGCTCATGGGCGCCATGATCTTTGGCCAAAAACTTGATTGGGCAGCACTGTTGGGCATTGCGTTGATTATCAGTGGTGTCGTCGTTATGAATGTTTTTTCGAAGGCGATCGGTCATTAAGCAAACCGCGGTCAGTTTTTAAAAAGTTGTTACAAATCTATTTTGGCGAAAAGGAGTCATCATGAAACTGGTTGTATTTTTAGGTACCGTACGCGATAGCACACCGCCTAAACCTGCTCGTTTAGGTACGCGAGTGCTTAAAGCCTGTTTAAATTGTTTTGCTGAGCGTTTCAGTGAGCATGAAATTGTTGTCGTCGATGCGCTCGACTACCCAATGGAACCAATTTTTAAGCCGCACTTTGCGTATGCAAAATCGCAAGCACCAACACCGTTGGCAGAATTGGCGCAGACAATTGAATCGGCAGACGGCTACGTCATGATCAGTCCAGAATACAACCATTCAATGAGCCCGGCACTGTCGAATCTACTCAACCATTTTGGTAGCTCGCTGTTTTCCTATAAACCCAGCGCTATCGTTACTTATTCTGCCGGACAATGGGGTGGTATGAGAGCCGCGCTGGGCATGCGTACTTTTTTATCGGAGCTAGGATGCTTACCGGTTTCTGCCATGACGCATGTGCCGAGTGCCCAGCAGGTGCTGAACGAAAATGGGCAATGGCAAGAAGGTGAAGATGCTAAAGCCTGGTTCGACTACTTTTCTCGCAGCTTTAATCAACTTGTTTGGTGGGCCGAGGCTGCACGTCAATTTAAAGCGCAGGTCGACCCTCATCAACAGCTAAAAGCCTTTACCCGTGATCCATCACAACGTAACGCGCCTTAGCTAGGTCGGTATAAAATAACCTTGGCTGAGTTAGATCAAAGTATTCGTAGAGCGGTTTGCTACATAGTAGTGACTATCATTTACATTACTCTCAAATAACGCAGTAAGGTTTTTTATGCATGTACATAGCTTGGACAATTGGCAACACAATCACGACTTTAGCCTAAAGAATAATCAGGGCGAACGCCGAACCTGGTATGTGTTGGTGTTCACGGCTGTCACTATGATTGCAGAGATTGTCGCCGGTAGCCTGTTTGGCTCGATGGCGTTATTGGCCGATGGTTGGCACATGAGCACCCATGTCGCGGCGTTTATGATTACGTTGTTTGCTTATCACTACGCTCGTAAGCATGCCAATAGCCCTGCTTTTGCACTCGGAACAGGTAAGGTTAATGTTTTGGGTGGTTTTGCTAGCGCTATCGCGCTCGCGGTTGTGGCGTTGGTGATGATGATCGAATCGATGCACCGAATGTTTGCGCCACAGGTGATCCACTTTAACGAAGCTATTTTAGTCGCCTGCATTGGCTTAGCGATTAATGTGATCAGTGTGTTCTTGCTGAAAGATGATCACCACCATCATCATCACCACGAACACCACGAACACCACGAACACCACGAACACCACGAACACCACGAACACCACGAACACCGAGCGCAGCCATCTCATTCTCGTGACCACAATTTACAAGCTGCCTATATGCATGTATTGGCCGATGCCATGACTTCGCTGCTGGCAATCGTCGCGTTATTGGCGGCAAAGTATTTTGCTTGGAATTGGCTAGACCCTGTTATGGGTGTCGTCGGGGCTATTATTATTACCCGCTGGTCGTATGGTTTGCTCAAGCAGACGGCGCCTATTTTGCTCGATGCCAGTATCGAACCTAAATACTTGCAGGCGGTGAAAGCCAAAATAGAACAGGATGCCGATAACCGAGTGGTTGATTTGCATGTCTGGAAAATAAGTTCTGATCATCACGCGGCAATCCTTTCGTTAGTGACGCACTACCCGCAACCTATTGAGCATTATCAGGCGTTGCTGGCCGAGTTTGATCGGCTCTCTCATATCACGATCGAAGTGAATCAGTGTCTAGAAGCTCCCTGCATACCGCTAAACCGTTAGAGCCTCGAATAAGCAGCGCCCAGCTGCTGTTTGTTTTAACGCGCCATCCGTTTGTTAGCCAATATTCAGAGTGTCGATTAAGCGAATCGCTTGCTGTATATTGGCTGCAACCTAATCTTTTTAAAAAATTTAACGATTAGCCATGATCGCTAGCCTTAAAAAACCTATACCTTGAGGCCTTTATCTATTTGCCTGATAAGAGATTCATGCTGCTTTATTAATAAAAGGTCAACCATGAAAAAATCTATTTTAGCTTTGTTGTTTATGCTTGCCATGAGTCCAAGTTATGCGCATGCCATATTATTTTCGTATGGCGGTGAAGACATCGTTAAGGTACTCGAACTTCCCGATGACGAGCGCTTCCAAGCCGCAAATGGTGATTACGTCGATATCGGCTATCTCTATAAATCGGTATCGATTTTGTTTGTGCCGGTTTTTAATTATGACGGCAGGCTGGTTGGTATGTTGCAAGACGAAGGCAGCTATATAGACATTCCTAATGAGGATATAAAACTCATCGTTTATGCCGCCGGAGAAACATTGCCAGAAAAGCCGTACCTTAGTTTTTGGAATCGCCTTGGTGGTAAGTTGTTATTTATTGCCGTGATTGGTTTTTTAATTTATAGCGCGGCGATGAAGCGTAAAAAGCAAATTTCTTATTTTAGTGCTTTGCCAACAGTACGCGAACGGCTCAAAGATATCGTCGTTAATAGTCAAGGTTTTGCAGAGATCGACCCGTTAGTATTAAACCAAGAGGACGAGCCAGAGCAATCAGGATTGGCGTTTGTTGCGGTAAAAAAATACGTCAATACGTTCTTATCGGTATCCGTTTTCGACATGAATAAAATTACGGTGGCGCAAGCGAAAGATAACAGCGCTGCCTATTTTGAAAAGCTCATACCGTTAAAAAAATCTGCCTTATCTGGTACTAAAGCGGCTATTCACTATATGTATTTCATATTCGATGCATCACCAAGCGCTGATGATATAGCGGTATTAAAAAGCCTAAAGATGAAAAAAATTCTAAAAGCCAGTAGCTCGGTTCCGGTCATTATTGATTGTGAAAAAATGCAAGTGCATGCACCAGCAGGCGCTATTCCATCGAAAAAAGCCATTCAAAATTGTTTTGAAAAAGCCGAGCAATCGTTCGTGGCTGAATAGTTGTTCTAAAATAATAGGCTGATATTAATGAATGTTTTCGATAGTTCTGAACAGTATTTTGATACTACCTTTAGTCATGAGACGTTACAGGCTATAGAGCTTATAGGGACTGAGTTCGAAAGCTGTGAATTTAATAACTGTGATTTCTCTGACGCTATTTTTGATCGCTGCAAATTTTTAAGCTGCACCTTTAATCAATGCAATCTCAGTTTGATGAAAGTTAAAAATTCACGTTTTTACGATCTAACGTTTACAGATTGCAAACTGGTGGGCGTTGATTGGACTCGTGCTTCTTGGCCATCTTTTCAGGTGGATGCAGAGTTAAGTTTTAATCGTTGCATTATGAATGACTCTTCTTTTTTTGGTTTAACGTTGCATGAGTTAAAGCTTGAAGAATGCAAACTGCATGAGGTCGACTTTAGAGAGGCTAAGCTAAAAAACGCATCAATGAATTATTGTGATTTTACTAATAGCTTATTTATGCATACCGACTTAGAAGCCGTTGATTTTACTGAGTCGAGTAATTTTTCGATCGACCTTATGGAAAATAAATTAACAAACGCTAAATTTACTCGATTTGAAGCCTTAGCGTTACTGGAGTCTTTAGATATTGAGTTAGTGGATTAGCTCGTCCACTAGACCAGCTATGTAAGGATCAACTGTTCAAGAGGATCGTAATGTTCACACTAGACATAGACCCGCAGCTAAAACTTTCGCTTGTTGAGAAAAGCATGGCTGCCCGATATTTTCAAATTGCAGCCACAGAGCGAGCCTATTTAAGTGAGTGGTTAGCCTGGCCGCCGCACGCGCACGATGAACAATTTTTTGAGCGCTTTATTCAAAGTTCATTGCATGACTATGCCGACGGTAAGTCATTAGTTTGCGCGATGATTTTTCAGGATCAGGTGGTTGGAAATATCAGTTTTAATAAAATTGACCAGCAATTAAAACGTGTGGAAATCGGCTATTGGCTGAGCGCTGCCTACCAAGGTAAGGGTATTGTGACTCGCTGTGTTGCTAAACTAATTGAGCTGGCATTTACCAAGTACGAGATGGAAAAAGTGCAAATCTCTGCAGCCGAAAAAAACCAACCCAGCCGCAATGTTGCCGAGCGCTTAGGCTTTACACTAGAAGGTATTATTAGCCGAGCCGAGAATCTTAATGGCCGTGTTGTCGATCACGCCATCTATGGTTTGAGTAAAGTCGCTTGGAAGCAAGCCAAAGCTTAAAAGCCAATTGTTTTATTAATCGCTTCTAATCCAGAGAAAATTAAACAGTTATGCAGTCAGACCCTCATTACAGCATTTACGAAAAACTCATTAACGATGAAGATGCGAGGGCCTGCAAGGCGATTCCCGATGCTGCCTGCAAGGTAGTGCCGGGTAATTTTATGCGCATCATTTACGCACAGTTTTTAACTAAGGTCGGTGATGCGTTAATTAACCCAAAGGTGACATTGCCTTGGTTGATGAACAGCGTCGGTGCGCCGTTGTTTTTAGTCGGTTGGCTGGTGCCGATTCGTGAAGCCGGTTCCTTGGTGCCGCAGCTCAGCATTGCACACTATATTCGTCGCTTTCCGGTACGCAAATGGGTTTGGGTGGTTGGCGCTGTGTTGCAAGCTATTTGCGTTATGGCGATTGGCTTTATTGCGATGAACTTTACTGGCGCTACCGCCGGTTGGTTGTTGATTATCGTACTGACGTTATTCAGCTTATCGCGTGGCCTAAACTCGGTTGCTTCAAAAGATGTTTTAGGTAAAACGGTCCCTAAAAATCAGCGCGGTCAAGCTAACGGCTGGTCTTCTACGGCTGCCGGTTTTGTCACCATTGGTTTGGCTTTGCTGTTGGCATTATCAAGCTACTTAAACTGGCAAGCAGGTGCTGCATTTTATGCTGTGAGCCTTTTTATAGCAGGTGCTGTTTGGCTTGTGGCGGCGCTTATTTATGCTCGAATTAAAGAGTACGGCGGCGAAGTCGATGGTGGTCGCAGCGGCTTACTTGAAGCCTTTAAGCAGTTGTCGTTGTTAAAAACCGATGCCGCCTTTCGCCGTTTTGTGATTACGAGGACGCTGTTTTTATCAACCGCGTTAAGTGCGCCCTACTATCTTATTCTGGCGCAACAAAACACACAGGGCTCACTTTCTATCTTGGCGACCTTTATGTTTGCCAGTGGTTTGGCGTCTTTTATTTCTGGACCAATCTGGGGCCGAATGTCAGATCGATCAAGCCGTTCGGTGATGATTATTGGCGCTTGCTTCAGTGCCATGATCGGCGTTGTTTTATTTTTATGCGATCATTGGTTATCGACGTCGACGCTTTTTCCTTGGCTGTTGGCGGTACTGTATTTTTTGGTCTGCATTGCACACGACGGTGTACGTGTTGGTCGCAAAACCTATTTGGTTGATATTGCCGAAGGCGATAAACGCACCAGTTATGTAGCGGTTAGTAATACAGTCATTGGCTTTATGCTGTTGCTGATGAGCTTGTTCGGCCTGTTAACTCACTGGATCAGTATGGCAAGCCTGGTGTTGTTATTTGCCGTGATCGCGTTACTTGGCGTGCTGTACGCCAAGGCTTTGCCGGATGTCAGCGACTGATTTTTATGCTGATCGTGCGAACTAATTAGCTCGGCCATTGACCGGCTATCTGATATTTGTTTCCCTGTGCATTTACTTAAGCGGAATAGCGAGTATGAAGACTAACTCTAACGATCTGGTTCTCGACTTAGGCCAGCGACACATTGTTATTCAGCGCCGTTACGAAGCCTTTAATGCTTTCAATGATCTTTTGATAGCCATTTGGTTTCTGGTTGGCAGTGTGATGTTTTTATCCAGCACTCTTGTTGAAAACGGTACCTGGCTATTTATTCTTGGTAGCGCGCAGCTATTGATTAAACCACTAATAAAACTCACCAGCTTGGTGCATGTAAGCCGAGCCTTTAAGAGCGCTAAAGATACTCTGAGCGATGCAGGCTAATGCTCTTTTCAAGGTGAATATTTTTCTATTAAACACATTCTATTCAATACTCTTTATTCACCATTCACCATTCACCATTCACCATTCACCATTCACCATTCACCATTCACCATTCACCATTCACCATTCACCATTCACCATTCACCATTCACCAATAAAGACAGCTCTAAACCTCTTTGACTGATTGCATGGCGACAAAGGTTTTGGTGTTGGCAACGTATGGCAATGCCGATATTTTTTCGCCGAGCACTTGCCGATAAGCACGCATGCTTTGGGTGCGTACCTTGAGCAGATAATCGAAGTTGCCAGCAATCATGTGGCACTGTTCTATTTCACCGATTTTAGCGGCTTCGTTATTAAACTTGGTCAGCGCGGCCTCGCGAGTATCGTTTAGAGTGACTTCGACAAAGGCAACGTGGTCGAGCCCCATACGAATGGGGTTTAGCATGGCGCGATAACCCAATATAAAGCCTTCGGCTTCTAACCGCTTTACTCGTGCTTGCGTCGGCGTTTTAGAAAGATTAATGCGCCGCGCTAATTCGCTAATACTAATGCGGCCATCACTCGACAGTACCTTTAGAATCTTTTCGTCATGAAAATCAAGATTTGATGGCTCATTAGAGTTTGTTTTGTCTGGTTTTTGGTTCATATGGATCGTATTTGTTATTTATGTAGTGAAATAGACTATCTCAATTCCCCTAAACTGTGTACCACTTAGCGGAAGGAATATGGCAATGAACTCAACCAGTTTGTTTTATCCATTGGATAGCTCGACATATGCAAATGAACAGAAAAGCCTTGATGAATTAATAACGTTAGTTGGCTTGTCTGAACAGGCTCGACAGGCAATTAGTGCTCGCGGTGCTGCGCTAGTTGAAGAAATTCGTCAGCAAAAATCACCCGCTTTAATGGATGTTTTTTTAGCAGAATACGGGCTATCGACTGATGAGGGCGTTGCTCTGATGTGTTTAGCCGAAGCGCTGTTGCGAGTGCCAGATGCTAAAACTATGGATGCACTCATTGAAGATAAAATTGTGCCTAGCAATTGGTCCAGTCATTTAGGTCAGTCATCGTCTTCATTGGTGAATGCCTCAACGTGGGGCTTATTACTAACAGCTAAGGTTTTAAATGATTACCAACCGGGTGTTGTAGGCCATATTCGCCATGCGATAAAGCGCTTAGGCGAGCCGGTTATTCGTTCTGCGGTTAACTTGGCGATGAAAGAAATGGGTCGTCAATTTGTGCTGGGGCAAACCATTGAGTCGGCCATTAAACGAGCCAGCAAGCTGGAGAAAAAGGGCTACAGCTATTCTTACGACATGCTAGGCGAAGCGGCGAAAACTGAAACGGATGCACAGCGCCACTTGCAAGCTTACGTTGAAGCCATTCGTGCTGTTAGCTCAGAATGTACGGCTGCATCAACTCGAGAGAATCCAGCAATATCGCTAAAGTTATCGGCATTATTCCCCCGTTACGAAGTCGCTCAACGAACAAGAGTGTTAAACGAACTGGTGCCTCGATTAACCTCGTTAGCGTTACTGGCTAAAGAAGCAGGTATTGGGCTCACGGTAGACGCTGAAGAAGCAGATCGATTATTTCTGTCATTAGAGGTGTTCGAGCAGGTGTTAGCCAATCCTGAACTGGCCGATTGGGATGGCTTTGGTGTGGTGGTGCAAACCTATAGTCAGCGTGCTGGAGTTGTAATCGATACCCTTTACCAACTGGTGACTCAGTTAGATCGACACATATCTGTACGTTTGGTGAAGGGAGCCTATTGGGATGCCGAAGTTAAGCTGGCGCAAGTAAAAGGCATGACTGACTTTCCTGTGTTTACATCTAAAGCCGCCAGTGACGTTTCCTATATAGCCAATGCCAAACGCTTGCTGAGCATGACCGATCGATTTTACCCTCAGTTTGCAACGCACAATGCCCATACCGTTGCCACGATTTTGCATTTAGCTGAAGACAATAACGCTTATGAATTTCAGCGTTTACATGGCATGGGCGAACAGCTGTTTAATGTCGTCAAAGCACAAGAAGAGGTGCATTGCCGGATTTATGCGCCGGTCGGAGCTCATAAAGATTTACTGGCTTATTTAGTGCGTCGATTATTAGAAAATGGCGCTAACAGTTCATTCGTAAACCAAATGGCCGATGAAAATGTAAAGCCAGAAGTGGTTGCCGCCGATCCTTTTACTCGACTGATCGGCGATAGCCAGTTTAATAATTTGGCGGTAGGTAGTGAGTTGTTTTCACCACAACGACCTAACTCCAAGGGTTGGGATTTAACGCATCTGCCGACGTTAGAGGCGATAGAAGAGGCCCGGTCGCCGTTCCATCAAGCCCAGTGGCAAGCGGAACCTCTGTTAGCCGATAAAAAAACCACTAGCACGGCGGTCGTTAAGTTAACCAACCCAGCCAATGCTGATGATGTTTTGGGGCAAGCTGTTTTTGCTAATCAAGCCGATGTTGAGGTCGCCGTGAATAGCGCACAACCCTGGTCGGCTGAGGTTACTGAGCGAGCAAAAATTCTTAACAGAGTGGCGGATCTTTATGAGCAAAACTTTGGTGAGTTGTTTGCTTTGCTGTGCCGTGAAGCCGGTAAAACCCTGCCCGATGCCGTAGCAGAAGTACGTGAAGCGGTCGATTTTTTACGTTATTACGCAGCCAATGCTATTCAGGCCGAAGCGGTTGGTCATTTTGTTTGTATTTCACCGTGGAATTTTCCGTTGGCTATTTTTACCGGGCAAATTTCTGCGGCATTGGCGGCCGGTAATGCGGTGCTAGCAAAGCCTGCTGAGCAAGCCCCGCTAATTGCTTATCGCGCGGTGCAACTAATGCATGAAGCTGGCGTGCCTGTGGCGAGTATGCAGCTATTAATTGGCGGCGGTGACGTTGGTGCCATGCTAACGGCGCAGCCAAAAGTACAGGGTGTAACCTTTACTGGCTCGACCGAAACGGCTCAAAGTATTCGTCGTAATATGGCCGAAAATCTATCACCTGGCGCGCCATTAATTGCTGAAACCGGTGGCTTAAATGCGATGATCGTTGACAGTACTGCTCTGTTAGAACAGGCTGTCAGCGCCGTGATTGAAAGCGCCTTTCAATCGGCGGGTCAGCGCTGTTCGGCATTACGTTGCCTGTATGTACAAGCAGATATTCTCGATGAGTTTACCGAAATGTTGTTCGGAGCCATGGCGGAGTTAACACTGGGTGACCCGTGGCAGTTGAGTACCGATATTGGCCCAGTTATCGATGCAGAAGCACTGGCTAACATAGAAAGCGCTGTTGACAAAGCAGAGCAACAAGGGCGTTTGCTTAAGTTGATGCCAAGCTCGGATCAGGGAACCTTTATTGGCCCAGCGGTGATTCGAGTGGACTCTATTAGCGACATAGAAAAAGAAATTTTTGGCCCTGTCTTGCATATTGCTAGCTTTAAAAATCACCAGTTAGCGCAGGTTGTCGATGACATCAACGCGACTGGTTATGGCTTAACCTTTGGCGTGCAAACGCGTATCGATAATCGAGTGCAGTGGTTAAGTGAACACATTGAGGCTGGCAATATCTATGTTAATCGCAATCAGATTGGCGCGATTGTCGGAAGCCAGCCTTTTGGTGGTCATGGCTTGTCTGGTACCGGCCCTAAAGCGGGTGGACCAAATTACCTCAAGCGTTTTTATCGTAATGCGGTTGCAGAAACAGCGGCAACTGAATTACCTAAAAAGACAGCGCAAAGTACAGAAGCGTTGGCAGAATTGCAGCAAAAAATAGATCAGGCAACTGCCGAAACCTTTATCACACCAATGACATTACCGGGGCCGACGGGGGAATCAAACTGTCTAAGTTTTGTTGCCAAGCCTGCGGTGCTATGTCTTGGACCAAGTGTGGAGTTGGCAGAGCAACAGGCGCAGCAGGTTCGTCAATGCGGTGGTAAGGCGGTGGTCTGTGCGGGTTTAATCTACAGTGAACAGTTGCAAAAACTTGCAGGTTTTTCTGCCGTGATTTGGTGGGGCGACGCGACACAAGCACAGCAACTGGAAAAAGCCTTGGCAGCAATGCAAGGCGCACTGCGACCGTTGATTATTGGCCAGCCAGATATTGCCCATGTTGCTTATGAACGCCATGTTTGTATCGATACCACCGCCTCTGGTGGTAATACCGAGTTATTGGCTGGCGGTTAATGGTTAAGCCTGCTCATCAGTAGCCTCGTTTAGCTTAATACTTAAAGAGTGAGCACACAGCTTGCGTTAGCCGTCACGATTACAGGCTGACGCAAGCTGGTAACGCTGACAGATTGCATCAGGATTCGCTAGAATAGCGGCTGGTTATTTTTGTTTAGGTCGTTATGTCTATTAAACACGCAATTGCGCACCAATTGGTCTGCGCTTCTGAGTCAACACTGACTCTCCGTCCAGATTTATACCCGCTTGATGATTCGCTCAATACGCTGCTGGCACAAATTAAGAGTGCTTTTTTTAACCGTGCGAGCAAACAGTATGGCCAGTTCGATAACGCCAATGGCACGGTAAAAACCCTGCTTGAGCAGTGGTCATCGCAAGATTTGAGCTTTGCCGAATTGACCGTTCAGTGGTTAAAACAGCTAAGAATGGCGATTGAACAGGACGAGCAAGAAACCGAAGGCTATTGGTTTTTTGCCGAAGAAGAGACCGAACAGGATAGATTGCTTTGGTTTTTCCAGCTTAAACACAAGCACGGCATTAAGCTCAATAAATCGATAGACATAGAAGCCAGTAGCGTTATTGATTTTGCTAAATTAGGCTTTGGTGGCTGTATAGATTTAGCCGCCTTTGCTCAGCAAGAGCAAAAATACTTAACCATCAGTTTTGGCTTTGGCGACCGAGCGCTGCAAAGCAGTTTGGTCAATTTTATCGACTTTGTCGATACAGTAAATACCGCCGAAGATACCGAGCGATTTTTAGAAATCGTCAAAGCCTATAGCCAGTCTTTACCGCAAGAAGCCGGCGGAAATTATCGAAAAAAAGCACTGGAATACTGCGCCGAACAAGACAAATTGGGTGAGCTTGTTGTTGCCGATGAAATGGCCGAAGTGATCAAAGATCAAGTGCCGAGTCAGACAGAGCAAAGCCTAACAGACTTTATTGAAACCGAGCAGCCAGAGCTTAAAAAAGAGTTTATTCCTAACCGAAGTGCGCTTAAAAAATTCCAGCGTTATACCGGTAAAACTAAAGAAGTTTCTATCAGTTTCAGTAATGAAAACTTGGGTAAAACCATTCAGTTTGATCCAGATAATGAAACGCTGACAATCACGCATTTGCCGCCCAGTTTAGTTAAGCAGTTGCACTCGGCATTGCGCGATAACGAAGGCTAGAACAAAAAAAATTATAAAAAGATCGCTTGTAAAGACAGATTAAGTTTTTTATGCTGTTTTCAAAGCAGTCCGTCGGGGTGCCTAAATTAATTTAAAACAGCTAGCCTTTAAACAATATAGTTTTAAATGAGCTAGCGTTAAAATTAGTTAGGCTGAGAGATGCTCGCATCAACCCGGTGAACCTGATCCGATTAGTATCGGCGTAGGGAACGGATACGATTTTATGCAGCAATAATGCATCCTCTCGTGCACTCTTTTCCTATGTCGCTTAGTAAAACTTGGTGATGTAGATGACAAATTCTTCTCCTAATAATTCAACGCCCATAGCGCTCACTATTGCCGGTTCTGACAGCGGTGGTGGTGCCGGAATTCAAGCCGATCTGAAAGCCTTTTCTGCTAACGGTGCCTATGGCGCAAGTGTTATTACTGCCATTACTGCGCAAAATACTCAGGCGGTGACAGCGGTTCATCCGGTGCCGATTGATATTGTCAGCGCACAAATTAAAGCCGTGCTGGATGATCTCAATGTGCAAGCCATTAAGATCGGCATGCTGTTTTCTAGTGAGCTGGTTGCCGCAGTATTCGAGGCGTTAAAAGATTATCAGGGTTATCTGGTATTGGACCCGGTGATGATTGCAAAGTCTGGTGATGCCTTGCTGCAAGACGAGGCCATCGACGCCTTGAAAAGCCTGCTCATTCCACGAGCCAATCTTATTACCCCCAACTTTCCTGAAGCCAATGTATTGTTGAACTTGCCAGCACAGCAGGCTATTTCTGAGCAACAAATGCAACAGCATGCGCAATCATTGTTAGCGCTTGGCGCAGATGCGGTGTTGCTAAAAGGCGGTCATGGTGACGCAGATATTTGCCGTGATCTTCTACTCGGTCATGAGTTTGCTGCAAAGCTTTTTCAGGCGCCTCGCATTGCCACAAAAAACACGCACGGTACTGGCTGTACCTACTCTTCGAGCATTGCTGCTTGGTTAGCCAAAGGCGTTACGCTGCCGGAGGCTGTTGAGCGCGCTCATCGTTATTTGCATACCGCTATTGCCAAGGCCGATCAATTAACGGTCGGTAAAGGTCACGGCCCTGTTCATCATTTTCACGAAATTTGGCGGTAATCGAAATGAAAAAATTGGCTGCGTTCTACCCTATTTTTGATAACAGCGAATGGCTGCAACGTTTAGTGCCGCTCGGTATTGAATTGGTTCAGTTGCGAATTAAAGATCAGCCGATGTCGGTTGTGCGTGAACAGATTATTCAGGCTGAAAAAATTTGTCAGGAACATCAATGTGATTTGGTGATTAACGACTATTGGCAGCTCGCCATCGAGCTGGGTTGTCAGTGGCTGCACTTAGGCCAAGAAGATCTCGACAGCGCCGATCTTGCCGCAATAAAAAAGGCCGGCATTAAACTCGGCATCAGTACACACGATGAAGCCGAATTAGACCGAGCGTTGGCGTTGCAACCTGACTACATTGCCTTGGGCCCGGTTTATCCAACCATTTTAAAAAAAATGAAATGGCATCAACAGGGTTTAGAAAAGCTCACCGAGTGGCGTGAAAAAATTGGCGATATTCCATTGGTTGCCATTGGCGGCATGTCGGTCGATCGCGCTCAAGGCGCATTTGACGCAGGCGCAGATATTGTTTCTGCCGTGACTGATATTACGCTCAATGAAAACCCCGAGCAGCGTGTTAATGAGTGGCTCGAACGCTGTCGTCCTCAGCGCCAAAATTTATAATTTTTATTTATCTCTAAGTTACGAATAAAAAATCCCTTTAACGTTTTTAATGGCGATACATATGACAGATACGATTCCGAATTACGGTAAACATTTTTCCCTGTTACGTGCTGGCTGTAGTGAGCAATGGCAACAGTATATTGAGCACGACTTTGTCGCAGGTTTAGCCGACGGCAGCTTGCCAGAAAAATCATTCTTACAGTACATGATTCAAGATTACGTTTATCTGATGCATTACTCACGCGCTTGGGCGTTGGGTGTGGTTAAAGCTGAATGCCCAGAAGAGATGCGCCTCTGTGCCGCCACGGTCGACTCGTTGATTAACCATGAACTTTCGATTCACGTTAAAACCTGCGCCGCTCAAGGTATCAGCGAAGCAGAAATTTACGACGCTAAAGAAGAACTCGAAACCATCGCCTACACCCGTTATGTGCTCGACTCTGGCTTGCAAGGCGACTTTTTAGATTTGGTGCTGGCGTTGGCGCCCTGTGCCTTTGGCTATGGTGAAATCGGCTTGCGCCTTAAGCCTTACGCGGTGGCAGGCAACCCCTATAAAGATTGGATCGATATTTACAGCGGTGAGCAATATCAACAGGCCTGCGTTGATATCGGCCATCTGTTAGATCTTGCCATTGCCCGTCGTGTCGGTGATGCGCCTGAGCAAAGTCCAAGATGGCAACAGATGCAGCAACGTTTTACGACCGCAACAGAACTGGAAGCTCAGTTTTGGTCCATGGGTTTGCGAGCAGGTCGCTCGTAACCGTGATTAAATTTTAATTAGCAATCGATTAGCTACTAACTGATTTTATTAAATAGGAAACCCAATGCTTACCAACCTTAGTGCCATTATTTGGCTTAGTCTTTTTTCAGTATTTTTTGCGCTCGCAGGCCTGTTATTTGCGCGCCGCCAACCATCTAACCTAGAAGATTTTATTATTGCGCGAAACAGCCAAACTGGTAGCGCAACGCTGCTCACATTATTGGCGACAACGCTTGGCACCTGGGTTTTATTTGGCCCTGCTGAGCTGGCAACTTGGGGAGGCATCAGTGGTGTTATTGGTTATGCCTTAGGCGTATTAGTGCCGGGCCTTGTGATGATTCCATTGGGTAAGCGTATTCGTCAGTTGATGCCTAATGGCCATACGCTGACCGAATTTGTTTATGCGCGTTATGGCCGTGGCGTTTACCTGTTTGTCTTGGCGATTATGTTGTTTTATTTGTTTATCGGTTTAGCTGCGGGCTTAACTGGTATTGCTCAAATTGTTGCGCTAATTGCGCCAGTGCCATTATGGCTGACAGCCAGTATCGTGATCGTTGCAACCCTGCTTTACACCCTGTATGGCGGGCTTAAAGTGTCGATCTTCACCGACCGATTACAGATGTTGATTATCCTGCCGTTTATCGTACTTGTTTTAGTGTTAGGTTGGTATGCGACTGGCGGTGCGGCACCGGTTGTCGAAGGTTTGCAGCAAAAGGCTGCGCATCTAATTAATCCATTCGAAAGCTCTGGTATCAAAGCGGGTATTACCTTCTTTTTAGCGGTGGCATTAACAGGCTTGTTTTATCAAGGCACATGGCAACGAGTGTTTGCAGCTAAAGACAGCAAAGCGTTAGCTAGCGGCTTTTTACTCAGCGGTCTAATTGGTTTCCCGATTATTGTCGCTTTGGGTTTATTTGGTTTGGCTTTTGTTGGTTTGTCGCTGCCGGGAACCGGTGCAACGGCACTGTTCAGTGTGCTGCTTGATGGCGCACCCTATGCGTTATTGGTTGGCTTGGTCTTCTTTGGCCTGGCGTTGATTATGAGCAGTGCGGACTCTTCGGTGAGCAGTTTTCATAGCTTGTTTATTATTGATATTAAACGTTTGTTGCCGAACATCGAGCAATCCCGTTTGATCGTGCTGTCGCGTTGGTTGGTTATTGCTTTGTCGGCGATTGCATTGTTTGTTGCCTCTAAAGGGTTAAGTATTCTGTACCTATTCCTGTTAGCCGATTTACTTTGTTGCGCTGCGGCCTTCCCGGTATTTTTTGGTTTTTATAATCGTCGCTATAAAAGTTATCAGGCCATAGTGAGTATCGTTGTCGGATTGGTCTGTGGTTTTTACTTTTTCCCAAAACCGGGCCAGCCTGCCGAGTTTTTATATGAATCCTTTATGTTAGCCAGCTTTGCGCCGGTTGCTGTGTCATTGTTGCTATTGATGTTGCCGAGCAAAAAAGTCTTCGACTTCTCGATCATTGCAAACCAAGCGAAAAAACTATCCAGCTAGTTTAAATGTTCTAATCCCTGCGTTGCCCGTTAATGATGATGTTCATTAACGGGCTTTTTTAATTTGGCTTAGCCTTTCGATTGTCATTTCCTGTATGCATACTTAAGCTGCTAACAATTCGTTTTTAATTCAGTTATAGAAAAGGAGTGCAGCATGGAAACCGTATTAATTACAGGTGCCTCTAGAGGTATTGGTCTGGAATTAACCCGCCAGTTTTTACAGCAGGGTTATCAGGTTATAGCAACCTATCGGAATCAGCCGAGCGATGCACTTAGCGAACTAGCAACGAATCAGCAGCTGGTGTTAAAAGAATTAGAAGTCACCGATCAGTCAGCGATTAAGGCGTTATCGGCGCAATTAGCGGGTCAAACGATCGATATTTTAATCAATAACGCTGGCACCATCGGTGCCGATGACCAATCTCTAGAAGGCATTGAGGCGAGTGCTTGGCTGGATGCCTTTGCTATTAATAGTATTGCTCCGTTAATGGTCACGCGTGCCTTGCTGAGCCAGATTGAGCAGTCAGAAAATCCTCGTATTATCACCATCTCTAGCCAGATGGGTTCTATGCAGCGTGACAGTGTTGGTATGTATGCGTATCGCAGCTCAAAAGCGGCAGTAAATAAGGTTGTTACCGTGCTTGCTAATGAACTCAAAGCAAAGGGAGTTGTTGCTTGTGTGGTGCATCCGGGTTGGGTTAAAACCGATATGGGCGGTGAAAATGCAGATATTACAGCGCAAGAAAGTGCCACAGGCCTATTAGCATTGGCGCAAAAACTTAGCTTGAATGACACGGGGCGATTCTTCACTTGGCAAGGTGACGAGCATCCTTGGTAGCTGTTCGTTTATAGGCGCTTAGTTTGCCTAAATAGATTTGAATGGATCCTCAGGTGATGCCTATTCCAGAAGTTAAATGCCTGAATAGGCAACAATAAAAATAAATGGAAAGCGCTTAGATACCGTCTATTGTTAGTTGTGATCTTGTATAAAGAGCACGCAACATGAACATATCACGAAAGTTGATGGTGATTGTTAGCCTGACGGTATTTGAAGTCAGCATTACCATATGGGCGGCTTTGCAATTATCCAAAGGCGCCACCTTTCATCAGCTTAATTCGTTACATTTAAAATATAATGTTGAGTATAGCAACGCCGTAAGCCAGTTGATGGAAACAGAAGCGGTCGATGTTGATTACTTGCGTGCCTTGATAAAAGACGTTCAACGTCAGCCTGCCGAATGCCTTTTGCAAGTTAATGCCGTCGATAAGCTGATTATGAGCTTAATCAATACGTCCTATGCATTAGATATTTGTAAAAAGGATGTTGCGGATGCCAATGTTGTTTTAGCGGCTCTGGATCAGTTTGAAAACCAAGAGTTGAGCTATCAGGATATGCTCATGCAGCTAAGACGAGCAGTAGATGAATTTACTGAAAACTCTACCCGCTTTGAAAAGCCGATAACTAAGACAGTTAATTTTATCATCACAGTGATGCTGCCGATGATTGTGATTATTTCACTGTGCAACATTCTGTTTATCAGTTATCTCTCACGCAATATTTCAGGCTCTATTCGTGGCGTTATCAATATTTTGTCAGCCGATGGTCAAACCGATAAAGGCGACACGGTACAGAATCTCATCCAGAGAACCTCAGGCGAGTTAGGTTTGTTGCTTAAAGTTGCCGTTGAGCGCATCGAGCAAGATGCGATGAACGAAGAAAGTAATTCGCTACTGAAAAAAATAGTCGATAGCCGAACTGCATCACTGAAACAAGCGAATGAAGAACTAGAGCAATTTTCTTATCGTGCGTCGCATGATCTTAAATCTCCGCTAACCACAACGCGCCAGCTGATTAAGCTTATAGAAATGGATATGGCGCAGGGTGATTATCAAGAAGCTCAAGTAAATCTGACAAAAATAGACAGCCAGACAACACAGTTAATTCAGCTAGTGGAAGATATGATGACATTGGCGAAAGCGGATGTGTCTGAAGTCGATGCCATGCATGTCGACTTCAGCGATATAGCTTCTGCTATTCAAAATAAATTGGCGATACAAATAGAGGCGTCATCAGTACAGTTTGGCTTTTCGTTTCCAGCAGACGGAACCTTTTATGGTGAATACATTCGGCTACAACAAATTTTAGAAAACCTAATCGCTAACGCTATTAAATATAAAGATAACAATAAAACGACGCCGATGGTCAGTGTTGAGATAGCCGACAGCGGAAAGAGTACGGTGATTTCAGTGAAAGATAACGGGCTGGGAATCCCAAAGGAATATCAACATCTCTTATTTAAAAAATTCCGGCGCTTTCATCCTCAAGTTAGTCAGGGCTCCGGTCTAGGCTTGGCTATTGTTAAAAAGCATGTCGATATGATGAAGGGAACTATTTCTTTTATAAGCAGTGATCAAGGCACGGAATTTAACGTCATGATACCAAAATATAAAGGATCCTAAGATGAAAAAAATCTCTATATTGATTGTGGATGATAATGAAGTCGACCGTTATATTTTGAAGCGCCAAATAGAGTCAGCGGGTTTCGATTTTAATGTCTTTGAGAAATCCGATGGTAAAGAAGCGCTCGAATTTTTTGAAAGCTATGAACAACAAAAATTATTGTTTCCCGAAGATTATCCGCCGTTGCTTATTTTTTTGGATATTAATATGCCAAGGGTAGACGGGTTAGAATTCCTAAAAGATTTTTCTGACATACGAAAAGAAAAAGACTTGCAAGCCAGCGTCATTCTAATGATAACCTCCTCCTCTCGCCCGGACGAAAAAGAAACCTCCATGTCTTATGATTTTGTCCACGCTTATATTTTAAAAGAAGAGTGTAACGAAAGTTTGATTAAAGAGAATATCGCGGGTCTGGTTTGATGATTAGGTGCCACAAAAGGTCTGATAGTTTTGATCGTAGTCTGGATCAGTCGATTGAAACTTCTGTGTTGTGATGGTTGGCTGATATGGTGATCTAATCGCAGCTAAAAACTCTTTCGCCGGTTCGCCACTCTGTGCCTGTTCGCACGCCTCCAGCACCGCTTCAACATGATGATTGCGCGGGATTATCAGTGGATTGGTCTGTTGCATAAGCTCAGAGGCTGCTTTTTTTCGTTCAGGATCAAAGCCAATACGGTCTTTCCATTCTACGACCCAATTATTTAATGGTGCGATTTCGTTACTCGGTGCTGAGCCTGACAGTGCTTGCTCTAATAGTATAAAGCTTTGAGTGTAATCTAATTGGTGTTGCTGCATTAGCGTAAGTAATTTGGTAATCAATTCAGCATCTTGCGCAGTGTGCTCAACTAAGCCGAGTTTTTTACGATAGGTTGCCAGATAGCGCTGCTGAAAGCGCTGCTGGAATTGATCGATAATGGTTTGGAAGTCGTCTCCTGTCTCTAACACCATCAACGCTTCGGCCAGTCGAGCCATGTTCCAGTGAATGATCGCCGGTTGGTTGCTAAAGGCATAGCGACCCTGTTTATCAATGGAGCTGTAAACCGTATTTGGCTGGTAGCGACCGAGCATGGCACAGGGGCCATAATCAATTGTCTCGCCAGAAATTGCACAGTTATCGGTGTTCATTACGCCATGAATAAAGCCAACGCGCAGCCATTCACACACCAGATGAATTTGTTTGTCGATCACCGCCTGTAAAAACAGCGCTGCTTTATTGCAATGGTTAATATCGATGCTTGGGTAATGACGACTAATGGCGTAGTCGAGTAATTTTTCTAGCGAGGCTTTATCCTGTTTGGCGGCAAAATATTCAAACGTGCCAACTCGAATGTGACTGGCAGCGACACGCGTCACCACGGCACCCGCCTGTGGCATGTCGCGAAACACCGGTTCACCGGTGGCGACCACACTTAGACAGCGAGTGGTTGGTACCGCTAGAGCATGCATCGCTTCGCTCATTATAAATTCCCGCAAGGCAGGTTTTAGTGCACAGCGGCCATCACCACGGCGAGAAAACAATGTCGGCCCAGAGCCTTTAAGTTGTATATCTAATCGTTGACCACTGCGGTGTTCTAATTCGCCTAATAGATGCGCTCGGCCATCGCCTAATTGAGGGTTAAAATAACCAAATTGGTGTCCGGCATAAGCCAATGCAATCGGCTCTGCGCTGGCAGGAATTTCAGCACCAGAAAAGTAACCAGCGGCAAGCGCTGGTTGGGCAGTTAATTCGCCTATTTGCAATTCTTCTGCGAGTCGCTCATTCCATAGCAATAATTCAGGCTTGCTGGGCTGGACGGGCTTAGCCGACTGGTAAAAATCCGCGCCTAAGGTTTTGTAGCTGTGTTGGAACTTCATAGCAATCGACTCTGTTAATTGTCTAGCGATAGTGAATAGTCTGGTGATCGTTTTTCATGGTTAACAATAGCAAATGACACAGTTTTATTCACAATTACTCTCAAGCTATGTTTTTACGATAGCAAGCCATAGGTCATAACGATAAACTCGCTTGCCAGATACCTGTAAAACTAGAAATGAGTCGCGAGTATTCGCTAAACGACAGCTACCAGAGAGTGGGTTAAAACGATGCAATCACCAGAAATTACCATAACGCTAAGTAATCCTAAAAGGGAGTATCGTTTAGATGACACCTTAAAAGGTAGTGTGTACATTAAAATTAACTCAGATGTTCAGTGCAGCAATGTCTATCTAGCAAAAATGTGGACTGCAAAGGGTAAGGGTCAGGTAGATCGTGATTATGACCGGCATGGGGTAGTTCCGATCTATATGGGCCGATTGTATAGAGGCGAATATAAGTTTGATTTTGAACTTCCGGTCGATCAACCGCCGTTGAGTTACGATGGCGAAATACTAAAAATTAATTGGACTTTGACTGCGTTCACTATTGATGCTGACGGCAACAAGTATTGGAAAGAAATTTACTACATTCTAAAAAACAACCCAAATAATAGTGATATCTATTCTCTGGCAAAAAATAATAAAACAGAAGTTGAAGTGAATTCTTCAGATAAGGAACGTTACAACCTTGAAGGAAAAGGCAACTGGACGATCTTTGCAATGCTGGGGGTTATAGCATGGCTGGGGTTGTCGTCAGGCCTTATTATTACTGAAATAGTAGGCGTGATTTTTAGTCTTATTGCGTTGTCTGTTGCGGTATCTACGATCAATAGAAAAATTTCGACTTACAAACTTAGCAACATTAAAGTTAGCTTAGCAAAAAGTGTTTATTCAGTAGGTGAGCAAGTCAATCTTAATATAGAAATAAAACCAAATAAAAAAATTAAAATAAAGCAAGTGATAGTTGAACTTAAAAAACAAGAAACGACAAGCTTTATAGGCGGGGGTTATGCAGGGCCAACTAGACATTATGATACGGCTATAGAATTGATTGAAAAGCAATTAGCCTATAGTAACAAGCTGGCTATTCCCGATAAGCAAGACTACTTTAGTTACCGTTTTAGTTTGACTATTCCTAGAGATGCAATGAGTAGCTTTACAGCAGAGTACAATGAAATCGGCTGGAGCATTTCAGTATATATCGATATAAAAAATTCACCTTCTTGGTCAGATAGCTTAGATATTTCTGTTACAGATTAATCAAATACGGGGAGTTGACAGCGACGGCTAACTGTCAGATTATCAGACTATGAAAAATAAATTTATCCAGTTCCGCGCCAAAATTATTACCATTGCTTAGCAATGGTGGGCGCGTCTGTTTGCAGTATAACCCACCCTCGAGGTGGGTTTTGTTTTTCTGCCTCTTGGGTTTTTACTCACTAGGAGAAACGATGAAAAAGATAGCTATATTTGGTAAGCCCGGTAGCGGTAAGTCGACCGTAGCAAAACGATTAGCGGCCGCCCTTAGTATTGAACATTACGCACTCGATATGCTGCAGTATCAGTCAAACGGCGAGCCTTTAGCTCGGCCAGAATTTGATGCGGCGCATCAAGGTTTGTTAATGAAGCCGAGCTGGATTATCGATGGCTTGGGGCCTTTGTCGGCGTTTAATGAACGGATTCATGCAGCAGACACGTTAATCTATATCGACCTGCCCTATTGGCAAAGCTATTGGTTGGTGACTAAACGTTTGCTCAAAGCACTTTGGCAGAAACCCGAAGGTTGGCCAGAAGGCAGTTCTGTTTTAAAAGGAACGCTGCAAAGTTATAAAACCTTAAGGCGTTGCCCTGCTTTTTGGAACGACGCCTTTTGGCAGCAGCTGGTAGAGAAGTCAAACGATAAAAAACTTTATCGACTCTGCTCACTCAAAGCGCTTGATCACTTTATTCAACATCAGCTCATTGAGTGAGCCGGATATTAGCTCTGTGAATGGATGATATCGGTAATGCCTTTGGCAGAAAATATTTCGATCCAGTAACCATCAGGGTCTTTAATAAAAGCCAAGCCTTTCATTGAACCGTCGTCGGGTTTTTTGACAAACTCGACGCCGTATTTTTCGAATCGTTCACTGGCAGCATAAACATCGGGAACGCTAATGCCGATATGGCCAAAACCGCGAGGGTCAGAGTTACCGTCGTGGTAGCCAGCAAAGCTTTCGTCGTTCTCGGTACCCCAATTATGAGTCAGCTCAATGAGTCCTGGGCGACGAAACACCCATTGCGTTTTTTCTGGGCCGTCAGCTTCTGGAGCTTCAGCTTCATAACCTAAAAAGTACAGCGTGAACTCCATAGCAGGGAAATCGTATTGTCCGAGCAACTTCATGCCGAGTACGTTCTGGTAAAAATCTAACGACACCTTAGGGTCTTTAATACGCAGCATGGTTTGTTGTAAAACATAGTCTTCGGTAGCTTTGCTGATTTGCTCGTTGGATTCATTAAATGTTGACATGATGTGACCTCGGCATAATAAACGATCAGAGTGATTACAGTAGTTGGCTGTCGCCATGATAGAGTTGTGCTGTGAAAAGTTAAACTGTCAATTGCGTGCTGGGTTCTTTGAGCTAAGGGTTCATAAAGGCTTATAAATCTGAGCTGAAGGCAATCTAAAGTACTCGCACCGCTGACTCTGCTGTTTTAACATGGTTTATAGAAAATAATAAATACCGTATGGTCATGTTTGATGACATACCATTAAAAACAAGGGAGTTTTTATGCCTAAACGACCAATATCCATCACTATCATCTGTTGGTTTTTGTTGATCACCAGTGCCATGTCAGGAATTTCAACGGGTTTAAATTTACGAAACCCTAAAGTCATTGAATTTATGCAATTGAGCCCTGTGCCGGTTGTATTGCAGGTTTTGTTACTTGCTGTCGGTCTATTGGTGACCGTTACTAGCGCCGTATGGATGTTGCAGGGCAAGGCGATTGGTCGCACTGTGTTGGTTGGCTAGGTGTCGTTTTCTATGGCGGTCAGTCTGCTGACCACGGCCGATAAACAGATGATTTTGCCAAGCTTGCTGTTTTTTGTTGTGGTCATATTCTTTTTATATCGACCGGTGGCGCGAGCTTATTTTAGCCAAAACGAAAATCAAGATAACGATGCGTAATGTGCTCACCGTGCTATTTTAAATAGCGGCTAATTAGTCTGTTACGGTATCGAAAATTACAGGATATAAGGATGAGGACATATTGATGCAAGATATCTTTCAAGGAATCGCCGATACGGCGGTTGAGTGGTTACAACAAAATACACTGTCGTTTGTATTCTCGCTCGTTATTTTGGTGCTCGGCCAGTTTGTTGCGCGGCTGGTAGCAAAGGCGACTAAAAAAATAATGCAGCGCGCAAAGGTTGAAGAGATTCTAATCGATTTTGTTTCTGGGATTATTTACGCCGCGCTGCTGTTGTTCTTTGTTGTTGCGGCCTTATCTCAGTTGGGTGTTGATACTACGTCGATGGTCGCCGTTATTGGTGCTGCCGGTATCGCAGTCGGCTTGGCGCTAAAGGACTCGCTGCAAAACTTTGCTTCTGGTGTGTTGTTGATTCTGTTTCGTCATTTTAAATCTGGTGACTTTGTTGAGGCCGGAGGCGTGATGGGCGTGGTTGAAAAAATTACCATGTTTTCAACCACCATGCGTACGATCGACAATAAAGAAGTCGTTGTTCCTAATGGTGCTATTTATGGTGATGTCATTACCAACTTTTCGGCGCGCAAAACGCGCCGAGTCGATATGGTGTTTGGCATCAGTTACGACAGTGATTTGCTAAAAGCCAAACAGCTATTACAACAATTGATCGATGCGGATGAACGTGTTTTAGCTGAGCCTGAACCAGTGATCGCGGTGGGTGAGCTGGCGGATAGTTCTGTTAATTTGCTGGTGCGTCCATGGGTAAAAACGGAAGACTACTGGCCGTTTTATTGGGACATGCAGGAGCGAGTTAAATTAAAATTTGACGAACAGGGTATTGTTATTCCGTATCCGCAATTAGATGTGCATTTGCCAAAGTAAAAGCGAGTGCGCTGGAGCCTGATAATGGATTTATTGAAGCTGACAGAAAAATCGATGGCGATGAATCCCGATAGCTGGATGCGACATGCCAATCCGATCAGTGTGTATTCGCGTTTTACTGTTTTGCCATTACTGACACTCGCCATCTATGCGCGAACTTGGTTAGGCAGCGTGGCTTGGTTGTTTGTGGCGCTGGTTCTGTTGTGGACTTGGTTAAATCCAAGACTTTTTTCAGCGCCTAAAACAACAGACAACTGGGCATCCATGGCAACCTTTGGCGAGCGCGTTTATTTGAACCGAGCCAAAGAAAGCCTTATACCAAAACACCATTTACTCGTTTGTCGTATTCTGTTGATATTACAGCTGGTGGCCGTTCCGGTTTGGGGTTACGCTCTGATTGATCTGCGGTTCGATTGGGCGATTTTTACCACGGCGTGGTTAATGGTGACCAAGGCTTGGTTTGTTGATCGAATGGTTTGGATTTACATGGATGTTAAAGATCATAATGAACAATATGCCGCCTGGCTGAAAACGTCGAGCTAGACGTATTCGAATTAGAAGCAACATAAACCTTTGGAAGTTAAGCATTGATTTTAGATAAAGCGTTACATGATTTTTTAATTATTTGGGCGACTGTTGACCCGATAGGGACGATGGCTTTATTTGCAGGCCTGACGGCTAAACATTCTGCAAAGGAGCGGATAAAAACCGCCTATAAAACTATTCTTTACGCTGCGCTTATTCTTACCGGTGCGATTGTCATTGGTCAGGTGTTATTAGGTGCTATGGGTATCAGCCTGTTTTCGTTCCAGATTGCCGGTGGTCTCATCCTATTTTTATTCGGCTTGCAGATGATCTTCTCGCACGGCACTTCTGAAGAAGGTGCGCAAGAGCCGAGGCACGACATTGCGATTTTTCCGCTAGCGATACCGGCGACGGCCTCTCCTGGTGCGATCTTAGCGGTAATTTTAATTACCGATAACCATACCTATTCTATTCATGAACAGTTCATTACCACAGGCTCAATGTTGGCAGTGTTAGGCTTCACGCTAATAATGCTGTTGTTCTCTGAAAAAATAATTCGAGTCATCGGTATGGGTGGCGCTTCATTACTTACGCGCATCATGGGGATGATTCTAGCGGCGCTGTCGGTTGAGTTTATCGTTGAGGCGTTGGGCTTAACGGAGCTAATTAGCGCGCGACTCTAGCGCCTTATTTGGTATTTGGTTGTAACTAGATTTGGCAGTGGCTAGGTTGGTTGTGGTTAGATTAGATTGTGGTTAGCACTTTGAAAGCGCAGCGTGCCAGCGCTGCTGCTTTTCTTCAAAACGCATTGCCGCGTAAGCTGGGCTTGTCGATGGGCAGGCAATGACATCAATGTCTCGGTTCTTTATATAGCTAGCAAAGTGCCGCATAAACTCTTTTTTCGCCGTACCACCGTTGAGTAAAATCTTTTTAACGCGCTCTTGTGTGGCTAGCCACTGATCGATTGGGTTGGCGATGATGGAGTGCTTTTTTATCGCGCTATCTAGGCTACCTTTGCGCTCGGCATTTTTTAATACATCCCACAGCGCAACGCCGTTTTGGTTCAGCTGTTCAAGCCGTACGTTGTAATCTTGGTTTATATCAATGCCATAGTACGCGCAGACGATAGGCCAGAAAGCATTACGTGGATGAGCGTAATATTGGCTTGCCTCAAGTGAGGCAACGCCGGGGATTGAGCCTAAAATGAGCGTTGTTGGCGCTTTGCCAGAAGCGACACTAAAGGACTGAATAAGATCACTCATGCAACAGGCCGACTCAAAGAGGCTGTAAGTTGGCGTATTGCAACATCAGTACTCGAACATTTCCGTCATCAAAAGCAATATGGATACGAGTTTGTGCGCCGCCGCCTTCGGCATTGACGATGGTGCCTTCACCAAACATGGCGTGCTCCACTCGTTGACCAATCGATAAACCAGCGTCGTCTACGGCCATTTGTTGTTGCAGTCCGAAGTTTGCCGGTCGCGACACCGTGGAACGCAGCCGCACTTCGTTAATCAGGCCATCCGGAATCTCTTTAACAAAACGCGATAGGCTGTTAAAGGTTTCGTTACCGTACAGGCGTCGGCTTTCTGCGTAGGTCAAGGTCAGAGCTTTACGTGCGCGGGTAATGCCAACATAGGCTAGGCGACGTTCTTCTTGGATGCCGCCAATGTCGGAAATCGACATCTTATGAGGGAATAAATTTTCTTCCATACCGGCTAAAAATACCTGTTCGAATTCCAGACCTTTAGCGCTGTGCAGCGTCATTAAATTCACGCTCGGTTCAAATTCATCGGCTTGCGCATCACCGGCATCTAACGAGGCTTCGCTAATAAACAGTGCCAGCAATTCGGCATTATTGTCGTAGTCCAGTTCGCTGGTGAAGCTTTGCGCAGCAGTGATTAGCTCATTGAGGTTTTCAACTCGAGTGCGGCCTTTTTCGCCTTTTTCTTTTTCGTGGTGCTCGATCATGCCGGAATGCTGATTAACGTAATTGATCATCTCACCGAGGTCGTCGTAGCCGAGTACTTCGCTGTCCATGCTGTTAATTAAATCGACAAAGGCTTGCAAAGCATTGGCTGCACGTTTGGCTAGGGCGTTGTTTTCTAATGCTAGGTTTGCGGCTTGCCATAACGAGCAGCCTTGATCGCGCGCCATAATGCGTAAGGCTTCGAATGTTTTGTTGCCGATACCGCGCGGTGGCACGTTCATAATACGTTCCATCGAGGCATCGTCTTGGCGATTTAAAATTAATCGCAGGTAGGCGACAGCGTTACGAATTTCCATGCGCTCATAAAAGCGAACGCCGCCGTAGATACGATACGGCACTTGCATATGAATTAGCGCTTCTTCTAAAACACGTGATTGTGCGTTGGAGCGATACAGCAAGGCTATTTCCGTCGGTGAGGTGCCTGCTTCGATGAGTCGTTTCATTTCATCGGCAATATAACGAGCTTCGTCTTGCTCATTAAAACCGGCGTAAAGTCGGATTGGCTCACCATCGGCATCGTCGGTCCAGAGGTCTTTACCAAGGCGGCCGTTGTTGTTGGCAATGACGGCATTGGCCGCGTTCAAAATATTAGCGCTAGAGCGGTAGTTTTGTTCCAAGCGAATAGTTTCTGCGTTTGGGAAGTCGAGCTCAAAACCCTGAATGTTTTCTACCTTGGCACCGCGCCAGCCGTAAATAGATTGGTCATCATCGCCGACAATAGTCAGGCTTAATTCGGTGCCGGTCAGTACTCGCAACCAGGCGTATTGGATATCGTTAATATCCTGAAATTCGTCCACCAGGACATGAGTGAAGCGGCTTTTATAGTGCGCGAGTAATTCTGGATTGTTTAACCACAGTTCGTGCGCACGCAGTAGCAGCTCACCAAAGTCGACAAGGCCGCCCTGTTGGCAAAGTTCTTCATAGCGGCTGTAAATAGCTTTAAGGGTTTCTTGGTACCAATCACCGCCGGCAACAACATAGGCGGCTCGTCGGCCTTCATCTTTTTGGGCACCGATAAACCACTGTACTTGTTTTGGTTGAATGCGATCATCGGCGATGTTCATTTCGGCAATGATGCGCTTAATCAGTCGAAGCTGGTCGTCACTGTCCATAACTTGGAAGTTTTGTGGCAAATTGGCCTGTTGCCAGTGGGCTTTTAACAGTCGATGCGCTAAGCCGTGGAAGGTACCAATCCAGAGTCCGTGTGACGGGGTTTCGAGCAGCTCTTCAATTCGGCCTTTCATCTCGCGGGCGGCCTTATTGGTAAAGGTTACCGCCAATACGCTATAGGGCGAGGCTAAACCTGCCGCAACCAGCCAGCCAATGCGATGGGTTAGTACTCGCGTTTTGCCTGAACCTGCGCCTGCGAGCACAAGCAGGTGTTGGTTTTCGCAAGTGACAGCGGCTTTTTGCTGAGGATTTAAAAGATCGAGTTGAAGACTGTTCATAAGTTCGCCAATAATAAAGTTCGTGTGCATCAATCACTGTATATAACAACAGTCGAAGTGTATCAGATGTGCAAGAGTAACTCATTAAACACTGCAGATAATGAAACGCTGATAAATTTAACCGGAATTCTGTTACAAGCCCGCCTATACTTGTTCGTTACCTCCGGCGGTAGAAGTTTCAATAATAGCTATGTATTTAAAAGACTATGCGTCTAAGAGCTACGTTTCTAAGAGCTGTGTTTCTAAGAACTATGAGTCTAAGAACAGAGAGCTTAGAAGACTATGTATAAAAACTACCTATTTAAATAAATTATGTATCTAAATGCAGAGACCTTGCGTCATCGTCGTAATAGGGTTTTTCTTAAGAATGCAACCTTCTATTGGTCGATCTCAAGTTTATTAGGCTTACTCAATTTATTGGGCACCGATGCCGTCTTTGGTCATCAAAACAGCATTATCAGTGCCTGTTATTTAAGCTTGGTTGGCCTAATCGGTCTGGTGCTCACTCAGCGCTGTAAAGCTCTAATGGCGCGAAATCCACTGTGGAATCCGGTTCGCTGGCATATCTTTACCGTTGCCCTAAATGGCATTTTATGGGCCATGACCGCTCGCTTGGGTGGCTTTAATATGACCTTGGCGCTGGCGCACTGTGCGTTGTCCGCCATCTTGTTGGTGTCTCATGGGCGATTGTTAATCGTTAGTATTTTACCGACGATCTTATTACCTGTGCCCTTTTTGTATTGGCAGCAAGACCCGTTGCTGTATTCAGTCTATTTACCGTTGGTGAGCCTGTTTGCAATTATGGCTTATCGAGGTTATCAGCTGTCGTTATCATCGATGCGCAACCAATTAGAAACTGAGCGGCTTATTAGTTTGCAGGCGCAAAACCAAGATGAGTTGAAAGCCAAAATTAAAAAACACACCCTGCAATTAGATTCGGTTAATCGGCGCTTAAGCAACGAGATCGACCTGCGCAAAGAAATTAATCGTGCCTTAATGCTCAGTGAAGCTCAGCTAAGCTTGGCCATTAAAGCGTCGAGCATTGGTTTCTGGGATTGGGATATTAAGAACAAGCGTGTCTTTCATTCTGATGCTGAACAGTTTTTTGGCCACGGCGATTCGACGGATGAATTTGCGCTAATCGACGCAATTTATGAAGAAGACAGACAGGTGATTCGTAAGGCGCTATATCGGCACTTACGTAATCACAGCAGCTACTATCAGGTGCGTTACCGCATCGATTTACCTAACGCCGGTGGCGTGCGTTGGCTGGAGGATACCGGTCAGGTGACCGAGCGAGATCAGCTTGGTCGAGCCATGAGAATGATCGGTACACGACGCGACGTCACTCATGATATGCAGCAGCAAGAAGAGCTTCGACTGGCATCAAGCGTATTCCATAACAGTTCGGAAGGTATTTTTATTCTTGATGATCAGCAGCGATTTTTAACCTGTAACCGCGCCTTCTGTAATACCTTTTTATGCCAGAAAGGCGAGCTGATCGGTCAGCCGTTATTCCAGATTATCCATACAGAGCAAGCGCATCAAATTAGTCGCGGTGTCGTTAATAACGATCGCTGGAACGGCAATATTATTGTTACTCGCTCGCGTCAACGTTTGCCGATGAGTATGACGTTAACGGCGATTCGTCGAGAAGATAACAGCATTGCCAACTATCTAGGTTTTTGCCATGACGCCTTTAGTCAACAAAAGACAGTCAATGCGGTTAGCGATTTACATACATGTGATGAATTAACCGGACTGTTTAATCGCAGTTATTTCCAACAGGTGTTAAAGCAATTTCAAGAGCATCGCCCGCTCGCGCGAAATCGATACGCAGTTGCGGTGCTTAATTTAGATGACTTTGAGGCAATAAAATCACGTATCAGTGACTCAGAGTGTGATCAACTGATAAAGGATCTGGCCGTTAGGTTGAGTAATTTTTCTGACCCGGTGCGTCAAGTTGCAAGAATATCGGAGTATGAATTTGCCCTAGTGCTGGAATACGAAGAGGATGCGCAACTGCTTGATAAAACCCTTAGTCGGTTAGTTCAAGAAGTGGCTCGCCCGATCATGTCTGTTGAAGGTAGTGTTGTTCTAAACGCCAGCTTAGGCGCTACCATTGTGCGGCAAAGCAATTTGTTTCAGTTGTTGAATGAAGCTTGCTCGGCAATGAAGGCCGCGAAGCAATTGGGTGGCAATGGCGTACAATATTTCAATGAAACCTCGTTAGCACATTCAATGGACCGGCAGCAGCTGGAAAGTGACTTACGTTACGCCGTGATCAACAACCAGTTTTCGCTGGATTACAAACCCAAACTTAATTTAATTTCCGATGAAATTGATTCGGTCGAAGTGTGTGTGCGCTGGATTCATCCAGAGCATGGTGTTATCGATCCGCCAGACTTTTTGCCGGTGGCTGAAGACTTAGGTTTGGTGATGAATATTTGTGAGCAGGTCATTGATCACGCCTGTCGTGATATGGCCGCTTGGCGAGACAGCGGTATTGGTCAGACGACCGTTTCAATTAATTTATCCTATCACCAGTCTTTACCGGCCGAGCTTTATTCGATGTTGAAAAACACCATCGAGAAATACTCATTAACGGCACACTATTTAGAATTAGAGTTTTCTGAAAGCCTATTAATGTTAGATGTTGACTATTCGGTTGATTATTTAGACCGATTGTCATCATTAGGCGTTGGTGTCGCAATTGATGATTTTGGTATTGGTTATTCATCGCTGGCTTATTTAAAACGCTTACCGATAGACGCGTTAAAGATTGATCAGCATTTCATTGCTGACACCAAAGAAGGGCAAATGAGTCCGGTTATTGAAGCCATTATGGCGATGGCCGACAGCCTAGGGTTAAAGGTTGTTGCAGAGGGCGTTGAGAGTGAAGCGCAGCTGAAATACCTCAAGCATCTTGGTTGCCATTATGTTCAAGGGTTGGTGGTGAGCGACGCGCTGCCGTCGCCACAGGTGCTGTCTCTAATTCGAGATTCTAAGTTGAGAACCTTGTCACAGCTTAACAGCTCAGTGCATTAAAAAGGAGTCTAGAGCCAAAGTAGGCATTCTTATTGCCTTTGATTTATTGGGTCATGGTAATAATTGGGTTGCCATCTGTTCTACAAAAAATGTTGATCGCCTGTTTCACGAAACTGAAACGCGTTGAGCATAGAATTTTTTATCGGGACTTTTTCAACCTAACTGATAAGCGAGCTGAAACCTAAATAATAATAAACGGTCGCCTCAAAGGAGCTAATGATATGTCTACTAACCTATATAAACTTGAACTGTCGAACATTGAAGAAGGAGGCCTGCATAAGCCAAGCGATGGTAGTCAGAGCAAAAGGCAAGAAAATCATCGAAAACTGGCCGCGCGCCGTGCTATTGAAGATCACTTAGAGCAACAAAGGTTAAGGGACGAGTACCAAGACTTAGAGCTAGAAGTTTACCAATAACATTTAATTTCATAAAAAAGGGCACCTCAGCGTGCCCTTTTTTTGTGCTTAACGAATCGTTATGTGCAAAAAAGATGAAGATTTTTACCATCAACTCGCCTCGGCTTTTCATCAGTCGAGGCTATTTCACCACTTTTTGCTAACCCTTTTAGCCGTATTGTTAGAGATTACTCTGTTTGGCTAAGTCGAATGCGGTCTAGGTCGTTTTGATCAAAGTTGATTGGCGACAAAAGTTGCTGAATGGCTTTGAGTGCCTGTTGGTTGGCAACTCGTGAGCGGGCATCAAGGTTTTTTGACCATTGCTCTAATTCGCTGGTAACAATGTTTCGAGTGGTAACATCTAAACGCGCAAGCGCACGTTCGGGAACAATTAAGATGCCCCAAGTGTACAGCACCGGCGTATCGTTTAAGTATTGGAAGCGGCTATGCCAGTTTAGCGCCAGAGCCGCCGATGGAGGCGATATCAGTGTATCGATGGCACCAGTGTCCAAGCCTGTTAATACATCACCAATGTTCATCACTAAATAGTCGATATCGAGTTCACTGCTGATTTGTTGAATTTGATCGGAGTTAGGCAGCCAGAGTTTGGACTGACGAATATCTTCCATATTATTGATCTGATTTTTTGACATCAGATAGGAAAAGCCACCATCTAGTGGGCCAAACCCGTACCACTTCAATGATTTGAGTTTATCGCTGACCACAGAGTCGTAACTGAGGCGTTGTTGATAGACCTGTTCTAGGTTGTCGTAGGAGAAGGGTTTGCTTAGGCCGTTGAGATCGGCGTCAAGCAGGTCGAGCGTACCAGAGCTGACTAATGCACCCTGTAATTGACCAACACGAATTTTGCGCATCACGGTTTTATCATCACCCATGACGCCACCTGGATAAACCTTAAGTACGACTTCGCCAGCGGTTTTTTCTTTTAGGCTATTAGACAGTTCCGTTAGAGATCGCACAGCGTCAGAGCCCGGTGGATACAGGGTAGAAATTTTAATTTCTGTTTCTGCCATAGAGAGGGCAGCCAGAAGGAAAGATAAAAATAGTACAGCTAATCGCATTGCAAACCTCTAATTCTCGCTAAATGAGCAGGCGAATGCCTAATTAAAGCATCCGGCCGATCAGCATACTGAGTTTATATGACTGCTTTGTGTCTGCGGTCTCTGAGTAAGAGGCGATAATGCGGTATAAGTTCGCCTTGGCTGTACCTGAGCTTAGTTTTCACCTAACCCTTGCTGTAAGAACTGATCTTTCAGCTTAACGTAATTGGCCGCAGAGTACTTAAAAAATTGCTTTTCTTTATCGCTCAGCGGTCGCGCTTTTGTAGCGGGGCTGCCTTTATACATAAAGCCAGACTCTAGCCGTTTACCGGGTGGCACCAGTGCGCCGGCGGCGATGATAACTTGGTCTTCAACGACAGCTCCATCTAAAACAATGGTGCCAATGCCGACCAATACCTGGTTGCCTATGCTGCAACCGTGCAAGCAGGCTTTATGGCCAATAGTGACATCATCACCAATGGTCAGAGCAAAGCCTTCAGGGTTGTAGTCTGATGCGTGAGTGATGTGCAAGACACTGCCATCTTGCACCGAGGTGCGCTCGCCAATACGGATGCTGTGCATATCGCCGCGAATCACGGCGCCCGGCCAAACCGAGCTGTCGGCACCAATATTGACGTCACCAATAATACAGCTTTCTCTTGTGACCAAGACTCGCTCGGCAAAAAGAGGCTGTTGACCATTAAATTCGTAGATTGCCACGTCGATATCCTTTTTCTTAGTACGACTCTCGCGCTAAACTAGCCAGTCTAACCTCGGTAGAGTCGCAGTATGCTTAAACTATCTAACTTTTGGCGAAATCGTACTGAAGAAATCGCCGCCATTGACTTGGGTTCCAATTCCTTCCATATGATTATCGCGAAGGTGTCCAATGGTCAACTGACGATTATTGATCGGATGAAAGAGACGGTTCGGCTAGGTTACGGTCTAGACGATCAGGGCGAGCTGGATGAACTCTCTCAAAAAAGAGCACTCGACTGTCTACAGCGCTTTCAGCAGCGACTACAGAACATGCCAGCTAGCCGAGTGCGTGCTGTTGGTACTCGTACCTTGCGCCAAGCCAAGAATTCCCAACCCTTTTTACACAAAGCAGAACAGGCACTGGGCTATAAAATCCATGTCATTTCTGGAGTAGAAGAAGCACGGCTGGTTTATCACGGTGTCGCCTTTGGCTTAGAAGATGACCAGCAAAAGCGTTTGGTGATTGATATCGGCGGTGGCAGCACGGAAATTATTATTGGTGAAGACTACACGCCAGTATCGCTTGAGTCGCTTGGCATGGGTTGCGTTTCTGTTACTCGGCGATTTTTTGATGACAATAAAATTGATCGCTCGCGTATTGCCAATGCCCTGCTTTATTGCCGACATAAATTAGAGCCCTTTCAAACCCGCTTTCGTTCAACTGCTTGGCAGCGTGCCATTGGTTGTTCTGGTTCGATAAAGTCTATTTCCAGTGCGTTAGAACAATTAAATGGCCATCCAGCCATTACTCGTGCAGGCGTCGCGCAACTATTGGATTTATGTATCGAAGCCGGTGGTATTGAACAACTCAATATCGCCGGTGTTAGTGACGACAGGTTGCCTATTTTTATCGGTGGCCTGGTTGTATTAAGCGCCACCATGAACGCTCTGAACATCGAAACTCTTGAGGCCTCGCCTTGGGCATTGCGTGAAGGCTTGCTGTTTGATTTATTAGGCCATGACAGTATCGCCGATATGAAAGAGCGTTCGGTAACGGATTTGGCGTTGCGATTTCATGCCGATGCTATCCATGCGCAACGCACCGAAAAGGTCGCGCTTGAATTATGGCGTCAGGTTGAGCCAGCCAATTCAAGCGATGAAAGTTGGTCTAAAAATTTGACTTGGGCCTGCATGCTGCACGAAGTTGGATTAGACATTAATCATGACAGCTACCATAAGCACAGTGGTTACATTGTTGAAAACTGTCACTTGCCGGGCTTTGGTCACGATGAGCAGCGAGTGCTTGCTAAGCTGGTGCATTACCATCGCAAAAAGCTCGATTGGGATGACATAGAAAGTTTGCAGGCTGATTATTCAGAGCAGTTTTTATTGGTGTTATTGATATTACGTTTGGCGGTTATTTTGACGCGTGCTCGCAATGATATTCAGGACATCAGTTGGTCGTTGAGTTTTAATGCTCAGACCATTCAATTTTGCGCCGCCGAGGCGTGGTGGCAAGAGCAAACGCTGGCAATTTCTGATCTGGAAGCTGAAGTAAAATACCTCAAGAAGAGCCCGATTAGTTTGCATTTGGTGCGCCCAGAATTGGCTGATTGACGCTGATTTTGGGCTCAGTATTTAGCAATAAAAAAAGGAGCGATGTCGCTCCTTTTTGGTTTTAGCGTTGCGGATTTTTCGTGTTAACGATGAGAGCTCATTGAGCTTTTACAGCCCGTCTTGTTGCATTAGCGTTTGTTGCGCTGATATCGCATCCTCGCCTTCTTTTGGTTTAATTCGAGTATAGCTGCCGTCGCTATTCAGCTGCCAAGCCTGAGTATTGTCGGCCAAGTAGAGCTGTAAATCCTGATTGATTTTATCTTTAATTTTTTTATTTAAGATTGGGAAACCCGTTTCTACACGATGGAACATGTTTCGAGTCATCCAGTCGGCGCTGGCAGCAACGAACTCGGCATCACCGTTATTTTCAAAACGAAAGATTCGAGTATGTTCCAAAAATCGACCGACAATCGAGCGAACTCGGATGTTGTCTGAAACATCTGGAATGCCGGGTCGGACCTGGCAAATACCACGCACGATCAGATCGATTTGAACCCCCGCTTGGCTGGCCTCGTAAAGCTTTCTGACCAACGCCTCTTCAGACAGCGAATTCATCTTGGCAATAATACTGGCCGGTTTTCCCTCTTTGGCGTTTTCGATTTCACGGTCGATAAATCGCATCATGGCTTTATGCAATGTAAAAGGAGCCTGCAGTACTTTATCCAGTTTCGACACTCGACCTAAGCTGGTGAGCTGTAAAAAAATTCGATTGATGTCATCACCAATCTGTTTATTACAGGTCATTAAGCCGTAGTCGGTATAAATATTGGCGGTTTTCGGGTGGTAGTTGCCGGTGCCTAAATGCACATAGTGGCGTAACTTATCGCCTTCTTTACGCGCAATCATGAGCATTTTAGCGTGCGTCTTATAGCCGAAAACACCGTACACCACATGAATGCCGTATTCCTGTAAACGCATGGCCAGCGCGACGTTGGCTTCTTCGTCGAACCGCGCCAGCAATTCAATCACGACAGTGACTTCTTTCCCGGCTTTGGCGGCAGAGACTAAGGCGTCGACAATGACTGATTTCACACCGGTTCTATATAGTGTTTGCTTAATCGTGACGACGTTCGGATCTTTCGCGGCTTGGCGAATCAGCTCGACTACCGGAGTGAAAGAGTCAAACGGATGATGCAGTAGGATGTCGCTGCGAGCGATGGCATCAAAGCTATTTTTTTTGCGCCTTAATGCTCGAGGCATGCTCGGCTCAAATGGAGGAAAGGTTAAGTCAGGGCGGTTGACCAAGTCGATTAAATCGACAAGTCGATTCAGGTTCACTGGACCGTTAACGCTATAAACATCCGGTTCGCTGATTTCGAATTTACCCATTAAGAAATTAACCATTTCTTCTGGGCTGTTTTCGGCAACTTCGAGGCGTACTTCATCGCCGTATTGACGATAAATAAGTTCGCCTTCGATCGCGCGACGAAGATCGTCCGTCTCTTCTTCATCAACGAAAAGATCTGAGTTTCGCGTCACTCTGAATTGGTAACTGCCTTTAACGGTCATGCCGTAAAAAATTTCATCCATAAAGTAGTGGATGATCGATGACATAAAGACAAAACGGTTCGGGTTGTCATGGTCCGGCAGTTCAAGGCGCACAAGGTTAGGTAAGGAGCGTGGGCATTGAACAATGGCTTGTCCGCTGTTGCGGCCAAAGGCATCTTTGCCTGCCAGCAGAACAAAGAAGTTAAGCGACTTGTTCAAAATACGCGGGAACGGGTGCGCCGAATCCAGACCGACAGGACTGAGCAGTGGCAACACCTCTTGATGAAAGTAGTCTTTCATCCAGTGAATTTCGTCTTTGGTCCAAAATTCTCGTTTCACAATCTCTATGTTTTCTTCTGCCAGCTTTGGCAAAATTAAATCATTCAGGATGGCGTATTGTTTGTCGACTAACCAATGGGCGCGTTCTGCAATGGTGGTCAGTTGTGAACCCGGCAAGTGGCCGTCTGGTCCAGCAATCGCAGAACCGGCTTCGTGCAACTCTTTAAGGCCGCCAACTCGAACCTCGAAAAATTCATCTAGGTTGGTACTGGAGATACACAAAAATCGCAGCCGTTCTAGCAATGGGATAGACGAGTCTTCTGCTTGCAACATTACCCGTTGATGGAATTCGAGCAGTGACAGTTCTCGATTTAAAAAATGCTCTGGGCCGATTTCTTCAATTGCTGTGTCGATTGACTCACTGGTCATAAGGCTCACCATAAATTATTTGAACGATGTCGTTGGTCATCATACTGGATTGTAGCGACAGCTTTATGACAAAGCTGGCGATGGCCAATAACAGAGTTTGCCGCTATTTCGATAATGCTTATTCGCTTTATCTTATATCAACGTCGGTTGATAGCAACTGAGGTTTTCGACGGCGCAGAAAATTTAATTGCTCGGGCAATAAAAAAGCCCGAGGCGTTTGCCTCAGGCTTTTTTAGATTGGGTAGAAACCCTTGGTACGTCTGTTTTGTTAAAACAGGATGCGAGCGCGCAGCGTTCCTTTCACTTCGAGTACTGCCTCAAGTGCTTTTTCTGAAGCATCTTCGGCGACATCGACAACCACATAACCGATATCTGCGGTTGTCTGTAGGAACTGACCAATGATGTTGATGTGGTTATCAGAAAACACCTGGTTAATTTCAGAGAGTACGCCGGGAATATTTTCGTGAATGTGCAAAATACGGTGCGCATTTGGGTGTGCTGGTAGTGCCACTTCTGGGAAGTTAACCGCAGACAGGGTGGTGCCGATGTCTGAATAGGCCGCCAGTTTTTCGGCTACTTCGATACCAATGTTGTACTGAGCTTCTTGAGTTGAGCCGCCAATATGAGGCGTTAACAGTACGTTGTCGAACTCACGTAACGGCGAAACAAATTCGTCGTCGTTTGTACGTGGCTCAACTGGAAAGACATCAATCGCCGCGCCCAGTATCTTTTTGCTACGCAGTGCTTCGGCTAAATCCTCGATCACTACGACGGTGCCACGAGCAGCATTAATAAAAACACTGCCCTGCTTCATTTTGTTAAATTGTGCTTCGCCCATCATCCATTGCGTGGATTCTGTTTCAGGTACGTGCAGCGAAACTACATCAGCGGATGCTAACAGGTCATCCAATGTGGCCATTTGTCGGGCATTACCAATCGGCAGTTTGGTGACCGTATCGTAAAATAAAACTTCCATGCCGAGGCTTTCAGCCAGAATGCCTAACTGGGTACCAATGCTGCCGTAACCAACGATACCGAGCTTTTTGCCGCGGATTTCATAGCTGTTGTTGGCTGATTTAATCCATTCGCCGCGGTGGCTAGCAGCGTTCTTTTCTGGAATACCGCGTAATAGCAAGATGGCTTCGGCGATGACCAATTCGGCAACCGAGCGAGTGTTGGAATAAGGCGCGTTAAAGACTGGGATGCCGCGCACGGCAGCCGCCTGTAAGTCGACCTGATTGGTACCAATGCAGAAACAGCCAACGGCAACCAGTTTTTCGGCAGCCGCGAAGACTTTCTCGGTTAGCTGGGTACGTGAACGAATACCAACGAAGTGGGCCTCAGCAATTCTTTCGAGTAATTCGGACTCAGGTAGTGAGCCTTTGACGTAATCGATATTGGTGTAACCGGCTTTTTGCAATGTATCCAGCGCGCTTTGGTGAACACCTTCTAAAAGAAGAATTCGAATTTTGTTTTTTTCTAATGAAGTTTGGGTCATTTGGGAGCTCTACGGATGTGACTTGGCGGCGCGGATAATAACACAGGCTAAAAAACAGACTGTAGCCATTTTCGCAACGTTCTCATTTAAATTGAGCAAGCGCAATGTTTAGCAGGCTTCTGTTAAGCCTAATAGGCTTGCGACTAAGTGAGGTTTAGCTTGGGTTGATGCGCTGCAGCAGTGGCAAGACAATGGCCTTGTCGAATTCCCGTTCTCCCTGCTGTAAAAACTGAATGCTGAGTCGGGTGTCGCTTTCGGCAATAATTTGGCCGACACCGAGAGTTGGGTGGCTGACCACCTGATTTAGCTTAAACTCCCCAGTACCGGGTTGCGATGTTTGCTCATCATTGCGCCAATGCAGCTCTGTTAGCCCTTTGCTTTTGGCGTATTGCTCTACGCAGGCTCGCTGCATTTGGCCGGGCAGTTCAATCTTGCTGGTTGGCTTTAAGCACTGCTGAGCAAAGTCGGCTAAGCCATCAACGTAGGCGTCTGGCATCAGTAGTGATGGTTGGGCCGAACTTTGTTGGCTGGCAGTTAGCAACAACAGCTGCTGTTGTGCCCGAGTCAGCGCGACATAGAGCAAGCGCCGTTCACTGGCTAGGCTGGTGCTGATCATCAATTCGCCTTCTGGCTGATAAGGGTAAAACTGATTATTCAATTCAGGAATGATGACGCAAGGCCATTGGCGACCTTTTGATTTATGAATCGACGTGATCAATACCGCATCGGTGTGGGCATCGGTTTTACGTTCGCTGAGTTCTCTCAACGCGTCGGCACCTTGAGCCAAGGCCCAGCGCGATTGGCGCACAAAGTCGACAAAGGCCCTTACCGTGGCGACCTGATCATCAACCTGAGCACTAGAAAAGGCATTGTCACGAATGGCATTCAGATAGTCAGTCGCCTGAAGCCAGCCGTACAAAACGGCACTCGCCTCACCTTGGCCGCGTTCGGCCTTTTCGATCCAGCGAGCCCGTTCAAACAATTGCTCGGATTGATATTTCGACAATCGGTTCGGCGTGGCATTGCGCAATGCCTGGCCCCAATGCTGGTGATGATGCGCAAGCTGGTTGATCAGCTCGTCGACGATGGTTTTTTTAATCTTTAAATAGGGTTGTGATAGCAGTGCTTGCCAAGCCTGTTTGCGTTGCTTGTTATTCCAATGTTCGGCTTGTCCTGCTGCCAGTTGCAGCAGAACTCTAAAGGGCCGCAGCTCATAGCGCTCAAGTACGGTCTGCTGATTGTCCATACGGTAAGCAATGTTATGAGACAGCAATAGCAATTCTAAACGAGCGCTGTTAGCCCAGAGCCGATTGATGACTGCAATCTGCTTGAGCGGTCGTTGTTGCCAGCGCTGAATGGCTTCGAGTGCAGCTTTTGCACTGTCTTCACAGGCAAGGCGTTGTACCTCGGTATTTGAGGCCGTTGCATGCGAAATACAGGGCGCGCGTTGTTGGCTATTCTGATAGTTACCAGCAATGACTTGATTGGCCAACAAACTCAGTGAGTCGCCGAAACGGAAAGTATGGCTTAGGTGATAATCGGTCACTGCTGGATACTGCTGACTGAATTGTTCGGTGAGCAGCGTCGGTTGTGAACCGCGAAATTCGTAAATGGTTTGATCCGGATCGCCAACCGCCATAATGTCGCCAACACCGCCATGCAGTGTTTGCAGTAAAAAGGATTGCACCGGATTAATATCTTGGTATTCATCGACAATGTATTGCTGCATGTGGCCAGCAAATTGTGCCGCAATGGCAGGCTCGTTTTTAAAGCGCAGTGCAGGTTCGTAAAGCAGATCGGCAAAGGTCATTTTTTGCTGTTGGCTGCGCCAGTCTTCAAATTCATAAAAGGCTTGAATGAAAAGTTTGCAACTGGCTGGCAAGCCGGTGGTTTCAAACACATGCTCAGGGCTGTCGAGTGTGCTTTTAACAAGTTCAAAGTAAGCCATTGCTGGCTCTAGCCATTTCTTTTTGCGGGTTAATATATCGTCGGCAATGTCGCTGTCGGCCAGTTGCCGGAGCAGTCGCCAAACAATCGGTTCGACGTCGCTGTCTTGCAAAATATCTTTGTTGAACGGGTTCATTTGGCCGCGTTGAACAAGGCTTTGGCAGAGACGGAAGCCGAGTGAATGAAAGGTGCGAATTTCTGGAATGGCGATATTGCCAGCCAGCTGTGTTTTGAGTCGTCGTTCAAAATCGAGCTGGGCAGATTTGTTGTACATCAGTACTAGAATTCGTCGGGCGTCGGCACCCTCAATGAGCCGCCGTTGTAAGTAGCCCGTTAATGTTTGGGTTTTGCCTGAGCCTGCGACCGCAATAATTCGAGCATGACCACCCGGGTGTTGGATGATCGCCTGTTGTTGATCGGTATATTGCATAAAGTATCGGGTCACACACTAAGTTAGGTAAAACATTGAATTAGGTAAAGCGTTGAAAATAGTCGTCGTCGCCAAAACAACTAGGACTATAATGAAACAATGTAAAAACCTGAATCAAAATAAAAAAATCGATATTAAAAAAGGGGTGGCGCAGATGCCAAAAGAAAAAATAAAAAGTCTATTTCAGCACTTACGAGACCATTTGCCGGAAGCTGAAACCAGTCCACAACAACAGGCGTTACTCGATCAATTGGCGTTCCATGTTCATACTCTTGATCAGCCAGACCCAAAAGAGCCAAGCTTGCGCGAGCTGCTGGAATTACTGGTTGAAGAGATTGAACTGGAACACCCTAAGAGCGCAGCCATTACTCGCCAGTTATTAGACAGCCTCAGCGCTATGGGAATATAGGCCGCCTACTCTTTGTTGCTGTCTTCGATGTTGTCTTCGGTTTCTGGGTCGTCAAGATCGAGGCTTTCTGCGCTCATAGAGGCCGGTAATTGTTTGCTGGTGGCTGCACCTAAGGTTTGCAGCCGTTGCACATAACTGGCCATTGAGCCGCGGCCATCGCGTAAGCTGCCCATCGCATCTTGCCAGGTGTTGTCGGCAGTTTTTAACTGGCTGCCGAGCTTATCCATTCGTTGGCCAAAAACAGCCAGCTTATCGTAGATTTTACCCGCCAATTTAAACAGTTCTTTGGCGTTTTCATTTTGTCGTTCTAAAACCCAAAGGTTGGCCACTGTTTTCAGTGTTGCTAATAGAGTGGTTGGCGTGACTACAACAATGTGGCGCTCAAAGGCTTCGTTAAACAGCTGTTGATCGGTTTCGAATGCGGCAATAAAGGCGCTTTCTATCGGCATGAACATCAATACAAAGTCAGGCGCATTCATGCCATTCAAGTTAGGGTAATTTTTGTCGCTGAGTGAGCGAATGTGGTTGCGTGTTGCGGCAACGTGATCGAGTAAAAACTTTTGTCGCAGTACGTCATCGTCGGTAGCTAATGATTCTTGATAGGCAACAAGGCTGACTTTGCTGTCGATGACAATATGCTTACCTTCCGGCAAGCGAATAATAAAGTCGGGACGCAGATTCTTTCCGTCATCGTCTTTAAAGTTAGCTTCGCGTTCGTATTCGCGACCCTTTTGCAGACCAGAGGATTCAAGGATGCGTTCAATTTGTAGCTCGCCCCAATTGCCCTGTAATTTTTTGTCGCCCTTGAGCGCTTTGGTTAAGTCGGTGGCTTGCTGATTCAGCTGGTTGTTCATGTCTTTAAGCATGTTTAGCTGAGCGACTAACTGGCCTCGACCTTCCATTTCTTTACTGTGAATGGCGTCGACGCGTTGGCGGAATTGATCAATATTTTTTTGGAACGGATCAAGTAAAGCAGACATCGATTGTGACGACTGCTGCTGAAACTTTTTATTCGATTGTTCAAAAATCTCGTTGGCCAAATGAGAGAACTCTTGTTTTAGCTGCTCTTTATTTTCGTTGAGTAATTTCACCTGTTCGGCATGGTACTCGGTTTGAGCTTTCATTTGGGTTTCTAGCTCTGCCATACGAGTTTCTTGCTGCTGATAGCGCTCTTGTAACTCTAAGTAACCCTGTTCTTTATCTTTTAATTGCTGCGTCACGACTGGTAATTGTTGCAGCTGGGCTGTTAACGCAGCCTTGTCGGATTTTTCTTGTGACAACTGGTTGGCTAACTGCTGTTGATCTTGCTTTAACTGATTCAGTTCCGAAAGGTAGCCGGATGACTTTTCTGTTTCGTAACTTAGCCGTTGTTGGTTCAGTTCGAGCTGCTGCGCCAATGCCTGCGCATTTTGCTCATAGCGGCGAATAAAGAAAAAGCTCAAGGCTGCGCTGGGCGGGATCGCAACCAATAGGCCGATTGCTAAGGGAATAAAATGAGTTGAAAGCCAAAGCATGAAAAGTGCCTCTAATAAAAGTGCCTTCTATAAAAGGCGTAATCGTTGTATCTGCCGAAGGTTATACCATATTTGGCAGCGCAAAGGGCCATTGATCCTGTGCGTTGTTAATCGGGTCTTGTTGGAAATGAAAGTGTTGGCCAAAGCATTCAAATTCTAATTGCCAAGCATGCAAAAAAAGCCGCGAGGCCTGTGTGCCGGCATAGCGATCATCGCCCAAGATTGGCGCGCCGAGCGATTTTAGCGCTACTCGCAGCTGATGGGTTTTTCCGGTTTTCGGCGTTAACACAAAACCACGATAGGGTGCGTCAAGTGAGTAGCTGTAAAATTGCGTCATGGCGGGGTTGTCTAACGAGCGCAGCAGCTTCCACTGGCCTCGACGACTGGGTGCCATATCGCCTTTTATCCAACCCTGCTTTTTTTTCGGTTTTTTATCTGAAACTGCCAAATAGGTTTTACTAACGCGCCTGTCTGCAAACGCTTGGCTCAGCTCTCGGTTTGCCGCATCGGTTTTGGCAACCAGCAATAGGCCCGAGGTTGGTTTATCTAGACGATGTACCGGCAAGGGTTTTATGGCGGTTTTCTGATGCAACCACTGCAATACTGAAGGCGCGTCGTCATCGCGCTGAACGGTCCAATTAATGGGTTTGTTGATCAGCCAAAATAGCTCGTTTTCAACAACGATACTGGGGCTTATGTTATGGGTCATTTTCGGCGATTAGCGAGTTAAATAGTTTGTGGCGAGACCCCAAGGTCAGCCTATGGTTTGTGCCGCTATTCTAGCACTAAATGGCCGACTTCCTTAGCCGTTCCAGAAAATACAGCATAGCTATACCAGAAAATACTTCAGCGTCATTGCAAATAGTATTTTATTCCAAAGGGTTCAGTGCTTAACTAGGGAGGTGGCAAGAGCTAATCGCTGATTGATGGAATCTGGTTTTGCTATCGACTTCATTTCAGCCGGAGCCGCTTGCTGTTTGGATATTGATCGTTACAAGTTATAGGTTACTGTTATGAATGTACTTTATTACATCGTTCATCCCGACTTAAATCGTTCCTTTGCGAATAAGTCGATTCTTGATGCTTTACCGAATCACCCGAATTTAAAAATCGTTGACCTATACGATACCTACCCAAACTTCAGCATTAATGGCCCTGTTGAGCGTGAGTGTTTGGACTGGGCCGATGCGGTGTTTTTTCAACACCCCTTTTATTGGTACAGCATCCCAGCCTTACTTAAGCAATGGTTCGAAATTGTTTTAGAATTTGGTTATGCCTACGGCAAATCGGCCAATGCACTCGCAGGTAAGCGATGGCAGCATATTATTTCTACCGGTGGCAACATCAATACTTATCTTGGTGGTTCGGCGAACCCCTATGATATCGAAGAATATTTTCGGCCACTGCAATCGACCTGCAAGCTTTGTCGCTGTGAATGGCAGCCGCCGCTGGTGAACTTTAATGCCAAACAGGCCAGCGCAGAAGAGCTAGAAGCATTTAACAAAAAAGTCGTTAACACGATAGCGCAACTCATTGGTGAGCCCTTAGCTACAACAGATAAGTAGGGATATGTGATGACAACGGATCATAATTATTTAGCCGATGCCTTAGTTTTTTTGGGCGCAGCGATTGTTTTTGTACCCATCGCAAAACGGGCAGGATTAGGCTCAGTACTGGGTTATTTGATTGGCGGAATTGCCATTGGTCCCTTTGTTTTAGGCTTTATTGAAGACAGTGACTCGATCTTACACTTCTCTGAATTTGGCGTGGTGTTGCTGTTATTCCTAATTGGTTTGGAGCTTAATCCGAGCCGGTTGTGGGGCATGCGTCGGCAGATCTTTGGCTTGGGTGGCTCTCAAGTTTTATTAACCGCGCTGCTATTGGCAGCCATTGGTATGGCGTTAAATTTAGATTGGCGACTTTGTCTAGTTGCTGCTGGCGGCTTGGCGCTATCTTCCACTGCGATTGCGTTGCAAACGCTTGAAGAACGTAACCTTATGCACACTTCTGCCGGTCAGAATGGTTTTGCGGTGCTGCTGTTTCAAGATATAGCAGTCATTCCGATGATTGCTCTGTTGCCGTTGCTGGTGACAACTGGCTATAGCGCTTCAGGCAGTGAAGCCTGGTTACAGGTTGTAAAAGCGGTTGCGGCTATTGCATTGATTATTTTTGGCGGTCACTACGTGTTAACGCCTGTGTTAAAGCGAATCGCATCGTTACATATGCGTGAAATGTTTACCGCCTTTTCATTAGCCCTAGTGATTGGTATTGCACAGCTGATGAACTATGTGGGTTTATCGATGGCGTTAGGGACTTTTTTAGCCGGCGTCCTATTGGCAGATTCTGAATATCGCCATGAACTTGAGATCGACATTGAGCCTTTTAAGGGTTTGCTCATGGGGTTGTTTTTTATCGCCGTGGGTATGTCGATTGATTTCCAGCTATTGGCGTTACAGTACTTACCGATCATCGCTTTGGCGGTGACGTTAATAGGTGTGAAAGCAGCGGTGTTGTATAGCTTGGCTTGGAAGTTATCGCTCAATCAGATTGATCGAATGCGATTTACTGCTGTGTTGGCGCAAGGTGGCGAATTTGCATTTGTTATTTTTAATCTAGCCTATGCCTCGCAAATTATCAGTGAAGAAGCGCAGTCCTTATTGGTGCTTTCGGTGGTGATCTCGATGGTCTGCACACCACTGTTATGTAATTTGGTTGAATGGATTATTGCTCGCCGTAGTATGGCTGTTAGTAACGACAGCGATCCTATCGACTCGGAAGATGGCAACATTTTAATTTGTGGCTATGGCCGTTATGGTCAAGTGATTGGTCGAATGCTGCACGGCTTAGGCCATAAAACAACATTGATTGATGCAGACCCAAACCAAATCGAGCTAGTGCGTAAGTTTGGCTTTAAGGTGTTTTTTGGCGATGTGACCCGTTTGGATTTATTAGAGTCTGCTGGTATTGCCAACGCCAAGGCGGTGATTCTGACGCTAGATGATCCGCGAACTGTTACCTATTTAACCGAACAGATTCACAAGAATTGGCCAAAAACGATAATTCTGGCTCGAGCACGTAACCGCCAGCATGCCATAGATTTATACAAAGCCGGAGCTAATGGCATTAGTCGGGAAACCTTCAGCAGTGCGTTGGAGTTAGGCGGTACTGCATTAAACTTTTTAGGCATGACTAAGCATAATGCGTGGAAGGCAGTACAAAAATTTAAGCATTATGATGAAAAGATGTTAGCCGCTCAGTCGGACTTTGCTGGCGATGAGGATTCATTAATTCAGTTATCGCATCGAGCGCGACGTGACTTAGAAGAGATTTATCGTCAGGATCAGAAGAAGCTCGAAGAAGACGATAACGACTGGTCTTAATCTAACAATAGCTGGGCTGGTATTAAAAAAGGGTAAAAAAAAGAGCGCTGTAGCGCTCTTTTTTTGGATCGAGTATCTGATTTAGCTGTTTTCTTCTCGGTGTGCCGCTAAGAAATCTTCTAACTTGTCGATCATATTTTTAGAGCCAGCGAAGAAAGGCGTGCGCTGGTGCAGTTCTTTAGGCTCCAAATCTAAAATGGCTTGGCCAGCATCAGAGATTGCTCGGCCGCCAGCCTGTTCAGCCAGAAACGCCATCGGATTACCTTCGTACAATAAACGCAGCTTACCTTCTGGGTAATGCGAAGACGACGGGTAAAGAAAAATACCACCCTTTAAAATATTTCGATGAATATCTGAAACCAAAGAGCCAATGTAACGACTGGTATAAGGGCGATTGGTGTCTGGGCATTCTTCTTGGCAATACTTGATGTATTTTTTCACGCCCGTTGGGAAATGAATGTAGTTGCCTTCATTAACCGAGTAAATATTGCCATCATCAGGGAAGCGCATATTTGGATGCGATAAGCAAAAAATGCCTAAGCTCGGATCGTAAGTGAAGCCGTGCACGCCATTACCTGTACTGTAAACCAGCATGGTTGATGAACCGTAGATAACATAACCGGCAGCAACCTGATGGCGACCTTTTTGTAAAAAGTCTTCATCGGTGACTGGAGAGCCAACCGGTGACACACGCTTATAAACTGAAAATACAGTGCCGACAGAAACGTTGACATCGATATTGCTGGAGCCGTCGACCGGGTCAATCAGTACAATGTATTTGCCATTGACGTTAAGGCGGTCATCGAAGCGAACGTAACTGTCTTCTTCTTCTGAAGCTAGGCCACAAACAACACCACGCGCAGATAATGAGGATTTAAATTTTTCATTAGCATAGACGTCGAGCTTTTGTTGTTGCTCGCCCTGAATGTTTTCGGTACCAACGGCGCCATTAATATCTGCTAGGCCTGCTTTGTTGATATCTCGGTGAACGACTTTAGAGGCAAGTCGAATGGCCGCAAAAATAGCGGTCAATTCGCCAGTGGCGTCTGGGTATTCAGCCTGTTTTTCGATGATGAATTCACCAAGCGTTTTCGTAATTTCCATTATTACTCCGTGGGCTACTGCTGTTAACGTCGAGACTCGCTAAAGGTTGGATCATTGGTTAACTGAGTGGATGTTAGTAGCGCTATAGTAAACAAAAATAACCTGAGAAGATAAATTTCCCACAAATCAATCAGTCGAGTGATTAAATTCGATCATTTCTAATCAAAAAAAATCAGTTGTTTGCGCTATCGCGCAGTCAGAGGCATTTAAACAAAAAAATCGAAATAAGCAGGCCAAAAAAAAGCGACCCAAGGTCGCTTCTGTTTTGATACTGCATCTGGATCAACAGGTTGAATAGTCTCAGTATTAGCCGTTGTTCTTTGCTTGGCGAATAGTTCTGAGCTTACCCAGTGCTTTGGATAATTGAATCGCAACTTCTGCGTATTCTTTATCGGCTAGGCTCTGTGCAACTTGCTTCTCTGCAATTTCTTTGGCTTGGCTCGCAGCGGCTTCATCAAGGTCATTAGCGCGAAGAGCGGTGTCAGCCAAAACAGTAATTAGGTTTGGTTGAACTTCTAAATAACCACCTTCAACATAGATGAACTCTTTTTTGCCGTGCTGCTTAACCAGGTGTAACGGGCCTGGGCTCAGACGAGTGAGCAGAGGCGCGTGGCCAGGCCGAATGCCTAGCTCACCCATTTCACCAGTACAAACCATAAGCTCAACCAGTCCTGAGAAGACTTTCTCTTCTGCGCTGACAATATCGCATCTGACTGTCATTGCCATAGTTCTATCTCCTCGTTGCGTTAGCTACGTGCGTTATGAGCTTCGACAACTTCTTCAATGGAGCCTTTCATATAGAAGTCTTGCTCGGCGATATGATCGTACTCACCATCGAGAATTCCTTTAAAGCTACGGATCGTGTCTTTCAAAGAAACGTATTTACCCGGTGAGCCGGTAAAGACTTCTGCAACGTGGAAAGGTTGAGACAAGAACTTCTCAATCTTACGAGCGCGGTTTACAGTGAGTTTATCTTCATCAGATAGCTCATCCATACCCAGAATTGCAATAATGTCTTTAAGCTCTTTATAGCCTTGTAGGACACCCTGTACGCCACGAGCAACATCATAGTGCTCATTACCAATGACCAATGGGTCTAGCTGGCGAGAGGTTGAATCTAGTGGATCTACCGCAGGGTAAATACCTAATGCAGCGATGTCACGAGACAATACAACGGTTGCATCCAAGTGAGCGAAGGTTGTTGCTGGCGATGGGTCAGTTAAGTCATCCGCAGGTACGTAAACCGCCTGTACAGAGGTAATAGAACCCTCTTTCGTTGAGGTAATACGTTCTTGCAGTACGCCCATCTCTTCAGCCAACGTTGGCTGATAACCTACAGCAGACGGCATACGGCCTAGCAATGCAGAAACTTCAGTACCGGCCAATGTGTAACGGTAGATGTTATCGACAAAGAATAGAACGTCACGGCCTTCATCACGGAATTTTTCAGCCATGGTCAAACCTGTCAACGCAACGCGTAAACGGTTACCTGGTGGCTCGTTCATCTGACCGTAAACCATCGCAACTTTAGATTGCGGTAAGTCGTCAAGTTTAATAACGCCCGCATCAGACATCTCGTGATAGAAGTCGTTACCTTCACGAGTACGCTCACCCACACCGGCAAATACAGATAGACCTGAGTGCTCGGTTGCAATGTTGTTAATCAACTCAAGCATGTTTACGGTTTTACCAACACCGGCACCACCAAACAGACCAACTTTACCACCTTTAGCGAACGGGCAAACAAGGTCGATTACCTTGATACCTGTTTCTAAGATGTCTTGTGATTGCGATTGCTCTGCGTATGAAGGCGCTTCACGGTGAATGACTGATTTTTCATCTGCAAGGATATCTCCTCGCTCGTCAACCGGGTTACCCAGTACGTCCATGATTCGGCCTAAGGTGCCGGTACCTACAGGTACAGAAATACCTTCGCCAGTATTGTTCACACTTAAACCACGCTTAAGACCTTCTGTCTGGCCCATCGCAATGGTTCGTACCACACCGTCGCCCAACTGTTGTTGAACTTCTAATGTGACGTTTGCCTCTTCAATAATTAAGGCATCGTATACTTTTGGTACGCTGTCACGTGGGAATTCCACGTCGACAACGGCACCAATGATTTGCGTAATACGTCCGCTACTCATGTTTGTATCCTCTTCAAACCGTTATTGCACCGCCGCAGCGCCGCCAACAATTTCCGAAATTTCCTGAGTAATCGCCGCTTGACGCGCCTTGTTATACTCAAGCTTTAAGTTTTCGATCATTTCACCTGCGTTATCTGTTGCAGCCTTCATCGCAATCATGCGTGAGGCTTGCTCGCAAGCTCCGTTTTCGACGACGCCCTGATAGACCTGTGATTCGATATAACGGGTCAACAAACCATTTAATATGGATTCTGCATCGGGCTCATATAAATAGTCCCATGCATAGGTTCTTTGAGTCGCTTCGTCATCGGAGCTTTTTAGCGGCAACAACTGTTCCATTACAGGCTTTTGTATCATCGTGTTGATGAAGTCATTGTAAACAATGAATAGCCGATCGATTTCTCCAGATTCGAAGTTATCGATCATGACTTTTACACCGCCTACTAACTCTGCCACCGATGGGTTTTCGCCTAGGTGATCAATCGATGCAACAACGTCAAAGCCACGGCCTTTGAAAAAACCGGTGCCTTTGGTTCCAATTGCGCAGACCTGAGTGGTAATACCTTTTTTCTCAAGCTCTGCAGCATCTTTCGCGATAGTCTTAAATAGGTTGGCATTTAAACCGCCGCACAAACCTCGGTCTGTCGATACAACGATATAGCCGACTTTTTTAACTTCACGCTCCTCAAGATAAGGATGCTTAATCTCAGTGTTTGCATTGGCTAAGTGGCCGATAACCGCTCGAATTTTTTGAGCGTACGGTTTGCTTAGTTGCATCCGTTCCTGAGCTTTACGCATTTTACTGGCAGCAACGAGTTGCATTGCCGAAGTAATTTTTCGCGTGTTGTTAATGCTACCTATTTGAGTACGAATCTCTTTTCCGACTGCCATAGCACTAGCCTCAGTTACTGGCCGCTTACGCGGCCGGTGTATTTATTACCAGCTTTGAGTCGCACTAAATGCATCCAGTGCGCTCTTGAAGGTGCCAGCGATTTCATCATCCCATACGCCTGTCTCGTTAATACGAGTCATTAGGTCGCCATGTTCAGACTTCATGTAGCTGTGGGCAGCTGCTTCGAAAGGCAGTACCTGAGACACTTCAAGTTGGTCTAAATAACCTTCGTTTGCAGCAAAAACCGATACCGCCATTTCGGCAACGCCGAGAGGTGAATATTGATTCTGTTTCATTAACTCAGTTACACGCGCACCATGATCAAGCTGTGCTTTGGTTGCGTCATCAAGGTCTGATGCAAACTGAGAGAAGGCTGCTAATTCACGATACTGAGCCAAGGCTGTACGAATACCGCCAGATAGCTTTTTCATGATTTTCGTTTGTGCCGAACCACCAACACGAGAAACCGAAATACCGGCGTTCATTGCAGGACGAATACCTGAGTTGAACAGGTCTGATTCTAAGAAGATCTGACCGTCGGTAATAGAAATCACGTTGGTTGGTACGAATGCAGAAACGTCACCACCTTGGGTTTCAATAATTGGTAATGCGGTCAATGAACCGGTTTTACCTTTAACTTCACCCTTAGTGAATTCTTCAACGTACTCGGCATTGACGCGCGAAGAACGTTCAAGCAAACGGGAGTGCAAATAGAATACATCGCCAGGGTAGGCTTCACGGCCTGGTGGGCGACGAAGCAACAGTGAAATCTGACGGTAAGCTACGGCTTGCTTAGATAAGTCATCATAAATGATTAACGCATCTTCGCCGCGATCACGGAAGTATTCACCCATTGAGCAGCCTGCATAAGGTGCAATGAATTGCATTGAGGCCGGCTCAGAAGCCGAAGCGACAACCACGGTGGTGTATTCCATAGCGCCGTGTTCTTCTAGCTTACGTACGACGTTAGCAATGGTTGAACGTTTTTGGCCAACAGCTACATAGACACATTTAATGCCTGCAGCTTTCTGCGCCAAAATGGCATCAACAGCCAGTGCCGTTTTACCGGTTTGGCGGTCGCCAATGATCAGCTCACGCTGGCCACGACCAATTGGAACCATCGAGTCAACGGCTTTATAACCCGTTTGAACTGGCTGGTCGACCGACTGACGAGCAATTACGCCCGGCGCAACCTTTTCGATTGGGTCTGTTAGCTTAGCGTTGATGTCGCCTTTACCGTCGATCGGATTACCCAAAGCATCGACAACTCGGCCTAGTAGTTCTGGACCGATCGGTACTTCAAGAATTCGGCCAGTACATTTACAAGATTGGCCTTCAGCTAAGTCACGGTATTCGCCTAGAACTACGGCGCCTACAGAGTCTTGCTCAAGGTTAAGCGCCATACCAAAGACGCTGCCTTCGAATTCAATCATCTCACCGTACATGACGTCGGCAAGACCATGAATACGTACAATACCGTCGGATACACCAACGATAGTGCCTTCATTTTGTGCTTTAGAAGAGGTATCTAATTTAGCGATACGCTCTTTAATAATGTCACTGATTTCTGAAGGATTCAGGTGCTGCATGCGTTTTCCCTCATTAGGAATTTATTGCTTCAGCGAGCTTCGACAACTTTCCGCGAACGGAGCCATCGATCACTAGATCGCCAGTTTTAATGATGACACCACCAATGAGTGCCTCATCTACTTTTACTGAAATGGAAATATCGCGCTGTAACTTAGTGGTCAATTTCTGTTTCAGCGTTTGTTGCTGAGCGTCGCTGAGTTCGAATGCGCTGGTTACAAGTACATCAGCTGTTTTTTCATGCTCTGATCGGAGCAATTCAAACTGAGCGCTAATTTCTGGAAGTAATGACAATCGATCGTTTTCAGCTAACACTACTAATAAATTAGCAGCGCCATCGATGCATTGATCTCCAGCAAACTCAGTAATAGCTTTTGCTTTATCCAGTGCGTTTACCGAAGGGTTGGCAATAAGTTGCGCGACCGCTTCGGCTTGCGTAATTGCTTTAAGCGTTTTTAGCGCCGTTGACCAAGGCGTAATAGCACCTTCGTCGATAGCTGCAGAAAACGCTGCCTTAGCATAGGGGCGAGCTAGCGTTGTTAATTCTGCCATGTGTCGCCTCCTTAAAGTTCCGCTGCGAGTTTATCCAACAGCTCGTTGTGCTTAGTGGCATCGACTTCTGCTTGCAGAATTTTCTCGGCACCGGCGAGTGTTAAAGTGGCGACCTTGCTGCGTAGTTCTTCGCGTGCAAGGTTGCGCTCTTTGTCCACATCAGATGCGGCAGCATCAACAATGCGTTGAGCTTCTGCTTCTGCGTCGGCTTTTGCTTGATCGACGATTGCGGATGCACGACGATTAGCTTGCTCGATGATCTCAGCGGCTTCTGCTTTGGCTTCGCGTAATTTAGAGGCAGCTTCATTTTGAGCGACTTCTAGATTTTTGGCGGCGCGATCAGAAGCGTCGAGACCTTCTGCAATCTTCGTTTGCCGCTCGTTCATCGCGGCAATAATTGGTGGCCATACAAATTTTGCGCATAGCCAAACGAAGATAGCGAAGACAATAATTTGTCCGATAAATGTTGCGTTAAAATTCACGCCTTCACCTCGTTAGTTGGTTAGTGGATTTTTGTCACCTAATGGGTGATTTATGCACCAGCACCAACAACAAAGATTAGGTACATTGCGATACCAACACCGATAATTGGCACAGCATCAATCAAACCAGCAACAATAAAGAATTTGGTTTGTAGCATGGGGCCTAACTCAGGCTGACGTGCGGTCGATTCAAGTAGTTTGCTACCGAGAATGCCAACACCAATAGCTGCACCAATTGCACCAAGACCCATCATTAAGCCAGCGGCGAGAAAGATATATTCCATGTGTAACTCCTAAGTTTAAGATTGACTAAGTTTTAATTAAAAATTGGGTTTATACCCTGTTGTTCAGTTACCTGAACGATTCTTTCAAGTTGCTTGCAATAAGCAACGTTATAAACAATGACTAGCTGAACTAGTGATCTTCATGAGCTTGACTGAGATAAACGATGGTCAAAATCATAAAGATAAATGCTTGCAGTGGGATAACCAGAATATGGAATATGGCCCAACTTAATTGCAGCACACCACCCATCAACGCAAACACAACGCCACCGCCAAACATCAACGCAATTAAGATAAAGATAATCTCTGCCGCGTAAAGGTTGCCGAATAAACGAAGGCCCAATGAAAATGGTTTAGCCAGTAGCCCAACGACTTCCATGAACAGGTTGAATGGAATAAATAACCAATGGTTAAAGGGTGTAAAGCTTAACTCTTTAATGAAGCCACCAATGCCTTTTACTTTAATGGAGTAATAAAGCATTAGGATGAAGACAAATACTGCAGTGCCCAGAGTAATGTTTGGATCGGTTGACGGTACGATTTTTTGGAAATGCACGCCGGCCAATTGCAACAAATAAGGGATTAGATCGATGGGTAGAATATCCATGATGTTGGACAGTAAGACCCAGCAGAAAACGGTCAGTGCCAGCGGCGCGATTAAAGGGTTGCGACCGTGGAAGGTTTCTTTAACGTTGGTGTCGACAAACTCAACAAGTGTTTCGACTAGGTTTTGCATGCCCGAAGGTACACCGGTGGTGGCTTTTCGACCAATACGCCAAAACACCAACAAAAATAACGCGCCTAAGCCGATCGACCATAGCATGCTGTCAACATGGATGGCGTTAAAACCCATCGCTGCGGCTTCATCAGCACAGTGGGCAAAACCCCAATGAGTATGGTGCGCTACCGAACCGTCACATAAGGTCGAGCCTTCTTTAATTTGGCCGTATGTTAGATTCGTTAAATGATGCTGGATGTATTCAGCTGAGCTGTGATATCCGCCTTCACTACTTGCCATAAAACTTCTACCCCTTTAATAATCCAATTTTTTTTGCTGGGTTTTTAACCAATAACGGTAACGCAAGAGCACCGAGTAGGTGAACTAAGAATAGGCTTCCGTAGAGCGCTCCTGCGTGTAATTCTTCATAAATTATGACTGCGGTAAGGCTAAAGCCAATAATAATAGACCACCGTCCGACCATCGCTTTAACGGTGGCTGCGAATACTTTAAGGGCATTTGGGTCACCAAAGTGCCGAAGGGCACTATAGTTAAAAAACGCTTGGGCTGAAACACTAATTAACCCTCCAGACAACACTGCTAAGCCAATGATGACTTCCACCATTAATGCGACCAAAGTCGTAGTTAGGGTTGCGAGTAATTGAACCACCAAAACGCCATAGGCGACAGGTCGTTTCAATAGTTTTGCAGAGTAGGGCTTAAAATAAGACAAGGTTGTCTCCGAGCGATTTGCCAGGCCCTAGCAAGGTTCTTAACGCAACGACTGTTAATGCGCGCCAATGCTAGTGTCCTATGGCTTTTTAACCAAGCTAAATGTGTATTTATATTGTCTCTTGTCACATTTAGCGTTTATTTTTTTTATAGATGCCAAGAATGTGAGCCACATTAGAGCTGCATCAAATTACAGGGCCACAGTATATGGCGTTACTTGGCTGGTAGCAATAATGGCCCTAGCAGCATAGCTTAGACATTTGAATGATGTGAGTCAGGAAACAATATTATTTGACGTGCGTTAGAATGCCATCGAGCTCATCAAGACTGGTGTATTTGATGGTCAGTGAGCCCTTTCCGTTTGCACCGTGCTTAATTTGTACGACGGCACCGAATCGTTCAGAAAGCATCTGTTCAAGCTTTTGTACGTTGACGTCACTATTGTTGTCGTTTTTTTCGACATCGATTTTTGCGGGTGTTGTGATTGAACGTACCAGCGCTTCGGCTTGACGAACGTTCATCGCTTTCGCAACGACCTGTCGAGCGGCATCGATTTGCTGTTGGCCTTTTAACCCAAGTAAGGCTTTTGCGTGTCCCATCTCTAGGTCACCATGCTCAAGCATCGTTTTGACTTCAGCTTCTAAACCAATAAGGCGTAACAGGTTAGTGACAGAGGTGCGTGATTTACCAACCGCATCGGCGACTTCGGCTTGCGTCAGTTCAAATTCTTGTTGTAAGCGCTGTAACGCAATGGCTTCTTCCACTGGGTTAAGGTTTTCACGCTGAATGTTTTCGATCAACGCCATAGCGATGGCGTCTTCATCGGGTACGTCGCGGATCACCGCTGGAATGGTATCTAAGCCAGCTAGTTGTGTTGCGCGCCAGCGCCGTTCACCGGCAATCAATTCAAAAGATTGCGGCCCTAGTGGGCGTACCACAACGGGCTGCATGACGCCCTGTGCTTTAATGGAGTCGGCCAGTTCGCGTAAAGCGTCTTCGGACATGTCGCGTCTAGGTTGAAACACACCGCGTTGTAGCCATTCAACCGGCAGCTCACGCAATGTACTGTCTTTGATTTGCTCGACAGGTTGTTCAGACAGTTGCTGAACTTCGGCTTGAGTGGTGATCAGTGAGCCGAAGTTACGTCCTAAGCCTTTTTTCTTGGGCGACATACAGTTTTTAACCTATGTTGAAAAATTAACCAGCCGTTGAAGCGGTGTTTTGGTGTTCTTTAGCAATGGATACGTCAGCCTTATCGCCTTCGTTTCGGCGAATAAATTCGCCCGCTAATGCTAAGTAGGCAACAGTGCCACGCGAGGTCTTGTCGTAATGCAGTACAGGCACGCCGTAACTTGGTGCTTCAGCTAGGCGGACATTCCGTGGAATGACAGCCGCGTAAAGTTTGTCACCAAAGTGCGCTTTTAACTGATCTGAAACGTCATTGGTCAGCGTGTTACGCGGGTCATACATGGTGCGCAGAATACCGCCAATTTGCAGTTGTGGGTTCACCACTTGCTGAATTTGCGCAATGGTTTCTAGCAATGCTGCAAGACCTTCGAGTGCATAGTATTCACACTGCATAGGAATAAAGGTCGACTGAGCTGCCGTTAAGGCGTTTACCGTCAACATGTTTAATGATGGCGGGCAGTCGATAAAAATATAGTCGTATTGGCTGCTGACTTCGCTGAGCGCCTTTTGTAGCCGGTGCTCTTTGGAAGGCATATTTAGCAGCTCAACTTCGGCTGCGGTTAAGTCGCCGTTAGCTGGCAATAAGTCGAAACCGGCCTGTTCAGTTTTAACAATCGCCTCTTGGCAATTGCATTTACCGGTGAGTACATCGTAGGCCGATAACATTAGGTCGTTCTTATCGACGCCGCTGCCCATGGTGGCGTTGCCCTGTGGGTCAAGATCGACAACCAACACCTTGCGCTTCATCGCCACAAGTGATGATGGTAGGTTGATCGCTGTGGTGGTTTTACCGACCCCACCTTTTTGATTGGTAATTGCAAAAATCTGGCTCAAGCGGACTTCCCTCATTAAGACTTAATACCCAACTCTACTAAATGCCGTTCGCCATCTGTTCCTGGTACCGCTAGAGGAGACACCTTAACAACCTCAATGTCTGAGGGCAGTTGCGCTATTTCATCATGGGGATAAAGCCCTTTCATGGCGATAAAGCGCCCGTCTTTGGCTAACAGATGGCGAGAGAATGCTACCATATCAGAAAGTGTTGCAAAGGCTCTAGATGTGATCTGCTGATATTGCTCATCTGGCTGCCAGCTTTCTAGTCGGTGGTGCACCACTTGGCAGTTGTCGACCTTTAGCGACATCTTAACTTGATTTAGAAAACGACACTTTTTACCGTTGCTATCGAGTAGCGCAATGCTTTGCTCTTCTCGAACCAGCGCAGCGACCATGCCCGGAAGGCCGGGGCCGGTACCAACATCGATTAGCCGTTCGTGACTTAAGAACGGCAAAATACTGAGGCTGTCGATCAGGTGGCGATCGACCATCTGCATCGCATCGCGTACAGAGGTTAGGTTGTAGGCCTTGTTCCATTTGACTAATAAGCCGTGATAGCTCAGTAATCGTTCAATGACGTCATCATTTAATGTTAAACCGAGCTGGTCAACGCCCCAGCGTAAGCGCTTTTCAAACTCGTTCATTAAGCAGACACCTTGGCCGCATTGTGCTTTTTAATGTGGATCATCAACATCGAAACGGCCGCCGGTGTGACGCCAGAAATTCGAGACGCTTGCGCTAAGGTTTCTGGCTGCACTTCTTTCAGCTTTTGTTTTACCTCATTCGATAATCCGCCAATGGCGTCTATATCGAGCGTTGCTGGCAAAGCCATGTTTTCATGTCGCCGCAAGCTTTCAATCTCTTGTTGCTGGCGCTGAATATAGCCGTCGTATTTAACCGAGATCTCGACCTGCTCTTGCACATCTTCTGCAATGTCATGTTCGGTTGGCAATGCTGCGACGATGTCGCTGTAATTTAATTCTGGCCGCTTTAGTAAATCTTTAAGGCTGAATTCACGGCTGAGCACTTGTGGCAATTTCGCTTCTAGGCTCTTTGCTTGCGCTGAATTTGGCTGAATGTAGGTCGTGCTTAAGCGCTGTTGCTCTTGTGCGATACTTTCCTGTTTTTCACTGAACGCTTGCCAGCGAGCATCGTCGACCAAGCCAAGTTCACGACCTTTGGCCGTGAGTCGCGCATCGGCGTTATCTTCACGCAATAGCAGTCGGTATTCGGCGCGGCTGGTGAACATACGGTACGGTTCTTTGGTGCCCATGGTAATGAGATCGTCGACCAAAACGCCAATGTAGGCTTCGTCGCGGCGCGGGTACCAAAGTTCTTCGCCGGTTGCTTTTTTAGCGGCGTTAAGCCCCGCTAATAAGCCTTGAGCACCGGCTTCTTCATAGCCTGTGGTGCCGTTAATTTGGCCGGCAAAAAATAGGTTTTCAATGTACTTGCTTTCGAGCGAGTGCTTGAGGTCTTGCGGGTTATAAAAGTCGTACTCAATGGCGTAGCCAGGGCGTGTTAGATGCGCGTTTTCAAAGCCCTGCATGGTGTGAATAAATTCCACCTGAACATCAAATGGTAAGCTAGTGGAGATGCCATTCGGGTAAAGCTCATAGCTGTTTAAGCCTTCTGGCTCAACAAAAATCTGGTGGCTGTCTTTGTCGGCAAAGCGCGTAATTTTATCTTCGATCGACGGACAATAGCGCGGACCAGTGCCTTCGATGTTGCCCGAATACATGGCGGAACGGCCAAGGTTAGCGCGGATAATGTCGTGAGTCTGTTCGGTTGTATGAGTAATGTAACAGCTAACTTGCTGCGGGTGGTCTGCAACCGAACCCATATAAGACATCACTGGCAATGGCGTGTCGCCAGGCTGTTCAATCATTTTAGAAAAGTCGACTGAGCGCGCGTCGATACGTGCCGGTGTGCCGGTTTTTAAGCGACCGGTGCGAATCGGTAATTCGCGCAAACGCTCGGCTAGCGAGACGCTCGGCTGATCTCCCATGCGGCCGCCAGCGTAGTTATCTTGGCCGACGTGAATTTTGCCGTTTAAGAAGGTTCCTGCGGTCAATACGACTGATTTGGCGTGAATTTCAATGCCTGTCTCGGTTTTGACACCAATGACACGTTCACCCTGTAGGATTAGATCGTCAGCGCCTTGCGCGAATACGTCGAGGTTATCTTGGCTTTCTACAATGTTGCGAATGGCACTGCGATACAGCGCTCGGTCTGCTTGCGCCCGAGTGGCTCGCACGGCTGGGCCTTTACGACTATTGAGCGTACGCCACTGAATGCCAGCAAGGTCGGTGGCTTTGGCCATCGCACCGCCGAGAGCATCGATCTCTTTGACCAGATGGCTTTTACCGATACCGCCGATAGCTGGGTTACAGGACATCACGCCAACGGTGTCGATATTATGAGTAAGTAATAGGGTGTTACTGCCGGTTCGCGCAGCTGCGAGCGCCGCCTCGGTACCTGCATGGCCACCACCGATCACAACAACATCGTAATTTTTAGGGAACTTCACGTAACACCTCTAATGACTTTCTTCGAAAGACTCTTTTTGTCTCAAAAATAGCTATTTATAAAATGGGGGCGGCATTATAGGAGAAAGCGCCGCAGTTAACAGCTCAAATTTCGATCAATTCGGTAAATTCCTATAGCTGTAGCAAATTGATCAGATTTTAATTGTATTTAAGCGCTTTTTTAGCAGAAAAAAGCCTAACCAGTGCAAGGTTTCTGCCTCGAACTGCGTTTACCCCTGCCTCGATTCAAACGCCGATCCTTTTTATTGCCCTTAGTTTTTGTGTCTTTTTTATTAAGACGTTTGCCTTTAAGCTAGCCGCCCTTATTGGCGAGCAACCGTTGTTGCTGGGTTTGGAGGTTGCGTGTTAGAGCTACAATCGGTGGGAAAGAGTTTTACCGCCAAAGAAAACGTCGTTCAGGCATTAGACGACATTAGCTTTCGGGTTGCCGAAGGTGAAGTGTTAGGCATTGTCGGAAAAAGCGGCGCTGGTAAGTCGACCTTGCTGCGCTTACTCAGCTTGCATGAACGACCTGACAGTGGCTCGATCCAAATGCTTGATGAATCGGTCGACAATAATCTGAGTCAAGCCAAAGCCCGTGAACTGATTCAGCAAACAGCCGTTGTGTTTCAAGGTTTTAGCCTGCTCTATAATTGCTCTGTGATAGACAACGTCGCCCTGCCGCTGAAATTACGAGGTGTTGATCGTGATACTCGGCTAGAAAAAGCCAAGCAGCTGTTAAGTTTTGTTGGTCTGCAAGATAAGGCCGACAGCTACCCAATTACGCTTTCCGGCGGCGAGGCACAGCGCGTCTCGATTGCTCGGGCTTTAATATCGGATCCAAAAATTATTTTCTTAGATGAACCAACTTCTGCGCTGGACTCGAAAACCATGCAAGAAATTTTAGACTTGCTGAAAAAGGTTCACCGTTCTTATCGGTTAACGATGGTGATTGTTTCCCACCAAATCGATGTTATCCGTTACATGTGTGATCGTGCGGTGTTGCTTGAGCAGGGTCGATTAAAAAAAATCGGCGCAGTGAATGCACTATCGCACTTTCAGGTTGATCACCTTAATGAATTATGGGTGGACGCCGATGCTTGATTTTATTGCGCTCATTAACGATACCCTGTCTCGGTTTGGTCATCGTATTCTTGCGGATCTAATCGATACTTTATTTATGGTGTCGGTGTCATTTTCGGTTGCCTTTATTGTTGGCACTGGCATCGGTTTGGTATTGGCTTTGTGTGGACATAATCGGCCTTATCAGAACAAAAAAATTGCCGTGCCGTTGGCTTTGCTCGTCAATACGATTCGCTCGGTACCGTTTATTTTGTTACTTATTGTGATGGCTCCAGTGGCGCGGTTTTTTATTGGTACGGCCTACGGTATTTATGCTTCGATGATTTCGCTTTCGGTTGTTGGCATTGCCATTGTGTCGCGTCTTGTTGAGCAGGCAATTATCGATTTAAGTCCTCATATTTACGATGCCGCTCACTCAATGGCCGCGACTCGTTGGCAGCTGGTGGTGAATTTTATTTTGCTAGAAGCGCGCGCTGCATTAGTGCTGGGTTATACCTCGGCTATTATTAGTCTGATCGCCTACTCAACGGTTGTTGGTGTGATTGCCGGTGGCGGCATTGGTTATTTGGCGCTGCAAGAAGGTTTTTATATGTGGAACCAGCCACTGATGTGGGTCATCATTGTTGTGATGATTTTACTGGTGCAGATTATACAGGTGCTGGGTTCTTACTTGGCGCACTCTCTCGATAAAAAAAGGAAAAGAGAATCATCATGAAAAAACTCGTTATGCTCACCAGTGTTTTGTTATTGGCTTTAGCGTTTACTGCCTGCTCATCGCAAGATGATAAGGTGATTAAAGTTGGCGTATCGTTTTACCCATTTTACAGCGCTGACAGTTCTAAGCCGGATATTTTAGATACCATCGAACAGCAGGTTGCAGAGCAGGGTTACAGCTTAGAAAAAATTGTCTTCTTAAATTATGCAGAAGCAAACCCAGCGTTGGCTCACAGTGAAATCGATGCCAACCTAATCCAGCACGAACTCTATATGAATATTTTTAACCAACGCAGTAATTCGAATTTAGAAATTGTACAGCCGATTTATCACGCAACCTTTGCGCTTTATTCTTCGGTTTATAATTCACTCGATGACATTGAGCAGGGCGAGACAGTTTATATCCCGAACGACGGTGTAAACACTGCGCGTGCGCTCATGCTGTTGGCTGATGCTGGCTTAATTGAATTGGCTGAGGGTGTCACTTTCCAAGCGACAACAGCCGATGTTAGCAGCAACCCAAAACAATTAAAGTTTGTGGAAGCGCCACTAACGGCAGCCGCGGGTGCTTATGATGAAGCCGGTCGTCGATTGGCGGTAATGTATCCAACCTTTGCGCGTTCGTTAAATCTGCAAGGCGACGCTGAGCGTTTATACCTTGAGACTCGCGACGCTATCAGCAATGCTTATGCGGTGAGTTTGGCTGCTCGTTCTGATAATGCCGACGATAAAAAAATCGCGGTATTAGCCGAAGCACTGGCTTCCGATGCTGTGAAAGATTACTTGGCAAATAATTATTCTTGGGCTTCAACGCCAGCGTTTTAATAACGATATTAATGCCTGCGCCTAGCAGGCTTTGGTTAGTATTGAATCTACAAATAATAAAAAACCGCGAGAACCAAAAGGTCGTCGCGGTTTTTTTTGGACTTACGAAAAACTATTCTTCGTCGGTTTCTTGATAGAGTTCAAACAGGGTTTTCAGCGCCTGCTGAGCTTTACCGTTCAGAGTTTCTTTGGGGAACTCGCCTTTTGCGTCAGCATCGCCCGGTTCTAAATCGGTTAAAATATGCAGTGCTTGGTAAACATGTTTTACCGCATAAATATGAAACTTGCCAGCCTGAACCGCATCGATAACATCCTGATGTAACATCAGGTGTTTAACGTTATCTTGCGGCACAATGACACCCTGCTGGCCAGTCAATCCACGCAGTTGGCAGAGCTTAAAGAAGCCTTCAATTTTTTCATTTACGCCACCAATGGCCTGCACTTCACCAAGCTGATTCATCGAACCGGTAATGGCAAAACCTTGTTTGATTGGCACTTGAGTGATGGCAGAAATGAGCGAGCTGTATTCGGCAACGGTGGCACTGTCGCCATCGATGTAACCGTAACTCTGTTCCATCGCAATATGAGACGACAGCGTTAGCGGGAAGGTGCGGCCAAACTCATGGCCTAAAAATCCGCTGAGGATCATCACGCCCTTACTGTGTAACGACTGACCGAGTTCAACTTCGCGTTCAATATCGACAACGCCTTTACCACCGACATGAACGGTCGAGGTGATACGCGCTGGCGAACCAAAACGGCTTTCGCCAATTTCCATCACGGTTAAACCGTTGACGCAACCGACGCGCTCACCTTCGGTGTCGATTAGAATGGTGCCCTCTTCGATCTCCATCAGCATCTGATCGGCAATGCGACCGTTGCGATATTCGGCGGCTTCTAATGCCGCACAAACATGGCTGGCATCGATGTGACGCGCTTCTTTATGACGACTGATAAAGTCGGCTTCGGCAAAGACTTTAAATACTCGCACCACTTGCGCCGACAAACGGTTTTGGTGTTCGGCTTCTCGCAAGCTGAATTCGATGAGTTTTTCCAGAGCATCAACGGTCAAAGGTTTTAAGCCCTTTTCTTCGCCGTAATCTTTAATGCGCAAAATCAGGTTGTCGATATTGTCTTGTGAGCTTGGAATAAAACTATCGAAGTCGACCGGCACTCGGAACAGTTCCATAAATTCTGGATCCCATTCTTGTAGCTGGTAATAAATATCGCGTGAGCCGATTAAGATGACTTTGACATTCAGTTTGATCGATTCTGGGCACAGCGTTACTGCATGCATTAGGCTGGCATCAACAAACGGAGATTCCATCTTAAGCTCACGGGTTTTCAGTGCCAGCTTGAGTGCATCCCACGCGAACGGTTCAAGCAATAATTTTTCGGCATCTAAAATCAGATAGCCGCCGTTTGCTCGCAGCAAACTACCAGGGCGAATCAGCTGGTAGTTTGTTGTTGGAATTCCTTGTTGCGTCGCGTACTCGATACGGCCAAATAAGTTTTGGTAAGTCGGCAGCATTTCATAAACCACCGGTGCGCCGGAGTTTAGCTCGTGGGTAACGGCTAAATTTGGCTTTAGCCAGCTTTCCAGTGCCTGTTTGCGATCCTGATCGGTACTGGTGTCGAGCAGAGATTCTTCCGAGAACAGATCAACCAGCAGTTGCGGCAGGTGGTTTTTAATCGAACGTAGATAACGTAAAACCGATAGCTGAGTTTGGTTTTTTACTTCCAGTTCTTTTAACAGCGGGCGTATTGCCTGCTGTACCGTTTCTAGGTTTAGCAGCCTTAATTGTTCGGAAGCTTTGCGTCGCCAGGTTGGCAGTTCGAGTACTTGCTCGTTGAGGTAAGCTTCAATTTCGTTGATGCGTTTTTGAAATTCACTGCGCAGCTCTTCTGGTAACTGAGCGAATTCGGTGTCATCTAAGGCTTTGCCCTCGACAACAGGCAGCAGCATAACCGAACCGCCGTCGGCAACAACCGCGACGCCCTTTTCATTGGCGAAGCGTTCTACGACATTAATGGCAGCGTCGTAATATTGGTTAAAATCACGATCAATGGCGGAGCGTTTGCGTTGATAGGTTGGGTTCTCGAACGCCGCAGGAAAGGTGTCCATTAGGTCGCTAATCAGCTGATTAATCTGTGCTTTAAGTTCTTTGCCGCAAGTCGCCGGTAATTCTAGCGAGAAGGGTTCGCGTGAGTTATCAAAGTTATTAATGTAGGCCCATTCGCTGGGAGCCTGTTGTGCTTCGGCTAGCTCACGAACGTATTTAGACACTAACGATTGGCGGCCAGTTCCGGCTTCACCCATAACGTATAAATTGTAACCGCCGCCATGCATGGCGATGCCGAACTCAAGTGATTTTTTAGCCCGTGGTTGGCCTAAAAAACTAGAGATACCTTCTAAGTCTTCGGTGGTTTCTATTGCGAGGTGGGTTAAATCGATGTTTGCGCGTAACGCCGTTGCTTCAAGTGCTAAAGCCTTTGTTGCCATAAATGATTCCTAATGCGGTGAAACGATAACGAGATATAAAGCAGTATGTCAGTGCTGGTCTAATAAAGATAGCAGAGCCCAGTGCAAGTTATTGCCGCGCTGACTAATAGTTTGCAGGCGGCGTATGACTAATATTAGACCGAGAACGGATAGGCGATTGGATCATGGCATTGGTAGTTTTCGACGCTAAAGTCGTCAACCGTGACCCAAGTTTCTAAATCTTCGAGGGATTTGATGTCTGGGTTGATGATCAGCTGTGGCGAAGGGAACGGTTCACGTTTTAATTGCACATCGCGCATCAGCTCGAGTTGGTCTTCATAAATATGTGCATTAACGATCTTATGGTAAGCCTTGCCCGCCTTTAAACCGGTAATCTGCGCGATAATGGCTAAAAAGAAAAACACCTGAACCTGATTAAAGTTTAACCCCAAAGGCACATCGCAGGAGCGTTGGTAGCTGGTTAAATAGAGGGTGTCACCGAGCAGCGAAAAGGTGTGCGTGTGCATGCACGGGCGTAAGCAACCCATGTGGAATTCACCGGGGTTGTAAAAGCTTAAAATTTCGCCGCGATCATCAATGCCGCGAGACAGGTTATCGACAATTTTTTTCAATTGGTCGATTGAGCCGCCATCGGGCTTGGCCCAATTCCGCCCCTGTACGCCATAGACTCGGCCCATATCATCCTCACCTTTGCGGTGAGGATTGGCCAGCCAAGCAGTGTTTTCGTTAGCGTTGGCGTCCCAGGTTTTAGCGCCTAATTTACGGAAGTCTGCAGCGTTATCGTAGCCTCGAATATAGCCGAGAAATTCGGCAATCGCGGCTTTATAAAAGCTCTTTCGGGTGGTGATCAACGGAAACTCATTGGCACCCACATTGTATTCAAGATCGGCGTTAATAACCGTCAGGCAGCGTTTTTGAGTGCGCTCGTTTTCGATCCAGTGGCCTTCGTTAATAATGCGTTGGCACAGCTGTAGATATTGGTTCACTGTGAGTTTCCTGTCTATTTCTGAGTTTTGGCTTTTTTCTGTTTACTGCTTTTGGTGGCTTGCTCATATACCGGTTTGCGGTAGGCCAGCACTAATAATAGACCGCCAATGATGATCATGGGTAAGCTCAGCAGCATGCCTTGAGTCAGATAGCCACCCAACAGATAGCCAATGTGTTCGTCAGGTTCGCGGAAAAATTCGGCAGCGGTTCTTAGCACACCATAACCCAACATAAAGGCCGCAGAAACCGCCATACGGGGCCGTTGTTTGCTGCTGTAAAACCATAAAATTATAAACAGTAGTAGGCCTTCGCCTGCCATTTGGTAAAGCTGAGATGGGTGACGGGTGAGCATATCGTTCGCCTGAGGGAAGATCATGCCCCAAGGTGCATCGGTTGGTCGGCCCCATAATTCACCGTTAATAAAGTTGCCAAGGCGACCAAAAAACAAGCCTTGCGGCACCACTGGCGCGACAAAGTCGCCAACTTGGAAAAGCGTTTTGTTGTTACGTCGAGCAAACAGCATGACTGCAACAACAACACCTAAAAAGCCGCCATGAAAACTCATGCCGCCTTCGTTTATTTTGAATAGGTACAGTGGGTTTTGTAGGAAGTAATCGAAGTGGTAAAAGAACACATAACCGACTCGACCGCCAATAATGACGCCCAATACACAGTAGAACAGTAAGTCTTGAATTTGATCGCTATTAAAGCCGCGCCAGCTATCGCGTTTGGCACGCCATATCGCTAAGTATTGGGCTAATAAAAAGCCAACCAGATACATAACGCCATACCAGTGAATCGATAACGGGCCGATACTGAAAAATACAGGGTCAAACTGAGGATGAAGCATATTTTCCGATTCCTAAATTGTGCAGGGCGACTATATCAGAAAATACAGGCTAATCCGTGAAGATTACAAAGTGGTGGCGATTCGATGGAAGGCGGCAGTTATTGCCTGCTTATTAGGTGAGTTATTAGCTGAGTTGTGGTGTTGCGAGCGTCAGTAAACCAAGCGATTGATAAACATTAGGCGAAAAAAAGGCTCGCATTTACGAGCCTCCTTTCTCCACGCCATTTTTTCTTTTTGGCGTTTTGTTTTGTTGGTTTTTTCGTGTACCCCGCCCTTTTTCATCAGCGGGTCGATAGCGTATGGATTACGCTTCAGGGGTTTCTGTTTTGCCATGATGGACTCCTTTGGCATGGTCTTCGATAAGCTGTATTTTTTTGTCGCGGCTTAGTTTGCGCAATTGATATTCACGTTTTGAAGCCTGTGATCGGTCAGCAGCCTGTTCTTGATACACCAGAGTGACTGGACGACGTGCGGCAGTATAGCGAGCGCCGCCTGCGAGTAAACCATTATGTTGTTTTAGCCGTCGCTCAATATTATTGGTGATGCCGGTGTAAAGGCTTTGGTCGCTGCAGCGAACTAAATAAACAAACCACATACTGATGTTCTTTTCCGATAAGCCTCATGAAATAAGGCAAATGTTGATGTTTGAAATAAGCGTAAGTACTTAACATAAGCACCAGTATTTTAAGTGCTGGCAGAAATCAGTGCTTAGCGCGGCGTGCCGCAATGCGCCAAATAACCCGCCCGACAAGCTGCTTTTTATTTATTAGCCCAATCGCTTGGCTGGAAGTGCTGGCTGGGTTTTCGCCTGCGAGGCTTATTTGTTGCTGCGGATCAATGCTGACAATCCGTTTAATGATCAGCCCCAAGCTTGGGTGCTGCACAACAACGATATCGCCGGTTTGATAGGGAGTGAACAGCCGACGACAAATGACAACATAGTCGTCCGGCTGAAAAACAGGGTACATGCTGTACCCTGTTATACGAATGATCTTAACCAAGTTTTGGGTAGGTTACGGTCATTTCTGGTGGGTATGGGCAGGTTGCGTTGAACGTTTCAACACCTTTAGTTGCCCAGAAGCTTGCTGCAAATTCGTTTACTAATGCCAGTAGTTTTTCAGCTGACTCGCGAGAAACGTGTTGCTTACAAGCAGAGCCCGTTAGCATGATGTTGTGTACCAACTCATGAGTGTTCGGGAATTTTTCGAACTGTGGTGCTTTGAAGTAGTCACCCCAGATAACGCGGATTTCGTCTTTAACTTTACCAGCGTGTACTTCTTTTTCCTGCACTAGGCGGCCTAGTTGCGCTTGGTCTGCAATGCTTAGGCTGTCTTTAGCTTCTAGCTCGTTGATTAGATCAACGAAACGAATAACACTCAGTGCAGCGATCTGTGCAACTTGAGGATCGTAGATTTTGCAAGGAATATCACAGTGTGCAGAGGCACTGTCGAAACCGAATTGCTTGTCTAGGTTGCTCAGTAATTTATGTAACATAGTCATTACTCTCCTTTGCTTTTTTTGCTGCGAAAAGCAACAGTCGCGGCTAAAGCAAGCACAACAAGCGCGCCATAGAAGAACAGGTGGAATACAGCACTGGTCTCACTTGCGTGGTCGTGGCCTGGGTGAGCCTGAACCGTTGCAATGGTTGTAGCTAAAAGGATGAAAAGCTTAGTGATTGTTTGCATATTGAGTCCTCTCCAGTAGGGTGCATTCAATGCGATGTTTGGCAGAGCTTAGCTGCATAAAAAATGTAGCAAGCCACTGCGCTTTTGCTCTTTTTGGTTAACATCAACACCATTAAACCGCTCGATAGGTTGATGTTCAATGCTTTAGTGAGCGAATTGTCTCAGTCTAACAAAAGTGAGCCTAAGGGCATTACTTTTACGCGAATTTCACGCTTTTGCAATCTTTGCCGCTAGGCGGCAGTTAGGTTAGTTACCTTCAGCGCAATCAACAATCGCGCTTAGCTGCCAGCCAGTGGCTTGGTGCGTCAGGACTAAACAAGACTCGCCTGCTTGAATGTGGCGCTCATTAAACGAAGCATTATTCATCAGCCAGTCGCTGCTGTCTTGCCGTAATAGCTGCAGCTGAGCGTTAATCCAAGCTGTAAAGCCTTGTTCGCTATATAAAAAGTCACTGGCCGAAGCCAGAAGGGCTTGGCTATGAATAGCAGCATCAATGCCATCAATACTGTTAAATTCACTCACCAACTGCTGATGAATCTTTTCGGTGTGCTGTGCTGCTAAGGTTGCTTGATTGACGTCATCGATCAACAGCGGTGTTGTTGCCGTAGCCGCCAGTACAATACGTTCGAAAAGCTGATTCGGTTTTGCAATCTGGCGCAGATATAAATAGTAGCTACTGGCAAGCAGTACAGCGACTAAGCCTAGGGATACGATGCCTAGCAGTGGCTGTTGTGTTGGAGTTATGGCCCCAATATTGGCCTTACGCAGGAGTATTGGCAAGGTCACCTTGAGTTTATTCATAATGTTCATATTGGGTTCTGAATGACAACGTTTTGAAAAGCTTTGCTAATACAGTGGCAAATTTTAATGACCGAAGCAAGGAAGCTTATGTCTCTCGCAATCAGTTACTGCCGTGCGCACAACGGTATGGAAGCGCCGCTCGTTACCATCGAAGTACATCTTTCCTCAGGCCTTCCGGCCTTTTCTATTGTTGGTTTGCCAGAAGCGGCGGTGCGCGAAGCGCGTGAACGGGTGCGCTCAGCCATTCTGAATAGCCAGTACGATTTCCCTAACGGGCGTTTAACAGTGAATATGGCGCCAGCCGACCTACCCAAACAGGGTGGCCAGTTTGATTTAGCCATAGCGCTCGGCATTTTAGCCGCCAGCGATCAACTAGATGCCAAAGCGTTAAAAAATTACGAATGGCTGGCCGAACTTTCACTCAGTGGCGATTTGCGTAAAGGCCCAGGTGCATTACCCGCCGCCATTGCCTGCCAACAAGCTGGGCGAGTTTTGGTGTGTAGCCCAGATAATGCAGTTGAAGCGGCGCTGGTGACAGAAGGCAATGTCTTTGCTGCCCAGCATCTTTTGCAAGTTACTCGTATGTTGCGTGAGTCGGAATATCAATTGAGCCGACCTGAGCCGAACAAAAGCAATCAGCCTTTACTGCGTTACCCAGACCTTGCTGATGTTAAAGGCCAAAAAGCGGCGCGGCGCGCATTGGAAATTGCCGCCGCAGGCCGTCATAACTTGCTGTTGTTTGGCCCACCGGGGACCGGAAAAACCCTATTGGCTTCACGGTTGCCAAGCATCTTGCCGCCACTTTCGGAAGCCGAGGCGATAGAAATCGCTGCCGTGCAGTCGGTTGCAAACCTGCCGCTAGAGTGGCACCGCCGACCTTATCGTGCACCGCATCATACCGCTTCGGCCGCTGCGTTAATTGGTGGAGGTAGCAACCCAAAGCCCGGCGAGGTGACGTTGGCGCATAAAGGCGTGTTGTTTTTAGATGAAATCTCGGAGTTCCCGCGGCAGGTTCTCGATGTATTGAGAGAGCCATTAGAAAGCCATGAAGTCTGCATTTCGCGAGCTCGGCGGCAGAGTATTTTCCCTGCTAATTTTCAGCTGGTGGCGGCAATGAACCCAACGCCCGGCGGTTACGCGGCAGATGATCCACGCTCTAGCCGCTATACCAAAGCTCAAATCCAAAAATATGTGTCGCGGCTTTCTGGCCCGTTTTTAGATCGCATCGATTTACACATTGAGGTGCCATCGCTACCTAAAGAAGTACTCATGGCCGACCAACAACCCGAAAATTCCGAGCAGGTAAGACAGCGAGTGGTTACCGCGTGGCAAGCACAAATAAGCCGCCAAGGTTGTACCAACAGCGAACTTAAGGGTAACGCCTTGGATCAACATTGCGTGCTGGGCGATGCCGAACGGCAACTGCTCGATAAAGCCATGGATAAACTTGGCCTCAGCGCCCGCGCCTATCATCGCCTGTTAAGAGTCGCCCGTACCATTGCCGATTTAAACCAACAGCCACAAATAGATAGAGCAGCCATAATCGAGGCGTTGAACTGCCGACAGTTAGAGCGATTGATTGGGTAAGTAGAGCGCTGCAAGACGTGCTGGCGTTGATATGAAAATTAGCCAGAGCTCGTACTATTCAATTCGAGTAACAGCGTCCGCTTTAGAAGAGGTAGAACCGATATTGCGCCAAGCGGTGTACTGCTCACCTTTTACCCAAGTAATGCCGATATCTTCTTGCCACTGCGCCATATCATTGCTGCGGTAGCGCTCTCGAGTACAGCTTCCTGCGCCAAATGTTTGCCGACAGATGGTTAAAATGATGTAGCCTTCTTTGTAGTCAAGCGGATTCATAAGGCTATCGCAGGAAGTCATCAGTTTAGTAGGAGGCCTGAAAATAGTTTTGGCTAAAGGCTGTTCCTCTAGGCTGTTGACCTCTTTAATGGAGCAATCTCGAAAGTAGTATTCCTTTTGCTCGATGATTAAATCTGGCTTTGTTGTCTGCCACCAAGTCTCTAATGGTTCTGTTGTTGGCTTGATGTCGTTGTTTTTTCTCAGTGTGCTGATCTGAAAAAAGGCAACGAGTGAAATTGAGATGATGGCAATTGCAAGGGTGACGAATAGGTTGCGCTTCATCGGGGTATAACCCTGTCTTTTATCGATATGGCGGATACAAAGCATGCCGCCATTATTGATGCTTGATAAGTATCAGAGGTGGCAATCATTTAGCGTTAAAGGCTGCTCAGCGCAAAGCAGATGAATTACAAATCTAAATCGTATTCAACCATCACTGGGCAGTGCGGGCTTAAGCGTGGCTCGCGAATGATCTTTGAATCGACCACAAAGTCACCAAGGTTTGGTGTAATTAACTGATAGTCAATACGTGAACCATTGGCTTGGGCTTCGTCAAATGGCCAGAACGTGTGCTGACGATCTTGGCGGTTCACTTGGCGGAAGGCATCGACAAAGCCGATAGGCCCTAATACTTGGTCCATCCACGCACGCTCTTCGGGTAAAAAGCCCGGTTCACGTTGGTGTTCTTCCCAATTACCTAAGTCGACCGAGCGGTGCGCTACCTGATAGCTGCCTGCAAAAATAAAGTCGCGGCGTTTGCGGCGAGTGCGTTTGAGGTGTTGCTGAAAGGCTTCTAGGTATTCGAGTTTGTAATCGACGTCTTCGATCCATTGGGCTTTAGGGATCCAAACGGAGGCAACACTGACGTTATCGAAATCGGCCTGAATAAAGCCGCCTTCTAGATCGTACTGTGGATTACCAAAACCATAGATAATGGCTTTAGGCATAGCGCGACAGTAAATGGCGGTGCCTGCGTGATCGTCCTGCTCAGCATCGAAAAAGTAGGCATTATAGCCCGGTACTTCTAGGAACTTGTCAGGAAGGGTGTAGTGTTTAACTTTGGTGTCTTGTAAGCAGACAACATCTGCATCGAGCTGTTCCAGCCACTCTAAAAGCCCACGCTCAGCAGCATTCACAATGCCATTAACATTTAATGTGACGACCTTCATCTATTCCTACCAATACCTTCACTAACGACCTAACAACTTAACGATTATACTCTTACCGATCACAGCGGTAAGCGCTGTTCGAAGCTTGAGCTCTGTAAATGCGTCGCCTGAGCCAGTATGATGCTGGCGGTGACTGCCCGTTCGAACCGCGTATGTTACCTGAAATTCCGATACAATGATGTGACTTAAACGCATGATTTATTAATTCTTTTTATTTTTAATAGAGTCACCCTTTATGGATAGTACAAATACAACACTAAGTACAGCGAATTTAGAGCCTTGGCAGCAAGATTTTATCGATTATGCCATTGAAAAGAATGTCTTACAGTTCGGTGACTTTACCTTAAAGTCTGGCCGAAACAGTCCTTATTTTTTCAATGCAGGTCGTTTTGATGACGGCTTGTCGCAAAAAAAGCTAGGCCAAATTTATGCCAAAACCCTAATCGACTCGGGTATTGAGTTCGATATGATCTTTGGTCCTGCCTATAAGGGCATTACCATTGCTACTGCGACCACTTACGCATTGAGTGACCAGTACGACCGAAATGTTCCCTATGCCTACAACCGCAAAGAAGCCAAGGCTCATGGTGAGGGCGGCAAGCTTGTCGGTGCACAGGTAAAGGGCAATATTGTGCTGGTGGACGATGTCGTCACCGCAGGCACGGCCATTAAAGAAACCTTAGCCTTACTCGAACAGCATCCAGAAGCCAAATTGGTGGCTGCGGTGGTGTTGATTGATCGGCAAGAAAAACTCGATGGTTCAACTCTTTCGGCTATGCAAGCGCTAGAAAAGGATTACGGTATTCACATGATCGCGGCGATCCGCTTTGAGCAGATCATGGCTTATATTGAAGGTTCCGAGCAGTTGCGGCATCACGTTGAGCGTATGGCGGAATATCGTAAGCAGTACGGTGTTGCATAATCGGCGGCTCGGTCTAGCCTTTTTTATGATGAAGGCTGGCGTGCCGTTAATTAAAGGTGCTGGCCAGTTTTGTCCTAGTGAATGAATCATTGCCCAGTCTGATAACAAAAGGTTTCTGCTTAAGGTTGAACTCTTTGGCAGCTGTGATTGTCTGAATGCGATGACTAACCTAATTCAGTGGAAACCAAACCATGATTAAAAAGATTATTTTGTTGGCGCTTGTAGTAATTGCTGCTGCGGCTTTTTTATATTTCGACGTTGCAAGCTATTTGACGCTTGAGCAGTTAAAAAACCAGCAGGCAGCATTACAGCTTTATCGTGCTGACCACCCAGTACTTATGGCTGTCGCTTATGCGATTGTTTATATAGTTGTAACGGCGCTATCACTGCCAGGAGCGGCGCTATTAACATTAACCGGTGGCGCCGTATTTGGTGTGTTAGTCGGTACTTTGTTGGCGGTTGTGTCGGCCAGTATTGGCGCGAGTTTGGCGTTTTTGATTGCTCGTTATGTATTAGGTGAATGGGTACAAAAGAAATTTGCCGATCGCATTGAACCTGTGAATCAGGGTATTGAGCAGGATGGTGCAACCTACCTATTCACTTTGCGTTTAGTGCCAGTAGTGCCGTTTTTTGTCATCAATGTCGTTATGGGGCTGACAAAATTGCCGGTGTTTACTTTCTTCTGGGTTTCGCTAGTGGGCATGCTTGCCGGAACGGCTGTTTATGCCAATGCCGGTACACAGTTGGCTAAGCTCGACAGCCTATCAGGTATTTTGTCGCCAGCCTTGATTGGTTCCTTTGTACTGTTAGGACTGTTCCCGCTGATCACTAAAAAATTGGTCGCCTTCGTTAAAAGCCGCAATGCTTCGGCGGCCGAATAGCCGAAAACGCTTGGATCAGAGGTGGTTTGATTGCCACTTCTGGTCGTAACTCACTCTGATTTTCTGACCAAATAGTCTTTTGTTAACGAGGCTGTCGTAAGTCAGGCTTGTTTCTTTAACTGAAAGACTGCGCTGATGAATCAGCTGTTCGTTGTTGCCATGCTCTTGCTATACTGGCGCTTCAATTTAGATCTTTATGGCGCTTAACATGACTCACAGTCGTTCCTTATTTCACATGTTTTTGACTTCGTTCATGCTTGTAACTTCGTTATTGTTATTGTCTGCTTGTGGCACTAAGCCAGCTGAACTGACATTGCCAGAAGCAGAGTCTCATTCGGTTTCTGAATAGCTTTAATGCGCCTGCATATGTCTTTAATTAACCACTTTAACCACTTTAACCACTCTCTTACTATCTCGCTTTAACAAGGGCTTTCTAAATCATGGATTCGTTTTCTTACACTCAACAGCAGCTGCATGCTGAGAATCTACCCGTTGGTGAACTGGCGCAACGCTACGGCACGCCGCTGTATATCTATTCTCGTCAGGCGATTGAAACCCAATTTCAAGCCTATTTAGATGGTTTAGGAAAACACCCAGGGTTGATCTGCTTTGCAGTGAAAGCGAATTCGAATATCGGTGTATTGAGTTGTCTGGCAAAACAGGGAGCCGGTTTTGATATCGTCTCTGTTGGTGAATTAGAGCGCGTCATTGCTGCCGGTGGTGAGCCAAGCAAAGTTGTATTTTCTGGTGTTGCTAAAAAAGCCTTTGAGATGCGTCGTGCCTTAGAAGTGGGTATTCACTGCTTTAATGTTGAGTCTGCCGCCGAACTTGAACGTTTGAATGACGTTGCCGGTGAAATGGGCAAGGTTGCGCCGATTTCATTGCGAGTGAATCCAGATGTCGATGCCAAAACCCATCCTTATATATCGACTGGGCTAAAAGAAAATAAATTCGGTGTTGATTACCGTTTAGCGAAGGCGTTCTATCAGCGTGCGGCGCAGATGGGGAATGTTAAAATTATCGGTATGGATTGCCATATTGGTTCTCAGTTGTTAGAACCTCAACCCTTTGCCGATGCTCTAGAGCGATTGCTCAGCCTTATCGCTGAACTGAAAGCCGAAGGCATTGTGTTGCAACACATCGATATGGGCGGTGGCATTGGTGTTAAATATGAAGCCGCCGATCAAGAACCGGATGTCGCCAGCTATATCGCCGACTTGGTCGCGCACTTAGAGGGAACAGGCTTGTCGCTGGTGCTTGAGCCGGGGCGCAGCATTGTTGCCAACGCGGGTATCATGGTAACCGAAGTGGAATATTTAAAAGATAATGGCGAGCATCATTTTGCCATTGTCGATGCTGGCATGAACGATTTAATCCGTCCGTCGCTGTATCAGGCGTGGATGGATATTGTACCGGTTGATGCCGCTAGCCAAGGCAAAAACGCCCAGTGGGATATTGTTGGTCCGGTGTGTGAGTCAACCTGCTTTTTAGGCAAAGGTCGAAACCTAAACATTGCTCAAGGCGACTTGCTTGCGGTTAAGTCGGCCGGTGCCTATAGCTTTGTGATGGCGTCTAACTATAATACTCGCACACGCCCTGCTGAACTGATGGTCGACGGTGATAAAGTCACTGTGGTTCGCCAGCGCGAATCACTGGCCGATTTGTGGGCCGGCGAGTCCACTATAGATTGAGGTAATAATGCGGCTTAAGTTTACAAAGATGCACGGACTGGGTAACGACTTTATGGTCGTTGATGGCGTTACTCAAAACGTGGAGTTGCAAGAGTCGCTGATTGAACAGTGGGCGGATCGTAATTTTGGTATTGGTTTCGACCAGCTGCTATTAGTTGAGCCACCGTCTCGCCCTGATCGTGATTTCCGCTATCGCATTTTTAATGCCGATGGCAGCGAAGTAGAAAACTGCGGTAACGGCGCACGCTGTTTTGCGCGTTTTGTGCTCGATAACAAGCTGATTGACAGCCCACTGATTCGTGTTGAAACCGCCGGTGGCGATCTCGAATTGAATGTTCAGCCTGACGGACAGGTTACCGTGAACATGGGTCGACCGCGACTGCGACCTGAAAAAATCCCCTTTAATGCCACCGAGCGCGCAAACCTATATCCGCTTGTTGTTGACGGTCAGACGCTGCAAATCAGCGCCGTCAGTATGGGCAACCCGCATTCGGTCTTAAAGGTAGACTCAGTAGCGCAAGCGCCCGTTGCAACATTGGGCCCGTTAATTGAAAGCCACTCGGATTTCCCGCAGCGAGTGAATGCTGGCTTCATGGAAATTGTCGATCGCAATAATATTCGTTTGCGTGTCTTTGAACGCGGAGTTGGCGAAACCTTAGCCTGTGGTACCGGTGCCTGTGCTGCGGTTGTGGCGGGTATTTTAAATGGTTGGTTGGATCATAAGGTTGCGGTTGAATTGCCCGGCGGATCGGTTGTTATCGAATGGCCCGGCGATGGCAATGTCATGATGACAGGTCCTGCAGCGAGTGTATTTGAAGGCTATATCGATACGCATCAATCCTACTCACTTGGCCGTTCCGAGGGCGTATCTGTATGAATAATGAATTAAAAAAGTTACAAGTGACAGAGCAAGAGGTTGTTCAATACCTAACTCAGCGCCCCGATTTTTTTATTGATCATTCTGAGCTGCTCACCCAGTTACACTTAAAACACGACAGTGGCGATGCGATCTCGCTTATTGAGCGCCAAAACCATATTTTACGGCAACAAAACATCGACTTAGTCGATCGTTTAGAACAGTTTATCGATGTTGCTCAGCGCAATGATCGGCTGTTTTTTAAACTGCAAGATTTGGTTATTAAACTGCTGCCGTGTCATACCACTAATCAGATTTGTCGAGTGCTCAATACCGAGCTAAAAGAACAGTTCGATGTTGATGAAGTTCAGCTGGTGCTTAATCAGCCGCATCATACTGACAGCGACCTATGGCAACATTTTGAGCAAGACAATTTGCTGGCACACTTTGGCAGTGTTATTAGTGAGTTAAAAAATCAGTGTGGCGAATTTGATCAAGAGTTACGTGATCGAGTCTTTGTTAGTGGTGAGATAAAGTCGCTGGCAATGGCTGCTATTTGTCGAGGCGAACGCGCCATCGGTGTGCTGGTACTCGGCAGTCAGTCGAAAGAGCATTACCGTTCAAGTACCGACACGCTCTTTTTAGGCCATCTGGCGAAGGTTGTTAGCCAACTTCTAGACCGCTGCTAATTCAATCACTGGGTTCGCTAGCTGCCAGCAAAAATATACCTAAGGACATCAACGATGCGCATCTCTATGATTTGGGCCATGGCCGAAAATCGAACCATTGGTCGCGATAATAAATTGCCGTGGCATCTGCCGAATGATTTAAAATATTTTAAGCAGCTGACCACAGGTAAAGCCGTGATCATGGGGCGAAAAACCTATGACAGCATTGGCAAGCCGCTACCTAATCGCAGCAATATTGTTATTACGCGCGATACTCAGTTTTATGCCGAAGGCGTGCAGGTTGCACACAGCTTAGATGAAGCTATTGAGTTGGCCGAGGCTGCAAGTTTGGTGAACGCAAACGATGAAGTGATCGTCATGGGCGGTGCAGAAATTTATCGGCTTTGCTTACCTAAAGCCGACCGGCTCTACATTACCTTTGTGCATGCAGATGTCGATGGCGACGCGCACTTCCCCGAGTTTGATCTCAGCCAATACAACGAGATTGCACGCGAAGACTTTAGTGCCGACGGCCCTAACCCTTACGACTATTCATTTGTGGTATACGATAAACGACTCGCCAGCTAACGGCTTTATGGTTTTGCTTGCTTGGTGCGTTCATTTGTTCGGTAGGCTTACATTGCCTGAACTAAACCGGTGGTGCCGTTAATAAACATCTGTACCGCCATAATTAACAACAACATTCCCATCAGTCGTTCGACTGCCTGCAAGCCTTTATCTTTTAGAACTTTGTATAACATCGGTGCGCTAAGTAACGCGAGCGCCATAATTCCCCAAGCTAATAAAACCGCTAAGGTTAACTCGAATAACCGCTCGGCCTGTTGTTGATGCAATACCATTAGGGTTGCCAGCGTTGAAGGGCCGGCGATCATCGGCAATGCAATCGGAACCACTAAAGGTTCACCGCTGCCACCATAAATAGCCGCGCCGTTCTCATCGGGGAATATCAGCCGAATACCAACAATGAACAGGATAATACCGCCAGCAATGGTGATTGCTTCCGTTTGCAGATGAAACAGCTCTAAAATAAATCGGCCAAAAAATAGAAAAATCAGCATGATGCACAGGCCGATAAGTGTTTCGCGAATAATGATGCGTCGTCGCTTATTTGCGGGTACGTCTTTTAATACCGACAATAGAATAGGCACGTTACCGAAAGGGTCGATAACAAACAGCAACAGCAAAGCCGAAGAAATTATAGAGTTGTTAACGTCCAAATGAATTTATCCGAGTAATGAATTAGTGCGCCATTATCTAAGGTTTATCGCAAAGATTAAACATCGGCAGCTGGGTATCTTTACTAAAACCAGTACCTTTGGCTCATAATTGGTCTTGCTCTATCTGTTACCCTAGCCAGCCTTTTCTATTTCTTTAATTCAAGCAGAGTACAGTGAATGACAACTCTTTCTTCAAGCTCGTTAAAAAAAGCCCTATCACTGCCTGAGTTTATTGTTCTTACGGCGCTTATTACCTCGTTAATGGCACTGAGTACTGACTCCATGTTAGCGGCATTACCGGATATTGCGGCCGATCTAAAGGTGGTCGATTATCGTAACACCCAATGGATTATTAGCCTGATTATTCTGGGCATGTCGTTTGGGCAACTTATTTTTGGCCCGGTATCGGATGCCTATGGGCGTAAATTTTCTCTGGCCGTCGGTACGGTGATTTTTGTTATCGGTGGCAGTATCGCGATGTTGGCGCATTCTCTGCCGATGATGTTACTGGGACGTTTGATTCAAGGCATTGGTGCCGCAGGGCCGATTATCTCTTCGCGTGCCACAGTACGTGATCAGTATGTTGGAGATAAGATGGCGAAGGTGATGTCGTTTGTTATGTTGGTGTTTATTTTAGTGCCAATGTTGGCACCACTGATCGGTCAAATCATCATGTATGCATTCGGTTGGCGAGCGATTTTTGGTGCGCTGATACTGCTGTGTTTAGGCTCGTCATTGTGGTTTTTACTGCGCCAGCCGGAAACGTTAGAAAAAATAGATCGCCGTCCGTTGTCACTTTCTACAGTACTGCAGACCAGTTTGGTTGTGCTTAAAAAGCGCGTGGTGTTGGCCTATACGTTTGCCATTGGTTGTGTTTTTAGTGTCGTGATTGCCTACATTTCATCGGCGCAGCGTATCTTCCAAGAAATCTATTTGCTTGGCGATCTCATGCCTTACTACTTTGGTGCGCTTTCGCTCGGCATTGGTGGTGCGTCGTTTTTTAATGGCATGGTGGTTGAGCGCATTGGTGCGCGAAAAGTTTCTAGTCTTGCGTTGATGGGCTTATTGCTGACGCCATTGTTGATGCTACCCTTTGCGTTACTCAATGGCGGTAGCCCTCCGCTGTTGGTATTTATGGTGCTCGGTTTTGCGATGTTTTTCTGTTTAGGTCTATTGTTTGGTAATTTGAACGCGCTGGCCATGGTGCCATTGGGTAAAATGGCTGGTATCGGCTCGGCTATTATTGGCTGCGTCAGCAATACTGTAGGCGTTATTTTAGGCGGTATTATTGCGTGGCTATTTAACGGTACTTTACTGCCGTTTTTATTAGGCGTTGCCAGCTGTGCTAGCTTAGGTTTGGTTATTTTGTATAGCGTTCGCAACCACGAGATTGTTGCAGAATAATATTTTGCTAACTATGCCATCATTGATAAAACCGCCATCTATAAAGGAGCCATTTATGTTGAAGCCTAGAATGAGCATGATCACCTTGGGTGTGACTAATTTAGAGCGCTCTATCGAGTTTTATAAGGCGTTGGGTTTTCCAAGGCGCGGTGATCATGAGGACGTTGCGTTTTTTGAACTCAACGGCACTTGGCTTGGTTTATATGGCCGTGAAGCATTAGCAGAGGATGCCGAAGTCAGCGCTGACGGCAGCGGCTATAACAGCTTTACCATTTCTCATAATGTGCCGTCTGAAGCAGAGGTCGCGCAGGCTATCGAACATGCCGTCTCGATTGGTGGCAAATTAGTCAAGCCTGCGCAAAAAGCATTTTGGGGTGGCTACTCTGGTTATTTTTCTGACCCCGATGGTCATCTATGGGAAGTAGCTTATAACCCCTTCACTTGGATTGGGCCAGAAGACAATTAACACTAAGCCTGGAATTTAGACGTCATTTATAAAAAATATTGCATTTAAATTAAAAGGTGCCATTAATTAACCAGAATAAATAAAAGCAACCCTCAGACATAAAGTATGGGGTTGCTTATTTTTAGGAGGTTTCATATGGATCTATTTGCATTACTTAGTTCTGGCTTAGCTTTTTTTATTGTGGCGATATCACCCGGCCCTGCTACGGTTTCTAACGCCACTATTGCAATGAGTCATGGCCAGAAAACAAGTTTTGTTTATGCCACAGGCTTGTCGGCCAGTCTATTTGTTTGGGGTGTAATTGCGATGAGCGGCATGGGCGCGATACTTCAAACCTCTGTTTACTTGCTCATGGCACTGAAAATTTTTGGTGGCCTATACTTGCTAAGATTAGCGTTTTTTTCTGCTAAAGAAGCAATGAACTCTTCTAACGATAAGCTAGAAAAACTGCAAAGCCACAACTCGTTACGCGCATGGTTTATGAAAGGCTTTGTGTTGAACATGTCTAATCCAAAATCGGTACTGGCATGGATGGCGGCCTTGTCTGTTGGAGTGCAGGCGGATGCAGGTTTTAGCCAGTTGCTAGCGGGGTTGTTGGTGTGTACTTTTGCTGCGTTTGCTTCTAACTATATTTATTCGATTTGTTTTTCTTTTAACGGTGCGATGAAGGCTTACCAGCGTTTTCGACGCTGGGTCAGTGGTGCCGTTGCTGGGTTGTTTTCGATTGCAAGCATCGGGTTAATTCGTTCTGCGTTTAGCAAAAGTCCTGGCTAATACCTTTCTTAAATGCTGGCATCTTTAAATTCAGTAGTCTTAAAGCTAACTAGCTCGCGACACCTCGGGTTAATCAGAGGCGTCGCATTTTTATTAGCTGCAAACAATATTTCGGCGGCGAAATGATTTAGAGTTTTGCTCATAAAATTGAGTGTAGGCGCGGCGGTATTTATCGTCCTGATCAAACTTAGTTGCCGAGAAATCGATGCCTAAGGTGCTGAGTTCTTCAGTTACTAAAATTTCCAGCTGTTCTTGGTTTGGTGCTGCCTGTAATTCTTCGGCGGCGCAAATCATGTTGACCACGATAAGCGTAAACTGTTCATCGCTGTAGTTTGGTTCAAAATCAGTTACAGGACGATCTTTTTTGAAGTCGCTGATGCATTTTTGCGCGGCCTTTATCGCTTTTGAATTATTGATTAGAAAGGTGGACTTTTTCTCACTGGCTTCATAATTAGCAAGGTCTTCGGCTAATTTTTCGGCATCGTAGTCGATTCGCGAGTCGGCGAATTTTTCGACCAGCATGGCTTCGCGCTCAGTGTCACTAAGGTAGAAGTGAGTGGTTTCATAACAGCTTTTGGCGCTTTGAATTTCAACAAATTGGTAATTGCTGTAGTGATAATCTGCTGCGAAAGTAGAACCGCAAATCAGTAGTGTCAATAAGATAAAGTTTAGGTTTTTCACTGTGCTGCTCTCTTTGTTTTTATTGAGTGTTCTGTTTTAGTTTTTTCATTGCGTAATCGTTTATTTATTCTATTGTCGTTTTTGGCTGCGATGCTTTTTAATCACTTAGGTTTAGGTTGTGCGAAACTTAGTGCTAATAAAGTAGCGGGCTTATTATAGCCTGAACAGCACAACCCTTCTATTTGGCTTTGAGCCTTATCTTTAATCAGCTTAGTTGGTATTCGTTATAGAGCTTCGGCTATTTTTTATTATGCTCCGCTCTAGGATCATTGGCCTCTAAAAAATCGAGTTCCTCTTCACTAAAGCCTGCTTGTAATCGAGCTAAGCGGTTAAAAGGCCCTGCAATCGGTTTGCTTAGGTATTTATTCATCATATAAAAAAAGGTCTGATCAGGGTCTTGTTGGGCTTGTTCACAACGGTGACGAAACCAATGAGTTGCAGAGCTAACGTGGCCGACTTCGTCGTTACAAATAATGGTGAGCACGCGGATCATGTCTTTATCGTTCTGGCTTTCAAAGCGTTTTAATGTGGTCGGCACCACATCCAGTGCTCTGGCCTCAAACACGCGATGCACAATGCCCATGCGGGCGGTTAGATCATCGCCAGTCGTCACTGCCATTTTCCACAGTTCATTATGCGCTGGGAAGCTGCCGTAATCGTAGCCCATGCCCTGTAAACGCTGACGTAGCATACGGAAGTGACCGGCTTCTTCGGTAGCGCATTGCACCCAATCCTGATAATACTCTACAGGCATGTCGCGATAGCGATAGACGGCATCCCAAGCGAGGTTAACAGCGGTCAGTTCAATATGCGCTAACGAATGGATAAGCGCGGCGCGGCCTTCTTCTTTGGTCAGTTTGCGTTTGCCAAGATCGCGCGGCATGACGATCTCAGGCTTTTCTAGCCGGCCCGGTTCGTTGAGTAATAATGGCGCTTCGCCCTCTTGCCACTCCAGGCTGTTGCTTTGCCATTGGCCTGCGGCCTCGTCGGTCAGAGCCATCTTGAGTTCTGGGTCGGCGGTAAGAAAGCACTCTTTGGCTAGATCGTACAGGTTTTTCATAGTGCGCAATCGTTTAGGATAAAAGCGCCAGTTTACCCTATTTCGTTGCTCTCAGCGACGCCAAACCCAGCCAGCCATGGGCTGATGTTTTGGTTTATTCGTGGTTGCACATTTTACTGTCGTCGGTACGAAAGCCGTCTGCTTGCTCAAAAAACTTACCCTGCTGAGCTAAAAAGTCGACCAGCTGAGCGGCATCCATATCTTCTGCAGAGCAGGTATGAAAGCGACATTGCTCGCCAAATTGTTGGTTAATTTTCTCGATGAGAGAGGCTTTGCTGTAGCTTTGATTACTGTTGATCATCATCTGCATGACGTCGTGACCGTGGATACTTTGCATGTTTGCTCCTTCAGTGTTCAGCCGTTATCTAATTGCTTTGGTATAAGCAATATTGAAGCAAACAAATGGTTGGCGTAACTTGCGTTACATCAGTGCTCATTGATCGTGGCCGCTACAAACCCTGCTCAAGCAGCTGTTTGATCTTAATTGCCTTTTCAAAGTGGTCGAGTTTATGTTTGGTAATCCACCAGGTCGCTGCACTCATCAACGCCTCGGGGTCGTCGTTTTTGTTTTTAAAAAAGGCATAAAACGAAATGCCAACATCGCTGCCTTTTTGGTCTATCTTCTTGTTGCAGATGCCAATGGCATGCTGTCTTAGTTTGGTTTGCATCGTCGTTGACCCTAACCTAAAAGAGGCTGTTTAGTTATTAAGAGTTAGTTATTAAGAGTTAGTTATTAAGAGTTAGTTATTAAGAGTTAGTTGCTGCTAACCCTTTGTTAGCAGCTGAGAGCGTTGTTTTTTAGCGTCACTATTTTTTGTACTCGGTAGTACAGGCCGATCATTACTAAACTTAAAGCAAAGCAAAATAGGAATAGCCAGTCAGCGTTAAAGTAATGCAGGATAGCGCCACCGATTAACGGCGCTGCCGAAAAGCCTAACGATGATAACGTCGCGGCGCCAAAGTACGAGCCACGCAAATGTTTCGGTGCTATTTCATCGATCTGAACATTCAACGTTGGGAAGGCAATGACTTCTCCCATGCTTAAGACAAAGGTTGCAAATATCCACAACCAGGCCGCGCCGTCGATATTGCTTAAAAAGATAAGCTGAGAAACGCCCATCAGTGTCATACCTAATCGAGTACGAACATTGAGTGCAAATCGCTCTAGTAAATGCAGCATAGGGAATTGGAATAGCACGATGGTGAGCGTGTTGGTAAGCACCAACAAAGCTATCAGGGCTGCAGCATCATCAATGCTTGAGCGGACAATAATTTGCGGTACCGAGGATTCATACTGAGCATAGACAAACATCATGATGAAGTTGGCCGCCAGTAGGTATAAAAAAATACGGTCTTTTTTTAGAATGCTGACTGTTTCACGAAAGTTTGGCAGCAGCGTTTGGCTGGCGGATTTTTTAATATCCTGAATGCCAAAAAATAAAAATACGCTAAAGCCCAAATACACTAGGGCGCAAATCAAAAACAGTAGCTGAGGATTACTCAGTGCTAAGGTAATACCAATCACAGGGCCAATAGCGCCACCTAAATTAATTAAGAAATAGCGAATGTTTAAGCCTAATTCGCGATCTTTGTTATCGGGTAAGTGATCACCAATAACCGCCTTGGCGGGTGTTTCGATCATTGGGCGCATTAACCCAGTGAACATTAAAAATAATCCGAACTGCCAAATTTCTTGCGCTAAGCCAATACCAGCATAAGCAAAGGCTGCAACTAATCCGCCGATAACCATCACTGGGCGACGGCCTAATTTGTCAGACAGATAGCCGGTATAAAGTCCGGATGTTGCGCCGACAAATGCAGAGCCAGCCAACATAGCACCGACGGTAACTTCACTGGCGCCATGGTTGCGATACAGAATGGTAATTAGATAGGGCCACGCCATAAAATAGCTTGTGCGTGCCAGCAGAGAACCAATGAGAACAGTCCAAACCGGGGTGTTAAAGGATTTTAAGCGTCGCCATTGCAGCAGTTTATTTGAGTGATCCAACATCATTTCGTCCTAATAAAGCGTCGATTGCCGACAAAAAAGAATCACTTAGAAGCCGAATGCTTGTAGAGATACTTTGTTAGTTGAGAAGGCTTGTTAATTGAAGCTGTATGTATATACAATTTTATAGATTATCTATTTTAAGTACTAGAGCAAATTGTGGAGCAAGCGTCTCAATAACTGTCCCATTGAAAGCGCTATTTAGTCAGTATCAGGGTTTTGCTGCTTCCGCCCCAGCCGTATTTTTGATCTCGACCTTGAATGACGACGGTTGTGATCGATTGCGGAATCAGCACATTGCTGAGCGAACGAGTAAAGGGTTGCTCATTGGCATGGTCGTGCAGCAGTTGACGAACCCCAAACACCTCACCTTCTAACGACATCACTCGAAACGCATCGGCGTAGCGATTGGCTGAATCGTACGGTGACGACAGCGTGACATCGAAGCGGTAGGTTTGGCCTTGCGAGCTAACGGCAACCGCAACGACATCTGGGAACTGTTGTTCGGCCTGTAGCGTAGAGCTGGTAAATATCGAAAGCACTAGGCTGACGAGCAATCGAAAAGTGAGCTTGCTGACTGAATTAAGCATCTTGTTCGCCCCTATTGAATGGTGTGTTTTTGGTTTAGGTTCTTTAGGGTTTGCCAGTCTCATGGTTTAGCAACCAAGATTTTCGTTCTATGCCGCCAGCATAACCGGTGAGTTTACCGCTTTTACCGATCACGCGATGGCACGGCACAATCACTGAGATTGGGTTTTTACCATTAGCAAGGCCAACCGCGCGTACGGCTTTGGGGTTGCCAATCGCCTCGGCCAGCTGAGCATAACTCCAGCTTTCGCCAAAGGGAATTCGACATAAAGCTTGCCAAACCTGTTGTTGGAATGGCGTGCCGTGAGCGACGCAAGGCACGGTAAAACTTTTCAGCTTGCCAGTAAAATAAAGCTCTAATTCTTGCTTCGCCATTATAAGAATGGGATGTTCAGGCGCTTCTTTGCCCAATTCATTCGGCTTCGTGGTGTTTGTTTCAAACCAAAGCCCAAGCAAGCCTTCATCGTTGGCTTGTAAGCAGACGATGCCCAGCGGGCTATTAACCTGAGTGTAGTAATTCATACCTTAGGGCTCCTATGATGAATTTAATTTAAACCGCTTGAATAGCTGTGCCAGCAATGAAATGTGGCATAACTTCCCCAAGGCGATACGGCATCGGCAGTGATTGCTGGTAACGACGACAACACCTTTTTAACGATAAGGTCGGTAGCCAAAAAACAGTCGGGTTCTGATAGACCACGCAAGCGCGCATAGTTGACTGTCCAAGGGCCAATCCCTTTCAGCGTTAGCCAATCCTTGGGTGATTGATCACCGTGCTCGGCAATAAAGTGAGCAAAGCGAGCTAACGTTTCGCGCCGCGCCGCTGGCATTTTTAATACCGATAAGTCGGCATTGATCAATTCTTCCGGTGTAGGAAAATACCAGTCAGCATCGCGATGTTGATTTAGTGAAGCGACCAACCGGTTCAGTTGGGTAATGGCCGCTTTTACCGAGACTTGCTGACCAAGAATGGCACGCACTCCTGCTTCCCAAGCTGACCAAACGCCGGGGATGCGAATGCCTTCAGTCAGGTATGGTGCTAACGGGGTTTGTTTTAAATCAGACTCAATACGTTGTGTGTCGGCGTCTAAATCGAACAGCCGCCTAACTTGGCTGATCAACGGCCGCAGCTGTACCAGATCGCTTAGTTCAAAACGCACCTGCAAAACATTGTCTTTTTGTTTTGGCTGGTAGCTGGCTTCAAACCAGCCGTGCGAGTCAGCTACGCGAACCGAGCGGCGATAGCTATGTTCAGTAACCTGTTCGATACCGTCGACAGCGCGTAAGCGATAAAAATCCAGCAACTGCTGCCAGTTGAACGGCGTTTTTAACGTCAGGTTTAGTTGCTGTTCTGTGCTGGCTTGGTTCTGCTGATTGCCTCTTAATTGGCTCGGCGTTAGTTTAATCTGTTGCTTAAACGCATCATTAAAACGACGCACAGAACCAAACCCAGATGCGTAGGCAATTTCTGCTATGGCTAAATTACTGTTGTGTAATAGTTGCTTGGCGAATAGCAGCTGATGACAGGTAGCAAAGGCTTTCGGTGAAAGTCCAACATGCTGCTGAAACAGATTGCGTAAATGGCGTTCACCCATGCCGAGTCGCTCGGCAAGCCCGGGGATCGATTGCTCATTCAACGCGCCACTTTCAATCAACTGCATGGCTCGCTTAACGCTGGTTTGGGTGCCAAGCCAAGCGGAAGAACCCGGAGCGCTGTCGGGTCGGCAGCGCAGGCAGGGACGATAGCCCGCATGTAATGCGCCTGCGGCTGTTGCAAAGTATTCGACATTTTCTTCTTTCGGTGCGCGGGCTGGGCAAATTGGTCGGCAGAAAATTCCGGTGCTTTTTACAGCGGTAAAGAAGGCACCGTCGAAGCGGCTGTCTTTCGCCAGTCGGGCTTGGTGGCATTGTTCATTAGAAAGTGCAGGCTTCATGGTGTGTCAGCAAAAGGGTGTTCATGCAGTGTACCCAATTTATCGCACAACATTAGCCATTTTCGGCACTCAATGTTATTGCCTAGCTCGATAAAAGCCGTTGATTGTAAACAAATGTGATTAAGCCCGGTAAAAGCGCTAGGGGGAACGGAAACTTATGGCTTAGAATGAATCTAATTCAATGCTAGCAGGGAGCTGGGTATTAAAACGTTAACACCAACAGAGCATGATTTATGGCTCATTCCACTGGGCGGGACCGGTGAAATTGGCATGAACATGAACCTTTACGGCCACAACGGCCAGTGGCTTCTGGTTGATTGTGGCATGACCTTTAACGAGCCACTGAGCCCAGAAGACAGCAAATTACATGAGTTGGTAACCGCCAATCCAGAATTTATCGTAGAACGCAACGATCAACTTGCTGGCCTAGTTATTACCCATGCACACGAAGACCATATCGGCGCGGTTGCAGCGCTGTGGCCAAAACTCCAATGCCCCGTTTACGGCTCTAAATTTACCCTTGAAGTGTTGCGCAACAAGTTGCGTGGCAAGCTCGAAGGCAAGGTGCCCTTGCAGGAAATTGAATCGAATAAGCCGGTCAGCATTGGTAATTTTCAGGTTGAATGGCTGCCGGTAACTCATTCGGTACCAGAGTCTCATGCCATTTTATTACGCACCGACGCAGGCACGGTATTACATACGGCCGATTGGAAAATAGATCCTGACCCAGTCATTGGTGCGCCCTTTAATGCCGACCAATTTAAAGAGCTGGGCAATGAAAACATCAGCGCCATGGTGTGTGATTCGACCAATTCGACGCGACCAGGTCATTCAGAGTCCGAAGGGGATTGCTACGAAGGTTTGCTGAAATACGTCGAGCAAGCCAAGGGTAAGGTGGTGGTGAGCTGCTTTGGTAGCAACATTGCTCGGCTGATTACCTTGGGGCGTATTGCCAATCGAACTGGCCGATATATGGCGGTTATGGGGCGCTCGATGCACACCATGGTACGTTCAGCCAAACGTGCCGGTATTTGGCCAAAAGATGTCAAACTCACCGAAACCAACCATCTGGCTTATTTGCCGCCAGAAGAAGTGCTTGCTGTCGCCACCGGTAGCCAAGGCGAGCCTCGAACGGCCTTGAACCGATTGGCGAACGATCGCTTTTATGATTTTGATATCAAAGAAGGCGATACCGTGATCTTTAGTTCGATGGTGATTCCGGGTAACGAGTTGGCGGTGCAGCGTATGGTCGACCAACTGAAACGCAAAAAAATTGAGGTGATTGAAGCCGCCGAAGTCGACGAGCTTATTCATGCGTCGGGTCATCCCTGTGCAGATGAAGTGGCCGAGCTTTATCGTTGGGTGAAGCCAGCATTGGCCGTACCAGTGCATGGTGAGCGTGAGCATCTGTTAGCCAATGCATCGATTGCTCGGCGCAGTGGCGTGCCGCGTCAGCTGACGGGCAAAAATGGCGATCTGTTTGTGTTGAACGACCCAGCTGTACGTATTAATCAGGTGAAAACAGGCCGTATTGCGATCACTCAGGACTGATGACTGATTTTTGAGTCTTGATTGCTTTGGGCTCTGATGGTTTAGAGCTTTGCCGTTTACATCGCTAGTGATCGTGATCGCTTTCGAGCGCTTCCATAATTGAGCAATGGATGGCGCTTTCTGCACCACCGCAACAGGCGGTAGAGAGTCTAGTGAGCGCCCGCACCATCTGCTGCAATTCTTTTATCTGATTTTGTACCTGTTCAATCTTATGGTCGGCCAACGCTTTAGCGTCGGCACATTGATGATGTGGCAAGTCGGCACGAATAGATAAAAACTCAGCCACCTCTTCCAAACTAAAACCTATCTCACGTGCGCGTTTAATAAAACGAGCGGTCGATAAGTCTTCAGAAGAATAAAGTCGGTAGTTGCCTTCACTGCGTTGTGAAGCTTTGAGTAAACCGGATTTTTCATAATAACGCAGTGTGTGAGTCGATAATCCAGATTGTTTTGCCAGCTCGCCAATTTTCATGAGCATCAACTCCTAACAGGGTGGTGGGTATTTTAGGCTAGCAACATTTCCCATTGCGCGGGAGATTGGCTATCAAATTTGAAGTCACTTTTACTTAAGCCGTTTTTGCCAATGAGTGATGCCACCAAGTGCCGGTGGAATCGGCTGCTGTCTTCATCGGCGATAAAATCTTCCGGCGAAAGCCAAGCAGCGAGTTCGATTTCATGCGTATCGATGACGTTAATCTCGGTGGTATTGGCCGTTAAAGAACAGACAAAATATTGGTTCGATTTATTGAACTGATGTGGGTGTTTAGAGACAACCCCAACCACACTGTGAAACTGTGCCTCGATACCTGTTTCTTCAAACACTTCACGCTTAACAGCCGCTTCAATGTTCTCGCCTAAATCGACATAGCCTCCAGGTATTTTAAAGCCCTTGCCATTCATCATGCGGTCGCGTACCAGTAGCACACGGCCGTCTTGGTGTTGAACAACGCCGCCAACGCCGAGCGTATGTGTCGGTGCAAAGGGAGCAAGACTATTAGCTTTGAGTCGCCGAATGAGGGTGATTTTATCTTCTTGGCAAAGATGAAAAACAAAACCAGCGTCAGTTAAAATTGGTACGGCGTAAGCGTGCTGGATAGGTAGCGTAAACCAAATAAGGTCGATAGATTGCTGCGATAGTTGCTGTATCAGCTGGTCAATCGCGGAGGCGTCGATGGTTTCATCCGTAATGCTAATTTCTGCACCGTTAAAGGGATTGTAACGGATGTTAAAGCGAGGCATGTTTTTTTCCGAGTTTGTAGTTAACCACTAACGTTTTTGGTTAAGCACTAAAGTTTGTAGTTAAGTACTAAAAGATAGTTCCAGCTTAACCTATTTAGCTCACTGACTTCATCTATAAGTTGGTTATCTTGCACAGATAATGTTATTCCATGGACAATTGAAACTTTTTCTGTAGGTCTAAGAATCGCAACTAATGAAAACTCGCTGTGTTGATAATAGGATTCAGAAAGCTGTGTTGAGCTATCCAGATGATGGGATTCGAGGTCAGTATTGTTTCTAACCAATCTTGCCTTCGCAATGAGGAATCGCCCTTTATCCTTATTTATGTAAACTGGAGCACCAATAGATAGAAAATGACCGAACTGTCCAGCTCGATCACCAACACCATGCAATTGACTGTATTCAAATAAGCTGGCGTTTAATTTGAAGCCGGTAGCATAGCCGTCGCTATAGTCTGCTGAGGCTTCAGCGCCATAGGTCCAAGGGCCTTGCCCACCTCTAATAGACGCATAGGATGCAGGAAAGCCAACTTTGATATCGACTTTTTGCGCATCATCTTCTTGAGGTTCGTTTTGCCAGCCAATACCGGTGATACCAGCAGACCATTGCTGCCAGTCGTATTGCACGTTGGGAATAATCAAAAAGTCTTTGTTATTGCTATGAATGGCCGGAGGGAAGAACAGCCGATTTTCTGCGTCGGCTTCATAGTTATCGCTGCTGACCGATACAAAACCAACAGTCCAGCCATCTTCTGCAAACACTAAATAGGGCCAAATCAGTACGGGTAGCAATAACTGACGAATTTTAATCATAACAAGCAATACCTTTGGCGACTGGCGTCTAAATACAGTTTATTCCATAGCAGTATAGAATCTAGAAGCGACAATTTTGTGGCTGATATAGTGTTGCCATTGTTCGGGGTCTTTTTTATGGCTTATAGACCAAGTACGTAACGCATGGCGCCATGGTTCATCGAACTGCGTTAAAAATAGTGTTTTGGCCTCGTGCGCATTGTGGCCTTCGCCAAGAAACAGCCCGTAAAACAGAATGGCTTCTTGCGTCAGCCAGTGCTGGCTAATTTGGTGTTGTAAATCTAGCTCACCTGTTGCCTGAATGAGAGGTGTCTCTTGCTGTTCGAGCCAGTGCTGCAAAGCAAAATAGAGTAATGCTTCTTTATCAGGAAAGTGATTATAAATTGTCGGTTTAGAAACCTTAGATGCTTTGACCACCTTATCGATCGAGGTGGCTTTAAAACCGTCATTTAAAAACAGAGGTAAAGCAGTTTCGGCAATTTGAATTTTTTTAGAAATTTGGGCCATTGGCTATTGAATCTCGTGCGCTATTGCTTCAAACTTTACTAAACCGTTTAGTTAAAGTCACGTTAAAACTTACGGTCAAAAAGTTAACTGCCTAAAGGGAAAACACGATGATACGCAGCGATCAAGGTTATTTTGGTGAGTTTGGCGGCCGTTATGTGCCGGAGATTCTACTGCCCGCGTTACAAGAACTGGAAACCATGTTTAATCAACTGCGCGACGATCCTTCCTTTTGGCAAGAATATCTCTCCTTATGCCAAGAATTCAGTGGTCGGCCGACGCCATTAACGCCGCTGCGTCGTCTTTCTAAAGAGCTGGGTGGCGCACAAATTTGGCTTAAGCGTGAAGACCTTAACCATTCTGGCGCGCACAAGGTTAACAACGTATTAGGTCAGGGCCTGTTGGTTCAACGTATGGGCAAAAAGCGTGTTATTGCTGAAACTGGCGCGGGTCAGCACGGTTTAGCAACGGCCATTATGGCGGCACGATTAGGTTTGCAGGCAACTATCTATATGGGTGCAGACGATATCGAGCGTCAATATTCGAATGTTTTTTGGATGCGTCAATTGGGTGCCGAGGTGGTTGGTGTTGAAACCGGCGCGCGGACGCTTAAAGAAGCCTTAGACGAAGCATTACGCGATTGGGCTGCCACGGTTGAAACCACCCACTATGTATTGGGTACCGCCTGTGGTCCTGCGCCCTTCCCGGAATTAGTCACCTACTTCCAAAGCGTTATTTCACAAGAAATGAAGCAGCAGGCACTGGAAAAAATCGGTCGTTTACCCGATGAAGTCGTCGCCTGTGTTGGCGGTGGTTCTAACGCAATGGGCGCCTTTGCTAACTTTTTAGAAGACGATGCGGTTAAGTTAATTGGTGTTGAAGCCGGTGGTCGTAGCTTCTTACCGGGCGAGCATTCGGTACGTTTGCTACCTGATACTGGCGAAGACGGCATTGCCCAAGGCTATAAAACACTTTTCTTACAGGACGATGATGGTCAGTTAGGTGATACTCATTCGATTGCTGCTGGTCTTGATTACGTCGGCGTATCGCCAATTTTATCGCACCTGTCGCAAACCGGACGTGTTATTGCCGACAGCGCAAACGACCAAGAAGTGGTTGATGCGTTTAAGCTGCTGATGAAAACCGAAGGTATTATTCCAGCATTGGAGTCGTCACACGCCCTAGCAGGTGGCTTTAAACGAGCCAAGCAGATGAGCCCAGACCAACACATGGTGATTAACCTGAGTGGTCGAGGTGATAAAGATATTTTCAACATTGCACATGCCTTCCCGCAGCCTGAGTGGACTGAATTTTTACAGCGAGAAGCCGCACGTGCACAAGAGTTAGAGAACGCAAGCAAGGGAGAAAAATCATGATTCCGCAGCAGCACCAAAAATTACAGGTTATGTCGCACGCCGTGGTTGGCTTTCCGAGCTTGGATGAAAACGAAAAAGCCATTGCAGGCTTGGTTGAAGCAGGCGTTAATCTAATCGAATTGCAGGTACCCTTTAGTGACCCCGTTGCCGATGGTCATACGCTGGTGAATGCCTGTTACGATGCACTCAAAATGGGTGGCTCGGTGAAAGCGACATTAGAATTAGCAGCAAAGGTGACTAAAGCGCATCCGCAAGCTAGCTTTATTTTAATGAGCTATCTTAATCCGCTGTATCGATACGGTTTGGAAAAATTATTTGAAGATGCCGCCGCTGCTGGCATTAAAGCCATGATTATTCCTGATATGCCCGTTGAGCAAATTGAGCCTTGGTTGCCGAAACTTGATGCCTTAGGCATTGCGCCGATTTTAATGGTGACTCCTAATATCAGCGATGAGCGTGTGGCAAAAATAGCCGCTAATGCGCGTGGTTTTATTTACGTTGTTTCTCGTATGGGTGTCACCGGTAAGCAAACGCAATGGGGTGAAGAGTTTGAGAATTACGTTGCCCGTATTCGTACACACACCGACTTACCACTAGCGATTGGTTTTGGCGTACGTGCGGCAGAAGATTTAAAAGCCTTAACTGGTACCGCAGAAATCGCTGCGTTTTGTTCAAAATACATTGAATGGCAACGCGATCAGGGCAGTGATAAGGCCGCAGAAAAAATGCACCAGTTGTTGCAAGATTCTGGTCTAGCAGGCTAAGCGGTAACGCGTAGTTATCCTTGTGCCACTTTTGCTGCTTGAGTAAGAGTGGCCAGTTCTTCTGTTGAAAATAACTCCGGCATTTGTTCTGCCATGTGCACCATACTCGCAATGAGTTGTTGGCGTGAGCCACCGTTTTCCAGTACGTAATCCCCTTGCACTGAAGCTTCAAAGTCAGCCAATAACGCCTTTGCGCTAGCCAGGCTGATGCCGCTTTTTCGTTGCTCTATCCGCTGCATAATTTGTTCATCGGGGCAATTTACTTGCACTAAATATAGTTGCGGCAGTTTCGATTTAAGGTAATCACGGTGCTTTTGTTTGTAAGCGCCTTGGGTGACGATGAGGCGATGATGTTGGCTGTTAAGCTGCTGGATTTTTTCGCCAACATTATAAAAAAACTGATCACGCATCGCATTGGTAAAGGGTTGCTGGTTTGCTAATGCGGTTTGCATTTCTGGAGTGATGTCTTGGTCGGCATGGTAAAGCTGCCAACCGAGTAATTCGGCGAGAAGGTCTCCGGCAAAGGATTTACCCGAGCCGGATTTACCGTAAAAAAATAAGCAGGCGTTCACGATAGTTTAAGACGATTCTCTATTGCGAATTTTTTCGACCATGTCTTTATTTAAGGTGTTGTCTTGCATTGGCAGGCGCACATGCAGCGCAGCTTTAGAAAGCATGTGAGCGGTTATCGGCGCACTCAAAACAATAAATAAGGTGATCAACAATTCTTTAATATTAATGCCGCTTTCTTGGCTAGAAAAATAAACCAATGAGGCAATGAGTACCGCGCCGATGCCTAATGTTGAGGCTTTTGTCGGTGCGTGTAGACGGGTGAAAAAGTCCGGTAATCGAACCAAACCAATTGAGCCAATAAATAAAAACAGACCGCCAATGAGCAGTAATACGGCGGTTATAATTTCGTTAATAGTCATCTCATCTCCTAATCAATGAGTACGTGGTTATTCGATGATGTCGCCACGTAGAACAAATTTACAAATCGCCGAAGTACTGACAAAGCCAAGCATCGCGATAAGCAACGCGCCTTCGTAGTAGAGCGTGGTATCAAGAAAAATACCGAGCAAAATAATCAAGGCAATGGCGTTGATGTACATAGTGTCTAGCGCTATTACTCGGTCTAGCATGTTAGGGCCTTTCATAAAGCGCCACATGTTAAGTAACAAAGAAATACCGATCAGGCTGCTGACAAAAATACCAACTATATTTAGCATCCAAAAATCTCCTTCAGCGGTTTTTCGTAACGCTGTTTAATCTCGTTAATGAGTGCCTGTTCATCGCTGACGTTAAGTGCATGAACATAAAGTATGGAAAAATCTTCCGAAACTTCAGTACTGACAGTGCCGGGTGTTAGCGAAACGGTACTGGCTAGCAGCGTAATTGGAATAGGCTCGCGCATATCCAATGGCACGGCAACAAAGCCCGGCTTTAGTTTTTTAATCGGCCCTAAGACTTGTTTGGCGACAATAAAATTAGAGCTAACGATGTCCCAAAAAAGTATTAAAACGTATTTAGGGATCGATAACGGCTTGTGTAGGCGAATGGTGTTACTACGAATATCCCGTACCAACCAAACGATCGACGCTGATAAAAACAGCGCCAATAAAATGTTGCCAATGGTTAAGGAATTGGTAAGCAGAATCCACACAACAAAAAGCAGCGTAAAGGTAAAAAACCGAATTTTAGGCTTACGTTGATTAGTGGTGTCCATCGTGAGAAACCTTTTCTGAGTTATGGATAACATCCTGAACTTGATACATGCTGTTATGAATATCGCCAGCGGCTTGTTCGGTATACAGCGTCACCGGATGCGCAAAAATGGTTAGTATTGGTGTGGCGAGCAATAGCAGACTGATAGCAATGACCTGTGCCGGTTTTGCCTTTTTACTGTCGTCTGCTTTGGCACCGGAGACATGCCAAAACAGCATGGTGCCTGCACGCGAAAAAGCGATTAGAGCAACCAGACTGCCTAATAGAATGACACTCCAAACCCAAAGCTGTTGGTTGGCTGCAATGACCGACTTTAAGATTAATGCTTTACCGACAAAGCCAGACAGCGGCGGTAAACCAACAGCGGCAATGGCAGCAATAAAGAAGAAGCTACCAATTAAGCCCGGCTGCGCCAGTGATCGAGCTATCACAAAACGATCTTGTGCGCCGCCGCGCTGTATGCGGATTAGGTCAGCAATTAAGAACAGTGCGCCGCCAACTAGAGTGGAATGGATTAGGTAGTACAGCCCTGCACTCAAGCCTTTGCCATCGTTGATAACAAAGCTGAGTAACAGCGTACCGACTGAAACAATGATTACATTCGCAATCATTAGGCGCAGTGACGGTGCCGCTAAAACTCCGATGGAGCCGATGATAATAGTGGCAATACCAAGAGGCCAAATCCACGGCGTAGCAATGTTTGCAAGAGCGCCAGCATCGTTACCAAAGATACCACCGAAGACTCGGAAAATAGAGTACAGGCCAACCTTGGTCATAATCGCAAACAGCGCAGCAATTGGAGCGGCTGCGGCCGAATAGGTTTTAGGCAACCAAAAGTGCAATGGCAGCATGGCCGATTTAAGACCGAAGACAACTAACAGTAATAAGCCACCCGCTTTAGCGATGGCCTGCTGTTGTGGCGATAGCAAGGCCACTTTTTCGGCCATGTCAGCCATGTTGAGCGTGCCGAGCGTGCCGTAAAGTGTGCCTAATGCGATAAGGAAAAAAGCGGAGCCTAATAGGTTCAGCGCAATGTAATGTACCGCAGCACCGGTTTTTTCTTTACCGCCACCGTGCACCAACAGCGCATAGGAGGCGATTAATAAAATTTCAAAAAATACAAACAGGTTGAAGATATCACCGGTTAAGAAAGCACCGTTTATACCCATAAGCTGGAACATAAACAGCGGATAAAAGAAGCGGCCAGTGGTTTGCTCTTCTGCGGTGCCGTACAAGCAGGCGCAAAACGCCAGCAAGGTGGTGAGTGTAATCATGATCGCCGAAAGGTGATCGAGCAGCAGCATAATACCAAAAGGCGGCTGCCAGCCACCGAGCACATAAAGCGTGGTTTCGTACTGAGCGCTGACCACTATTTGCCAGCACACGTAAGCCATAGCAGCAAAGCTTAGGTAAGCGAGCCAACGCTGATATTTTATGCTGCTCGCCGGTGTTGGGAACAACATTAATATGCCAGCAAGCGCCGGTATTAAAATCGGTAAGATGGGCAGGTGGTTCATGATCGGCTATCGCCTCCACGTTTTACTTCTGGTAGGTCTGGTGGGTTGCCATCGAGATGATCATTACCCAAGTCGGCGCGTGCGCGCATGGCTAAAATTACAATAAAGGCGGTCATCGCAAAGCCAATAACAATGGCGGTTAACACCAAGGCTTGCGGCAATGGATCGGTAATTAGCTCACCTGTTTTTAAAATCGGTGCAGCGTTGATCATTAGGCCGCCACTGGCGAATAAAAATAGATTCACCGCATAAGAAAGTAACGTTAAGCCAAGCACAAAGCTAAAGGTGGTTGCGCGAAGCGTTAGGTAAACGCCACAGCTGGTTAATGTGCCAATGCAAAATGCGAACAGCAGTTCCATTATTTATGCTCCTTCGGTCGTAAACGATCAACCGTTGTTAAGCCGCCTAAGTTAGCGAGAATCATCATAGAAGAACCAATCACGGTCAGGTACACGCCTAAATCAAAGCCCATGGCGCTGGCAATTTCGAGTTTGCCAACCAGTGGGAAGTCGATGTAATCGTGCCAGCTTTTCAAGAAAGGTTGCTGCCAAATAAAACCACCAACACCGGTGATAAAGGCAATCAATAAACCGCTACTTATTAGCGTTAAGTAATTCAGCTTAATGCGTGGTACTAACCAGTCGTTACCGTGCGCAATGTACTGCTGAATAATGGCAATAGAAGTAATCAGGCCTGCAATAAAGCCGCCGCCAGGTAAGTTGTGGCCGCGTAAGAAAATATAACAGGAAATCAATAACGCCAGCGGTAACAGCGCTTGTGAAATTACCTCGAACATAAAGGGATGTTTGTCTTTTGCCCAAGGAATACCTTCTGGGTTGGCAGAAGGTAAAAATATGCGCATGCGAGCAATCAGTTTATAAATACCCAGTGCTGCAATGGCCAATACTGTGATTTCACCGAAGGTATCAAAGCCACGGAAGTCGACCAAGATCACGTTGACGATGTTAGTACCGCCGCCTAAGGCTTTGGCGTTCTCGGTATAAAAGCTTGAAATAGTGTCGAGCGGACGAGTCAGCATGGCGTAGGTGAGTGTGCCAACCACACCGCCAATTAATACCGCGACGGATAGGTCGCGCACCATCAAGCTTGGCGGAGCATAGTTGCGCGAGCGCTGTGGTAAAAAGTACAGCGCTAACAGCAATAGAACGATGGTGACAACCTCGACCGAAAGCTGAGTCAGTGCTAAGTCTGGCGCTGAAAATAAAACAAAGGCGAGCGATACGATCATGCCAACAACCGATAACAACAACAGCGATAGCAGCCGTAAATAATGCCAAATCACCGTTGCGATTGAAGCGATACACAGCAACACAGCACCAGCGACCATCACGGTATCTACCGGCAATTGTGGTCGTGCACCAGCGGTTGAGTTTAACTGCATCAGCGGTGGCAATGAGACGACTAAGGCAAAAAATAGCAGCCAGAATACAGAGCGTTGAGTGGCACCGTTATCAAAGCGCTGCATAAACCAACGAGCGGCATTGCGTACTTTTTTAATGCCGTTATCGAACACAATGCTTTCGTTGCGTTCGGTAAAGTTGGCCTGTACTCGGAACAATAATTGGCGATTCATATAGAGTGCGACACCGCCCACTAAAGCGATTGCACTCATCATTAGCGGCAGATTAAAGCCATGCCAAATGTGTAGGTGATAGTACGGCAGCTTGTCGCCGAGCACCGAGGCGGAGGCGGCTTTCAGTAAATCGCCGACAACAGCGGCAGGGAAGATACCAATGATAAGACACAGCGCGGCTAAAATTTCGACCGGCACACGCATGTAACGAGGTGGTTCATGCGGCTTTTTAGGTAAGTCGGAGGCGTCGCCATTAAAGAAAACATCGTGAATAAAGCGCAATGAATAGGCCACTGAGAAGGCTGCGCCAATGGTGGCAAAAACAGGAATCATCCACGAGATCGAGCCGAGCGTGCTTTGGTTCAGTGTTTCAGCAAAGAACATCTCTTTCGATAAGAAACCGTTAAATAACGGAATACCGGCCATCGCCGAAGAGGCGATCATTGCCAGCGCTGCGGTTTGCGGCATGTACTTCCACAGGCCGCTGAGTTTGCGCATATCACGAGTGCCCGTTTCATGGTCGATAATACCGGCCGCCATAAATAACGATGCTTTAAAGGTCGCATGGTTAATGATGTGGAAAATGGCCGCGACCGCGCCCAGCTTGGTACCTAAGCCGAGCAATAAAGTAATTAAACCCAAATGGCTGACCGTTGAGTAGGCCAGTAAACCCTTAAGGTCGTGTTTAAACAGTGCCATGTAAGCACCGATCAACAACGTTAGTAAACCGGTAATGCTGACAATGAGGAACCAGGCTTCGGTACCGGCTAAAACAGGGAACATCCGCGCCATTAAAAAGATGCCCGCCTTGACCATGGTTGCTGAGTGCAAGTAAGCGCTGACAGGTGTTGGTGCAGCCATGGCGTGTGGCAACCAAAAGAAAAACGGGAACTGGGCCGATTTGGTAAAAGCACCAATAAGCACCAAGATTAAAATCACTAAGTATTGATCAGAACCTTGGATCAATTCGCGGCTGGCAAGGATGACATCTAAGTCAAACGAGCCAACTAGTTGACCAATCAACATTAAGCCACCTAATAACGCCAAGCCGCCAGCGCCGGTAATGGTCAATGCCATACGTGCGCCTTTGCGAGCATCGGAGCGGTGGCCCCAAAAACTGATCAACAAAAAGGAAGTTAGGCTGGTGAGTTCCCAGAAGAACCACATTTGCAATACGTTATTAGAAAGCACAATGCCAAGCATGGCGGTCATAAATAACATTAGGTAGGCGTAAAAACGGCCAAAGGCTTCGTGTTCAGATAAATAGTAGCGAGCGTACAGCATCACCAACAGGCCGATCGCCAGAATCAGTAACGAGAATAAATAGGCTAAACCATCAAGACGGAACGAAAGCTCTAAGCCCAGAGCAGGAATCCAGTCCATTGCAAAACGGATCGATTCCTGGGCAAAAACTTGCTCGGTGTAAGATAAAATAATGGCAAGCGCTGCGGCAGGAAATAAAGCACTGATGGCAAGGCGGAGGCTTCGGTTTAAAGCCAGTGTCGACGGTGCTGCTAAACTACCTAGAGCAGTTAGCAGAGGGACCCAAAAAAGCGCCATGAGGTGTAATACTCCTATGTTAACGTTGTTGGTGTTCGTTGCTCATTCTATTTGGCGAACGTTACTGGCAATAGTTGGCCAGTAAACACCCATTCAATCTTAGGCTAAAAAGTATAAAACAAGAATGTTTCTACTTTCACCCATGAGATTTTAAAGGTTATTGGTTGATTGATTTCACAACCAAGTGACATTGGAGGCTAATACTTGGCCTGCAATGTTAGATTCTAACCAGCTCATTAGCTGATCACTTTCATGTTCGACAGTTGGTTTATCAATGCCGGTAACAACCAGCGAAAACCCGCCGCGTTCTTGTTCTCGAAAAGGCTCCATTGCTAACGCTAACTGATGCTGGCTTTTGCAGTGTCGCTTCAGCGCGCCCAAAGCTTTTTGTAATTCTGAGCTTGATGTTGCTTGTGGCAAATACATTTCTATCTGGACTAATCGAACGTGGACGCCCACTGCATTTTCTCCTAATTGGCAATTGTGACTCCAGAGCCTGGCTGAACGATCTCATTTATTGCTCAGCACAGCATCTTCTGCCCTAACTTGATTGCACAATGCATCATCCTTTGATATTCATTCTTACATGGATTATGCCAATGAAAATAGGCCTAAAGTATAAAATTACCTATTTCACCTGTAGCCCTCAGGTTTTCAACCCTGCGACTTGGCTCTTTGCAAGCTAGCTTGGGTTGGTTAATCTGTGTTCAATAAGAATTGACTCACTGCTGAAAAGGATTACCACCCATGTACCCACACCTAAATGCTATCGGTATTAACAACATAGACTTGATAGAAAAATACACAGTGCGCACCGAAGGTGATGCCGATGTCTTAAAAGTCTATTACGCACGCGGTAAAGGAGAGCTCTTTGCCCGCAGTGAAAAATTTAAATACCCACGACAAAAGAAGCGCGTTGTTGTCGACGGCGGCACGAACACCTATTCAAATACCACCGAGATTGCACCCTCGCTTCGTTTTATCGTTGAAGAACTCGATAAGGTGGTTGGTGCAGAAGCCGTCGAAGCCGATGTGAAGAAAAAGATCCTCACAGAGCTGCGTCACTTAGAAAAAGTAGTGGCCAATAAAATTGCCGAAATTGAAGAAGATCTTAAAAAGCTCTAAGCCAGTTGAGAATGAGCAACGCCTACTGTTGTACTATCTGTTGTTGCACTAAAACTAAATAGCTAAATAAGTAGTGCAGCAGCGGGTTGATGTATTTGGTAAAAGTTGACTCGCTTGTCTATGATCAATATTTCTGCCACACGTATTTGCAGAATATCTGATAAGCTGGCGCTCCTGTTCGTTAGGCCATTTTCGGTGCTTTGCATCGACGTGTTACTACGACATTAAATTACGAAACTAACAGTTCCAAAGGCTCATCGAATTCGGTAATCCCGTTACTGGTCATTTCGTTATTGGTAACCGCCGTTATTATAGAGGTCGTCAGTGCTCGCCAATATTTTGTTCTCGCTCCAAATCACCCTACCCATTGCTTTGGTTGTTGTATTAGGTGTTTACTTCAAACGCTTAGGCTGGATCAACGAAGCGTTTAACCAATCGGCTTCTAAGCTAGTGTTTAACGTTGGCCTGCCGTCGCTGTTATTTATCAATATAGTGAGCGCCGATACCACCGAGCATATCGATTGGACAATTATCGTCTATGGTGTCGGCTTTACGTTGGCCTCGTTTGTTCTGCTGACACTGTTTAGCCGTTGGATTATTAATTTTCGAGAAGAGCGCGGTGTTTTTGTGCAGGGTGCGTTTCGCGGCAATATGGGCATTGTCGGTATCGCCTTTTGCATCAGTGCTTTTGGCGACGACGGTGCTACCTTGGCGGCTATCTATTTGGCGGTGTTGTCTCTGCTGTATAACATTTTAGCGGTGATCACGCTGAATCAATGGTCTGGCCAGCAATCAAGTGGCAACCCTATTCTTTCTTCTACTCTGGCATTGGTAAAAAACCCACTGATCATCGCCATTATTCTTGCTGGCGTTTGGCGTGTGTCTGGCATTCCAGTACCGCAATTTGCCTTAGGTGCCGCCAAGTACATGGCGCAAATGACACTGCCGATTGCGTTGCTGAGCATTGGCGCGACGCTTTCTTGGGCCGGTTTGGTTTCGGCTGGCAAGGTTTCCGCTTGGGCGACACTGTTAAAGTTAGTGGTATTGCCTTATGGCGCTGCGGCTTTAGCGTACTGGTTTGGCTTTAGAGGTATGGAACTGGGCGTGATGTATTTAATGATGGCGACACCGACCGCTGCTGCCAGCTATATGATGGTGCGCGCGATGGGCGGCAACGCCAGCTTAGCCGCCAATATTATCGCCATTACTACTGTCTTCAGCCTGATCTCTACCAGCATCGGACTTTCATTAATGAAAGCATGGCAGTGGATTTAACACCTAATTCAGAAGCGCCTCGACTGACTGACTTGCCATTTCATCGTGGCCGCCTAGAATGGCGGCCAGCACTATCTTTATAACCTTCGTCTTTATAACATTCGCCTTTATAATATCTACTTTTATAACATTCACCTTTATCTATTGGGTTCGCCCCAGTACAGAATTGAAGCAATAGGAACCTTATGGACGTTAGCATCGTTGTGTTGGCTGCAGGCCAAGGCTCACGCATGAAATCGGCTTTACCGAAAGTCTTACACACCTTGGCTGGTAAACCGCTGGCGGCTCATGTAGTCGACACTGCACGCCACTTTAGTGATGACATCAACCTTGTTGTCGGTCACGGTGCAGAACAGGTAAAAGCCTATTTTGCAGATGCCTCGATCAAATTTTGTTTACAAGCGGAGCAGCTCGGTACCGGCCACGCCGTGGCTCAAGCATTACCAAACTTGCCAGCAGATGGCGCGGTGCTTATTTTGTATGGCGATGTACCCTTAACCCAACCAGATACCCTCAAAGCATTGGTGGCGAAAGTTGGTGAAAGTAGTATGGGTTTATTAACGGTCATTACTGAAGACCCAACCGGCTATGGCCGCATCGTGCGAAACGAGCAAGGCGAAGTGCAGGCTATCGTCGAACAGAAAGACGCCAGTGAAGCCGAGCTTGCCATTACCGAAGTCAACAGCGGCATCATGGCGGTGCCAGCCCAGGCATTACATCAATGGTTACCAAAGCTGAAAAACAACAACGCTCAGGGTGAATATTACCTAACCGATTTAATCGCCATGGCGGTTGCTAACGACGTTAAGGTTAATACCGTGCACCCGATGCAAGAGCACGAAACCCTCGGCGTTAACAATCGCCTACAGCTGGCGCAATTAGAGCGTTGGCACCAGCAGCAAATTGCTAATGGTTTAATGACCGATGGCGTCACTCTGCGTGACCCTGCTCGCTTGGATGTGCGCGGTAATTTAACTGCAGGGCAAGACTGCATCATCGACATAAACTGTGTTTTTAATGGCAATGTGCAGTTAGGCGACAACGTTACTATTGGTGCCAACTGCATTATCAGTGATGCGAGCATTGGTGCTGGCAGTGTGATTGAAGCTAACAGTGTGATCGAAAATGCCAGCTTAGGTGAACAGGTGACGGTTGGCCCATTTGCGCGTTTACGTCCCGGTGCCGAGCTTGCCGACAACTCTAAAATCGGTAACTTTGTCGAAATCAAAAAAGCCTTTATTGGCAAAGGCAGTAAAGTGAATCACCTTTCTTACGTTGGTGATGCCACCGTTGGTGAAAAGGTGAACATCGGTGCCGGTGCTATTACTTGTAACTACGATGGCGCCAACAAACACCACACCCATATTGAAGACGGCGCCTTTATTGGCAGCGATAGCCAGTTAGTCGCGCCAGTCACTGTTGGTAAAAACGCCACCGTTGGCGCAGGTGCAACCATCACTCGCGATGTGCCTGAAGGCGTGTTGGCGGTGACCCGTGTTAAGCAAACCAGTATTGAAAATTGGCAGCGGCCAACCAAGAAGGACACCTAGTGCTCTTTGCTCTTAAAAGGTTATTAGAAGAACATTAGAAGACTAGAAATTCAAACAGACTAGAAGCTGAAACAGCTCAGCAGTTTAAAAGCCCCGTCGGTTATGCCGTACGGGGCTTTTTGCGTTTTTAGCGCTAAATGCGGTGGATGGTAATTAAGTAAGCGGCAATTAAAAAGCGCCAACAAGGACGCACTTTTGTATAGAAAGGTGCAAAAAGCTAAAAAATAACTTGCCAAACGGAACGATAAAACTAGAATAAGTTTCGATTCGAAAGTTAATTGGTTTTAAAATGTCCAAACGAAACACTCAGCAGCGCCGACGACTAATTCTCGACCAGCTTGCCTTACAGGGTGAGGTTAAGGTTGATGAGCTTGCTAAGCAGCTGCAAACCTCTGAAGTGACCGTGCGTAAAGACTTAGCCAGTTTAGAAGCCAGTGGCCTTTTGCTGCGCCGTTATGGCGGTGCGGTACCGTTACCTAAAGAATTAATCAACGAAACGGCAGATGAAGAACTTTCGGTTCGTAAAAAATCGATCGCCGTAGCCGCGGCTCAGCTTATTCGTGACCACAACCGAATTATTATCGACAGCGGCAGTACTACCGCGGCGATGCTGCCTGAATTTGCTAAAAAGCAGGGGCTGGTGGTGATGACCAATTCTCTCGCCATAGCCGCAAGCCTGCGTGAATTAGAAAACGAGCCAACCTTGTTGATGCCCGGCGGCACATGGGACCCACACTCTGAAGCCTTCCAAGGTCAAATCGCGGAACAGGCGTTGCGCCAATACGACTTCGACCAACTCTTTATTGGTGCCGATGGCATCGATGTTGAACGTGGCACCACCACCTTTAACGAGTTGGTGGGCTTAAGTCGTGTCATGGCCGATGTCGCACGTGAGGTGATCGTGCTTGCCGAATCAAACAAGATTGGCCGAAAAATTCATAACTTAGAATTGGCTTGGCAGCAGATATCGACCTTAGTGACCGACAGCCAATTAGATCCGGCGATTGTCGAGCAGATTCGCGCCAAGGGTGTGACGGTTATTCTCGCTGAGAGCAAATAGATTGCAGCGACTTGCGAAATAAAATTTAAAAAATATTTTAACAATTAAATTAAAAACAGAATTTAACGATATTAAAAAGAGGAACAAATTATGTGTGGAATAGTTGGAGCCGTAGCTCAACGTGATGTCGCCGAAATTTTAGTCGAAGGTTTACGCCGTTTAGAATATCGCGGTTACGACTCTGCTGGTGTTGCCGTGGTCGACAGCGAAAAAAATCTGACTCGTGTGCGCCGCTTAGGCAAGGTGCAAGAATTGGCCGACGCCGTTGAGCAGCAAGGCGTCACTGGCGGCACTGGTATTGCGCACACTCGTTGGGCTACGCATGGTGAACCTTCTGAGGCAAACGCTCACCCACATATTTCTGGCGATATTTCTGTCGTGCATAACGGCATTATCGAAAACTACGAAAGCTTGCGCGAAATATTAAAAGAGCGTGGTTATGTGTTCAGCTCAGAAACCGATACTGAAGTTATCGCGCATTTGGTTGAGTGGGAATACCGAACGTCAGAAACGCTTATCGAAGCACTGCACAAAACTGCCGCGCAATTAGAAGGCGCATACGGCACGGTAATTTTAGATCGCAACGACCCTGAGCGAATTGTTGTTGCCCGTTCAGGTAGCCCGATAGTGATTGGTTACGGCGTGGGTGAAAACTTTTTAGCGTCCGACCAACTAGCGCTGCTTTCTGTTACTCGTCGCTTTAGTTATTTAGAAGAAGGTGACGTTGCCGAAATTACCCGTCGCGATGTTAAAGTGATCGACGTAAACGGTAAGCCCGTTGAGCGTGAAGTAGTTGAGTCAACCGCTGAGCAAGACGCAGGCACCAAAGGCCAGTATCGTCACTTTATGCAAAAAGAAATTTTTGAACAGCCAGAGTCAATGAAGAATGTTATCGAAGGTCGAGTCACAAAAGACTCAGTCATTACCGAAAGCATTGGCGTTAACGCGGTCGAAATTTTAACCAAGGTTGAGCACGTACAAATTATTGCTTGCGGTACTTCTTATAATTCTGGCATGGCAGCACGTTACTGGTTTGAATCGATTGCTGGCGTCAGTTGCGATGTCGAAATCGCTTCCGAATTCCGCTACCGCGAATTTGTTACGCGCCCAAACAGCTTACTGATTACGCTGTCACAGTCGGGTGAAACTGCCGACACCTTAGCCGCACTGCGCATCGCAAAAGAGAAAGGTTACATGGCAGTAATGACTATCTGTAACGTATCCGGTTCTTCTTTGGTGCGCGAATCGGACATCGCCTTTATGACCCGCGCCGGCACCGAAATTGGCGTGGCTTCTACCAAAGCCTTTACTACTCAATTGGCGGCCATGCTGATGCTGGTTACCGCAATCGGTAAACACCAAGGCCGTATCGACGCCAAACGTGAAGCAGAAATCGTTAAAGAGTTACACGCACTGCCAGTACACATTGAAAGTGCCCTCGCGTACGACAACGAAATTGAAACACTGGCCGAAGACTTTGCCGACAAACACCACACGCTGTTTTTAGGTCGTGGCGAATACTACCCAATCGCCATGGAAGCGGCGCTAAAACTGAAAGAAATTTCATACATTCACGCCGAAGCGTATGCCGCCGGAGAATTAAAGCACGGCCCGCTTGCCTTGATCGACGCAGAAATGCCAGTCGTCGTTATTGCACCAAACAACGACCTGTTAGAAAAACTAAAATCTAATGTCGAAGAAGTGCGCGCACGCGGCGGTCAACTGTATGTCTTCGCCGACGAAAAAGCAGGCTTCGAAGCCTCTGAAAATATGAAAATTATTTCCATGCCGCACGTTAACGAAATCACCGCACCGATTTTCTACACCGTGCCGATGCAACTGTTGGCTTACCACGTCGCGCTGATTAAAGGCACCGACGTCGACCAGCCTCGTAACCTCGCAAAAGCTGTTACGGTTGAGTAAGTAAGATTAAGTGACAGGGCTAAATAAATAGCTAAAGCTAGTTTTCCGCTACCGATTAAGAATCGGTAGCGGTAATTTATTATGAAAAGATAATTGAGGCCGTCGTCGTAAGCCTGCTAGCTTTCTAGAAACTTAATTAAAAATAGTGTAGCTTGACGGTGGAGTCAGGTTAACACAGCGTTAACAAAGAATAGGTTTAGTTATTACCAGACTATAAATCATTGCTCACTTTTAGTCGGTGATTATGGCGTTTCTAAAGAGGAAATTATGAATAAATATACTATCGCATTATTGGCTGCAGTAATTTTAATAATGTCTGGGTGCTCTTTAGCCCCGGCTTCTGCAAGCAATTCTTATAATGCCAATGACGAAGGAAACTATGAGGAGTCATTACGGAAAATTGAGTATTCTTTAATTAAATATAATTACTCCGATGAAGATACTGCCAATTTAATGTTGTTAAAAGCTGATAATTATATGAAGTTAGGAGAGTCAGCTTATGCCTTAGGTGTGCTCAATTACGTTGTTGATAAGTACCCAGAAACGGAAGCCGCATTTAAAGCAAAAGCTCTTTTACAGACAGATAAAACGCTTCGCAGCTTAAATGAGTCTGCATCTCAAAATTAGTTAAACTAAATCTTATCAACCCCGATATCTTCTCAACAAAAACGCCAAACTTAATTTTAAAAATAAGAGGTGGCACCAACTTTTCTCTGATATTTAGCCTCAAGGAATGAGCTAATAGCCTCTAAATTAGCAAAAGGATCACTTATGGCTTCATTCCCCTCATTTGAAAAAATAATACTCAGCGTGCATTCTGCTTTGGGTTTGCAATACAGTCCCAAGAAGAAGAAATCACTGTTAGCCCGTACTGGTGTGTTTATGGAACACCAGCAGAAAGTAGCCGACTTGATTCAAGAGATCTTTGAAGAGCTGGCCATAGAAGAAACCGAAGCTATCGACATCATGCAAAACCTGATGTCGTCGGGCTCCGTTATTGACAATATTCGTTTAAAAACATGGACCTATGGCATCACTGATGCCCAGGTTGTTTATCACATCGCAAGCTGTTTGATCATGCCTCAACTGGGGCGACATCTCGCCTTCTGGCAGTCGGATTCACCTATAGACAAAGGTATGCCAGGAGGATATTTCTGGTTTCTACCTTTCTCCGAGCAGCTCGGAGAGAGTCATGAGCTTAAAATGCCAGTGCAAATGGTTGTTGACTGGTTCCTCGATTTGATGGGCGTCTCACTAGATAAAACAGCACAACAAATGGGGCTGACAAAGCGTGGCAAGGACGAAGAGTCTCTAGTTAAGACACTTCGAAACTGGAAGGATGGCAAAACCACACCGTTTAGATCGAAGATAGACGAGTATTTTACAGATCTTGAGCTTACATTTAACGGTACGTTTAGTGTTGATACTAGCCTACCTGCAGTTGCTCAATTCGAAGTAGCAAGGGGTTTTATAAGCAAAAAAGGACTGACGCCAGGCCTCCTAAAACATGAAGTGCCGCTAGATCGTGATGTTATTGATAACTTACTTAACGCTTCACCATCTGACTTGAATGAAGACCTCATGTTGCACTTTGTAGCTTTGATGATAAATCGCTATTCTCAGCCATCGATTAGTACTGTTGTAAAAAGGCTAAAGGTCGCAAGGGCCTGTGAGGCTGGCTATAAGAATCTGTGCAAATTAATCTCAGGTAATTCCTACACGTTTAAATCGGCAGATCCTGCAAAAAACAAGACGTTGCAACTTATAAAGATCCTGGAACTGTCTTTCAATTTGACTATTCAGTCGTTAAAGCGAACGACGGAACCAGAAAAAGAAACCCGAATTTTTGCGAACTCCGTGCCTTTTTTCCTGAAGGATGATGTATTTTCAGGAGTACAAAGTGAGGTTATTTCTGATATTGAAGGTCACCTTGCAGAACATTTAAACATTACTTTCAGATCGCTAATCGGGACGAATGACATCAATGATGTGTTTCCGATCTCACCGCAAGACCAAATGTACTACTTGAAGAGAAAGGTGAGTCTCAAGAAACGGGATATATCAATAACTTCGCAAGCTGAAAAAATTTCAGTATCTAGCCCAAATGTCATTCGAGGTAAAGATTTGAAGAAAGTGAACGATTTTGATGTTCTATATCGAACTGCTTTTCTACGAGATAGCTACAGAAATCGGATGGCATTAGTTCGGCGAATGAAGGAGGTAAAAACGACATCCCTGAATAAGTTAGAGATATTTATACTGGAGCTTTCTGCCATTCTCAATAACGACGGTTTTAGTTTTTATCAAAAGGATACTGAGGCTAGAGTTTCTGAGCTCTTACAGCATTTCGAAAAGCACCCCGAGCGACACGTTTTTGAGCCATTTTACCTAGATTTTTCTGCTAAGCATAAGTTGTATAGGAATGACTTTGATGGTGCCAGGAAGTTATTCAGGAAGGCTCTTGAAGTATCAGAAAATTACTGTTTTGGCGAACATCAAGGAGGAATCGCAAGAGATCTTCTCTCACTTGAATTAGCCGTACCGATGAAGACATTTAACTTGAATTCATTGGAGTCTATATTTTCAAGATTTATTGGTGGATTGGTATTTGAAGATTCGAACGACCTATCTCCGGTCATTGAAAACTATGTGCCAGGGTTGTTCGAGTACTTCGGTAAGACCCTTTACACACCTTACATAGGTTATCCTAAAGCTGAGATTATTTCTGAGTTACCAAAAGAAGTGATTCGCTTTGTAATGGAGCCTAGTAAGCAATTAGCACGTGAGGAAATATGTGAATGGATCAACAAGCATTTCTCAGACCTCGCGGTAAAGTCTGTTTCTGGTGGTCGTAACGAATCTATATTAGTTTTGTTAATTAAGATAGCTTCCGATCTGCCAAGAATGAAAGAAATCGCGAGTTTAGTAGGCTTCTCTTTTGATGTAGTAGAAAAAAACTACCATTTACTAATGGAATTGCTCATTGAACTCATACCATCTTTGAGTAACAAAGCTGACTTCAAACGCCAAACTCCACTTATGCTTGCAGCTAACAATGGATTTGATCAAATTGTTGCAAAGCTAATTCTAGCTGGGGCTGAGTTGGACTATCAGGATTTTAAGGGACGTACTGCGCTTCACTCGTCAGTTGCAAGTCGATCCCAAACCTGCTTTGAACAGCTCACCAAACATCAACAATTCCCCCGAGTAATTAAATTATTGTCTTCGAATGAAGCCAATGTATTACACACTGCTGTTCGAGCTGGAAATTACCCAGCGGTCGAATATCTAGCTAATAACTATCCAGAGCTAGTATCTGCGAAAGATGACAGAGGTGGTACACCAATTGATTGGGCCATTTTTTACTCGTCTACTCATAAAGAGCATAGAAAAGCTATGGCCAAAAATGGCCGACAAATTGGGGACTATAAGGAATTTCAAGAAATTACCTGGCTCCTGACGGATCGGTTCCCAGAATTAGTCAAAGAAGCCACCCCTGACTAATCAAGTGATGTTTCCCTTGAAGGCTTCATATCGAGCTACACCTTCTAATTTAGGGGGTGACAGCTACTTTTCCTAAGAAATAGGCATCGGTTTTGTGAGTATTTGTTTGCGCTATAACCAATCAGCGCTAACTCAAACACAGAACGAGAGGTCTAACATGTTTAAGTTTAAGAGTATTGAGAGTACCACTGCTTGTCAGGTCTGGTCGTATCGAAAGGCATCCTTCGATGCAAGTGAGATTCATAAGATCCAAGTGTTTGGTCAGCAACTACCAAATACACGATATAAAAAGTTGAAAGCAGCACCAGGTTGGCGGTTAGTCCGGCTTTCTAGAAAAAAACGTCTCCTGATTAAAGTCAGTGTCGAAAAGTCAACGATGATAGTTATCGCACTCTGGCGAAAGGACCTGAATAGAGTATGTGATCTCGTTGCCTCTAATCTTTATTGCTTGGAAGGAGATGCAGCATGATTGAGCAGAATGTCCTTCTAATAACCTTCGATTTCTCTCAACGAGGAAAATCGGGTACTGGCCTAGCTGCTGGTAGCCTGCTTGCTGCTTGCCATGCACACCCTGAATTCGGCAGTACATTTTTAATTGACCATATTCCAATCAGTATGAGTCAGCCTAAAGAATTGACACCCAAAGATGTCGTCAGTTTTATCCGTGGTCAATGTGATGTTTGTCAGTTGAGTCATATTGCTCTGGCCTGCTATGTTTGGTCAAGCCACCTAGTTGAGCCGCTTATGCAATTATTTCGAACTCAAGGTTTTGAAGGAAAGTTCATATTGGGTGGCTATGAAGTTCATGGGGGTACTTGTTTCGACAAATACCCGACCGGAGACGCCTATATCGTTGGAAATGCTGAGTTTACACTCCTCGAAGCAATATTTGACTCCAACATAGCAGGCCGAAAAATCTACCATGACCAGGATCGCCCCTCAGATTTCGCGATACTGCCTTCTCCATATTTAGCGAATGGTAATCTATACTCGGCCATCCCACTTAAACAAGGTCAACAGATGGTTCACTGGGAAACCAAGCGAGGGTGCAATTTTAAGTGCAATTTTTGTCAGCATCGAGATCTTTCAGGTGTCTCTGTACGCTCATTTGATTTGGAAAGGATCAAATCTGAATTGGATCAGTTTAAAGCTAAAGATGTTAAGAAAATTAATGTCCTGGATCCGATCTTCAATAATCCCTCAGATAACCACTTAGAAATTCTTAAATACTGCATCGGAATACGTCTGAGCTCAGAGCTGAATCTACAGGTTCGATTTGAGTTTATAACAGAGGAATTCCTAAAGCTTTGTCGACAGCTTAATGTCAGTCTTGAATTTGGATTGCAGACTGTTGTTCCAAGTGAATTTAAGGTAATCGACCGGCCTAATAATTTGAAAGTCATTTCTCAGAAAATTGAATTGCTTAAAACATATGAAATACCATTTCTGGTCAGCTTAATCTATGGATTGCCTTTGCAAACAGTTGATTCATTTAATGAGAGCATTCGTTTCCTTAAAGATCAATGTGTGAAGGATGTAGTGGCATACCCGCTGATGCTGTTAGAGGGAACAAAGCTAAAGAATGAATCTAAGAAGTGGCTGCTGGTTGAGAAGGTTATCGATGATTCGTTAATTCCACATGTTGTATCGTCGAGTTCCTTTAATGAACGTGAGTACCATGAGATGCGGAATATATCTCTCTCTCTTTCAAATCGCGATATGGATGGTATTGCATGAATTATATTTGCGCCGTTTAGATAAGCATCGTAAAGAATACTCTAACCTGTCGTATAGTAAGATAGAAGAACAGCTAAATATCGAGAAGAATGTAGCCGAGTTAATAAAAGAGGGATCCAAGTTGAAGCTGAGTATTGCAAACGGAACTGAGACTAATGACCGGTTTAAGGCAAGAAATTCGATGTTAGCGAATCCATATTGAAAGTCGTTGCCGAGCTTATTGTGATATTTTGAGTTCGGCTGCATGTTGGTTAGTCGAGTTAGCTACCAATTTAATTTATTTGCACATATTGGAATAGATAAAAATGAGGTTACATCGCAGAATTAATTAAACTAAACCTTATCAATCCCGACTTCTTCTCAACAAAAACACCAAACTTAAGAGTGTGATCAGAGCGGTGGCAGAAACACCAGCTGCGACGTTAAGGGCTAAGTCGTAGCCGTCAATTCGCCATAGAAAAGAGCCGATCTGTGGTGATAGTGCTACCATAATTAAATAGGGTACGGCCATGCTGCCGGTGACCATCCCAATAGCGGTTTTGCCGAGTACATTGGCGGTGACCAGTGGTTTTAAAATACTCAGAATGCCGTTACAGGCACCAAATAAAATGGCAAAGGCGTAGCCTGCTAAGGCGATTGTGCCGACTGTTTTTAGCAGTAGCACGGCAATAAAAATACCTGCACAAGAAACAATAGTCAGGGCGAGCGAATTTAATCGCCCGGCGAGCAGCATAATGGTGAGTCGGCCAACGACTTGCATCGGCCCAAAGAATACCGTGACTAACACCGCTTGCGATAACGCCATGCCAGATTCGATCAGGATAGGAATGATGTGAATGAGTAACAGGTTGGTGGTAAAGCCGATTAGTGGAAAGGCGAGACAAAGCAACCAGAAAGCAGGCCGTTTGCGGATTAAAGCAAAGGCTTGTTTATTTTGTTTCTTGGCTTCCGGTAAATCTATTTTACTCGGGCAGCATTCGATCATCGTTGCTCCCGCGTAGAGCGCAGGTGCGCCGATGAAGGCAACGACTGCCGCGAATACTAAACAGGTGCTGCGCCAACCGATACTTTCAGCTAAAAAGGCACCGGCAGGTAATGCGAGTGTCGATGCAAAGCCTGCCATCAGTGTAATGAGGGTAATGTTGCGACTGGCCTGTAAGCCTGTGGTGCGAGTGACAAAAGCAAAACAAGGCCCGTAAAGCGCCAACTCGTGTGAAACACCAAGCAATAACCAGCAGACAATAAAGCCAGCGTAGTGTTGAGTTGTGCTTAATAAAATCAGTGCCAGCGCGCCTAACGCCATGCCGCCGCTGAGTAACCAACGGCTACCGCCCATGTCGACAATGCGTCCGGCAAATGGCGACACAGCAGCCCCGGCAAAGGCGGCAGCCATGAACGCCAGAGTTAGCTTTTCTTTGCCCCAGCCGAGTGAGGCATCCCAGCTAAACAACAAAGCAGAAAAAATATAATAGAGCCCGGCATAACCCAGCGTTTGGCCAATCGCTAACAGCCAGATGGCAATTTTTTGTGCTCGTTCAGGTTTGCGTTGCGCGTATTGATGAACATCTAACCCGACCGAGCAGTATGCTCGATCGATGCAATAAGCGACTTGGCTAAACAATGACTTCATAGCGCAAACTTTCACTCTGTGGTTTTTTGATGAACACTCAAGTCAACTTTATTTAGCATTCAGCTCGTTTTTATTAAGATGTTTATCAAGACGTTTCTATTAAGATGGTTCTCAAGACACTCGCTGGCCTTTGCACCAAACACTTTGTAATAACGGCGTGTCGGCGGCTAATGAAAAGCGGATTAAGTCAGCGCGCAAACCAGGTTTAAGCTCGCCTCGGTCGGTAAGGCCTGCGGCGAGTGCCGGTGCCCGTGTGGCCGTAGCGATGCCTTGTGGTAAGTCGTTTAGTTCCATGCCGACTTTGACGGCGCTGTACAGTAAGGCGCTGGGAATGTAATCGGAGCTGATAATGTCCATCAGGTTCATGCGCACCAATTCCATTGCCGAAACATTGCCCGAGTGTGAGCTGCCGCGTACTAAATTGGGCGCGCCCATCATCACCGGAATATTGTGTTCTCTACAGGCAGCAGCGGCTTCTACTGTGGTTGGAAATTCGGCCAGTGAGACTCGATTTTTTTTCGAGCTGAGCACGTCTTCTGTTGTGGTATCGTCGTGGCTAGCCAGTGTTGCGTTCATGGCGCGGGCGAATTCTATGGTGGCTTGTTCGTGCGTTTTGCCGAGCCGATTTTGCAGTTCATACAGGCTGTCAAAATGGGCGTCCATCTGCTCACGGTTCATGCCGTATTTGCCTTGCAAGTAAGCTTCCATTTGTGTGATGTCGCGGAACTGACGTTGGCCCGGCGTGTGGTCCATAAGGCTGACGATGCCGATGCGATCTTCGGTACTAAATTCGGCAATTTCATCCAAAAGCGTTTCCGAGCACACCTCAGAACGGATGTGTAAGTAGTGGCTAATTTTTAAATTACCTTGCGCTTGGTTGTGCAAAATTTCGTGCGCGCATTCACGTGCGTAGCGTTGGTATTGGCTTTCTTTGGGTGTCATCGAGCCAATGCGTAACGCATCGAAAACGGTGGTAATACCAGTGCTGGCTAGCTCTCGGTCGTGTGCCATCACCGCAGCATTGTGAGGGTAATGCACGCTGGGGCGCGGTTGTAAGTGGCGTTCTAGGTTGTCGGTGTGTAATTCTACTAAACCTGGTGCGATGTAATCGCCTTGGCAATCTATCGCGGCTGGAATTTGGCTGTTGCCGGATTGAATGTCGCTAATGCCGTGATCATCAAACTGTATTGTGCCGTTGATAACCTCATCACCTGTTATGATTTTGGCATTGGTAAATGTCGTTATGGTCATCGTTTTAGGTTTCCTGAAAGGGTCGAAAAATGAAAGAATTTAAACGTTATGCTGTGTACTTTTTGCCTCAGGCTGAATCGCCATTGGCACAATTGGGTGCCGCTTGGTTGGGTTGGGATGTCGAAACTGGGCGCGAAGTGGCTTACCCAAATTGGGTCAGCGAAGCTCACGCTGAGCGAGTCGCGACACCGGTAAAATATGGTTTTCATGGCACTGTTAAACCGCCAATGCAGTTGGCCGAAGGCATGAGTCTTGAAAGTTTGCGACAACGTTTGCGAGACTTTTGTTTGTCGCATCGTGCTTTTGAATTGCCGGCTTTTGAGCTGAGAGCTATTCAATTGAACAGTACAGCTAGCTTTCTGTGTTTTACCCTGAGTCAGTCGAGCAGCGAATTGCAAAAGTTGGCGGAAGATTGCGTGCGACAACTGGATGATTGGCGCAAGCCTGCCAGTGAACAAGAATTGCAACGGCGTCGCTCGGCAGGTTTGAGCGCGCGACAAGATGAACTGCTGACACAATGGGGTTATCCCTATGTGTTTGATCAATTTAAATTCCACCTGACGCTCACCGGCGCATTGCCAGATGCCGAACGAGCCGAGCAGTTGGCGTTGTTGCAACAGCACAGTCATGACTTACTTACCCAACCGACAACCATATTAGACCTCTGCCTTTGTGGTGAAAGCGAGCAAGGCCGTTTTCACTTGATCGAGCGTTACCCGTTGGCCAGATAAGGCTGCAACGAGCGCCTGAACGCCCTCTTCGATTGTGCCATTATTGCTAATAATTGTGGCATTTTTAGGGGGCTGCCATTGTTGTCGCTGTAGACGTTTTTTAATCTCAGCTTCACTTTCACGGCCGCGTTGGCGCAAGCGTTGTGCGAGTACTTCTGGGGCGACTTCGATCCACACGACCTGAACGGCTGGCAAGCAGGCGCAAATATTTTTTAAGGCTGCGCGCGAACCATTAAAGACGACGTCTGTTCCGGCCGCTGCCTGTTGGCAAATTTCAACAGGAATACCATAGCTGAGATTGTTAGCGCGCCAATGTACGCAGAATTTTCCCTCGGCGACCTGTTGATCAAAGGTGGTTTGATCAACGCCAATAAAGTCTTCACCGCCAGCATCGGCTGGCCGCGTAACAGTGCGTTTGGCAAATAATGTATGCGGCAATAACGCTTTAGCTCCGTCGATTAGCGTGTCTTTTCCAGAACCGGAAGGGCCGACGACAACATGCATTGTTCCGCTCATCGCTTAATGCTCCGCAGTAAAGTTCGATAAGTCTACGACGCGATCAGCGACTCGGTCGCGCGCTTCGATGTCGTGAAAAATACCGATCATGGCAGCGCCATTGGCTTTGGCTTCGTTAATCATGCTGATCACGGTATCGCGGTTGGCGCCATCTAAACTGGCGGTTGGTTCATCTAATAACAGCGCTGGATAAGGCTGACAAAAGCTGCGCGCTATGTTGACTCGCTGTTGCTCACCGCCAGAAAAAGTTAATGGCGATAACGACCAAAGATGTTCAGGAATACGTAGCCGAGTTAGCAACTCTTTGGCGCGTTGGTGCGCTGCTTGCTCACTTGCGCCAGCGGCGATCATCGGTTCGGCGACAACTTTTAAAGTGGGTACGCGTGGCAGTACGCGCAAAAACTGGCTGACGTAACCGAGCGTATGGCGTCGGATAGACATCATCTGGTGCGCGTTAGCTTCGGTGATGTCGGTGCCATCGATAATGATGCGACCTTCGTTGGTAAGATAATTACCGTAAATCATGCGCATCAGCGTTGATTTACCGGAACCGGAAACACCCGCTAAAGCAACGCATTCGCCGGGCATAACATTGAGGTTGGCGTCTTTTAACACCTCGATACGAGCCTGTTGCTGGTTGTACAGGGTGAACGTTTTACTGACGTTTAACACTTCGATCATGAGTTACACCTGCAAAATTGAGCTAACAAGAAGTTGGGTATAAGGATGTTGCGGGTCGTCCAGTACTTGGTCGACTAAACCGGTTTCGATCACTTCGCCTTGTTGCATCACCATGACTCGGTCGGCGAGCAAACGCACAACGGCGAGATCGTGTGTTACCACAATGGCTGATAAGCCCAATTCACGTACTAGGCTGCGCAGTAAATCCAATAGCGTTGCTTGCACTGAAACATCCAAACCGCCGGTTGGCTCGTCCATAAAGATTAATTTTGGTGAGGTCACTAGGTTGCGGGCAATCTGCAAGCGCTGTTGCATGCCGCCAGAAAAGGTCGATGGCCGATCGTCGATTCGCTCGGCACGGATCTCAACTTTTTCTAACCACTGCTCTGCGGTTTGGCGAATGTCGCCGTAATGCCGACCGCCAATAGCCATGAGTCGTTCACCAATATTTGCGCCAGCGCTAATGCCTAAACGCAAACCATCACGTGGATTTTGGTGTACGAATGCCCAGTCGGTACGCGCTAATTGTCGGCGATCGACTTCGGCCATCTGTACGGTGTCGATGTTGCCGAGCGTTTCTGAATTGAACATCACCGAGCCGGTATCGACCGATTGATGACCTGCGAGGCAATTCATCAGAGTTGATTTCCCTGAGCCAGACTCGCCGACAATGCCAAGCACCTCGCCCGGGAAAAGGTCGAAGTTAACATTAAAGCAGCCGCGCTTATTGCCGTAATCCTTGTTCAGGTTGGTTACGGATAACAAAGAATTCATCATTGCTCGTCCTTCTTTGAATGAGTTTGATTTGCCGTACTGTCGTCAGTTGAATTTTTCTGCTCTTCAACTCGGCGTTGGCAATAGTTGGTATCAGAGCAAACGAATAGTCGTTCGCCTGCATCGTTGATAATCATTTCATCCAAATAGGTATGGCCGGCACCGCAATAGGCGCAACTGGCATCGGGCTTTGAAGCTTCGAACGGGTAGTCGTCAAAGTCGAGGCTGACCACTTTGGTGTAAGGTGGCAGCGCATAAATTCGTTGATCACGGCCAGCGCCAAACAGTTGCAAAGCGCGGTTCTGATTCAGCTTTGGGTTATCGAATTTTGGAATCGGGCTAGGGTCCATCATGTAGCGATCGTTCACCTTAACTGGGTAGGCGTACGAGGTCGCAATGTGACCGTGTTGGGCAATGTCTTCATACAGCTTTACTTGCATCAGGCCGTATTCTTGCAATGCATGCATCTTGCGAGTTTCCGATTCTCTCGGTTCTAAAAATCGTAACGGCTCAGGAATCGGCACTTGGTAGACCAGTATTTGCCCATCTGCTAAAGGCTGTTCTGGAATGCGGTGACGGGTTTGAATCACGCTGGCTTCGCTGGTGTTTTCGGTTACTTCAACATTGGCGGTGCGCTGAAAAAACCGCCGAATCGATACCGCGTTGGTGGTGTCATCAGCACCCTGATCAATCACTTTTAAAGTATCTTCTGGTACTAAGCAGGCTGCGGTCACTTGCACACCGCCGGTTCCCCAACCATAAGGCATGGGCATTTCGCGCGATGAAAACGGCACCTGATAACCCGGAATGGCAACGCCTTTTAATAGCGCCCGGCGGATCATACGTTTGGTGTGTTCATCTAAATAGGCAAAGTTGTATTGCTCGCCAAGGCTGTTTATCGGTTCAGCGATGTCGTTGCTTGGTTCGGTATTCATGCTTGGCCCTCATCTTTGGCGGCATCTTTGCGCAGCGTACGCACTAACTCCAATTCGGATTGGAAGTCGACGTAATGCGGTAACTTAATGTGTTCAACAAAACCGGTGGCTTGAATGTTGTCGCAATGCGACATCATAAATTCAATGTCTTGCGCCGGAGAGCCTTGATAGTCTTCGCCGAGTTCTTGCCACTGCATAGCGCGGTCGACCAGTGCCATCGAAATGGCTTTACGTTCTTGATGACCAAATACCAAACCGTAGCCGCGGGTAAATTGTGCGGGCGTTTTTTTGTTACCAGAAAACTGGTTAACGTTGTTGCATTCGGTCACTTCTATGCAGCCGATGTCGATGGCAAAACCGAGCTCAGGAATATCCATGCTGACGTCAACCGTGCCGACGCGCAATTCACCAACAAAGGGATGGTTGCGTGAATAACCGCGCTGGGTGGAATAGCCAATGCAGAGTAAAAAACCTTCGTCGCCGCGCGCCAGTGCTTGCAAACGAGCAGGCCGGTCGGCTGGAAATTCAAGCGGCTCGCGCGTTAAATCGTGTGGCCGAATACCAAGGTCAACATCGCGCTGAATGATGTCTTCCTGATTTAAAAATTCATGTACATGCGGCATATCGCTTTGTTCGTATGCTTGTTCTTTTGCTGCAGGTGCTTTGCCTTCGGCAAGTAATTTAAAGTCCAACAGCCGGTGAGTGTAATCATAGGTTGGGCCTAAAACCTGGCCGCCGGGCAAGTCTTTAAAAATGGCAGAGATACGTCGCTTGCAAAGCATCTTTTCGGTGTTGATCGGTTCGCTGGAGCCCAACCTCGGTAAGGTTGTACGGTAGGCGCGCATTAAAAAAATCGCTTCGATTAAATCACCTTGCGCCTGCTTGATTGCTAACGCGGCTAGTTCAGGATCGTACAACGAGCCTTCGGCCATGACACGCGCCACAGCAAGACCTAACTGTTGGCTGATCTGCTTGGTTTCCAACTCGGCAACATTAATGTCGCCTCGGCGATTTTCGTCGAGCCACTGGTGTGCATTGTCGATGGCTTTTTCGCCACCCTTTACGGCAACGTACATTAGGCAATCTCCACGTTTATGCTGCGCGGCAAGCCAGCAATTTGAGTCTGGTGGGTGAAATAAAAATCAACGCCCAGCGGGTAACATGCATGGTTTTTTTGCAGCGCTTCGGCTTCTGGCAAACTCAGGTAGCTGGCAATTTCGATACCTGGCCCAGTGAGTTTAAGGTCTTTGCCTTCGAATGAATCCATTTCGATAATCAATGTCGCTGAGCGATCTGGGTAGTCGTAACTGCCTTGCTTAAATTGGCTTAACGGTAAGGCGTGTTGCCAATCTGTGAGAATAAAATCGGCCTGTTCGGCAGACACTAACGGCGCGCCAGTATGAAACCGCAACCATTGCTGAATGGCTGGGCAATTGTAGCGGCCCTGCAAGCAAAGAGCGGTGTCTGTGTCGATTAGTGTTAACAGTAAACTGCCAGCGGCGACCGAAAGTGGTGCCGGTGGTTCAGTACCTTCTATTTGTTGGATGCTGCCCGGGCGTGACAATGCATCCAATGCAGCACGGAAGGCTTTGGCAGAATCGATGGCGGCATTTTTGAAACCGCCGCTGAGTGTTACTTGGCTCATCAGTCTTCTCCTCTGGCAAGCGTAAAGAAGTCCACTTTGGTTGCTGCGGCTTTGCGTTTAATTTGTTCTGCCTGTTGCTGTGCCGCGGTTTCTAACGGTTGGATTATTTGCTCTAAAACCAGTGGATTATTTTGTTGCAGCAAGGCATCGCATAGCGCGACAATTTCGGCTGCTGCGTGATTTCGGCCCTGTATATAGCCGTGACCGATGGTTTCATCGACCAGCACTAGGCTGCAACGAGTCACCGTGGTTTCGCCCAAATTGAAAGGGTTGCCGCTGGAACCTGAGCGCCCTTGTACCATCACCGTTCCGGTTTCAGGGGCGCGTATCCAAGAAAATTCGGGCGACAGATTGATTGCCGACCACTGGTTAATCAGCTGTTCTGCCGGTGCTTTGGCGAGGGTAGAAAGCCAGTGTTGGCGCTCTGCTTGAGTGAAGGTCGATTTCATGAGGCTGTTAACCTGTTTAGTTAAATTAGACAACTATACAAATTAAAGCCTGTTATTGTTAAAATGAAATGACAGTAGGATGATTATCTCAGTATTTATTTTTAACGTTAGGAAAACCCATGCCTAAGCCCGCCATGTGGCAATCTATTTACCAGCAACTCAATCAATCTATAGCCGAAGGTGCCTTTGCAGTCGGTGAACGCTTACCGACAGAGGCGGCCTTGGCACAGCGTTTTGGTGCCAATCGCCACACCGTGCGGCGAGCCTTAACGGCTTTGCAAGAAGAAGGCGTTGTCTTTAGTCGTCGTGGTGCAGGCACCTTTGTCGCTGAGCGTTCTACTGTCTATCGGTTGGGCAAACGAACACGTTTACGCCAAGGCATTGGCCGTTTGAGCGAACAGGTTGGGCTAACTATTTTGTATTCTGAAACACGGCCAGCGAAGCCGAAAGAAGCACAAAAATTAGCTTTGGAAGAAGATGCTTTGGTGCATCTCATTGAAGGCGTACGTGATTTAGAAGGCCAGCCCATTGGCATGTTTCAACATTGTTACCCTGCCGAGCGAATGCCCAATTTACCCGAAGTGATGAAGCAGTCTGCTTCGGTTACCGAAGCCCTAACCGCTGTTGGTATTGTCGATTATGAACGTGCCGAAACCATTATCGGGGCCGATATTGCCGATGCAACAAAGGCCAGTTTGCTAGCTTGTCAGGTCGGCGGTGCCTTGTTGCGCACTCGCTCTGTCGATGTCGATAATAACGGTAAGCCGATAGCCTATGGCCAAGCTTGGTTTGTTGGCAACCGGTTAGAGTTAGAAGTGTCTGGGTTGTAGTTGAGCTGCTGTATTTTTTTATATTGGTTGATTGCAGAAAACCTTAGCTGTTAAATAAGAGTGAATAATGCGTATAGCCTAGAGTTGGCGTACAATAAAAGCTAGAAAAGGAGGCATTTCAGTGAATACAACAGTTGAAGCTTATGGTGTAAAAGCAGTCGAGCGGCCAAAAATCGAGGCAACTAAAAAGCTCGATCTATCCGGTATAGAAGGTCAGCAAATTGTCCGGTCTGAAACCAAGTTAGTTTTAAAGACGCACAAAGAAACCTTTAAAAAATTGGCTGATATGTAATGGATTTAATCTTTTTCCCGTTTGAACGGGTAATTGAAATTAATGCATTTATTCTTAAAACTGAGCCAGGAATGAAAGGCTCAGTTGATCTCAATAAATTACAGGGTGCTTTGGGTAGGATCGATAATGCTATTGCCTACTCAGGCTTGTGTGATGTATTTGAAATAGCGGCTAAATACACAGCAAGCATCGCAGTGTCTCATTCCTTGCCCGATGCGAATAAACGTACCGGACTCGCTGTTGCCTTAGAGTATCTATCGTTAAACGACTTTGAGTTAACGGCAGACAATAGCCTGCTTGCAGATGCAGTGCGTGATCTCGTTCTTGAAAAAATCACCGAACTTGATTTTGCTGATTTACTTTATGCCCAATATATTCATGAGCAGAGCCTTAGTCGTTAGTTTAAAACGTGACAGCTGTACTCATGGGTACTACTAATGCTCAACGATACTTTTCTAAAAATTCTTCTGCCGGTAATTTTCGGAAATCATCCATGCGCTGTTCAAGTAATTCGTGCGGCCAATCCCACCACGCCAGTTCCATCATCTGTTCTGCTACCTGCTCTGGTAGCCGACGTTTTATTTCGCTAGCGGCGACTCCTGCAACAATGCAGTATGGCGCAACATCTTTGGTTACCACCGCGCCAGAGGCGACAACTGCGCCGTGGCCAATGGTTACTTCAGGCATAATGATTGCGCCGTGACCAATCCATGTATCGTGGCCGATATGGGCAATACGCGAAACACGATGGGCAAAAAAATCAGCATCGTTTTCTTGGTTTTCAAAATAATCCGCACTGCGATAATGAAAATGATGCAGGCTGGCTAACTGCATTGGGTGATCGGTTGGGCCAATGCGAGTAAAGCTGGCAATGTTTGAAAACTTGCCGACCTTTGCATTGGCAATGTCGGCGTATCGGTCGCAATAGGAGTAATCATCGAGTGAACTGTTTAACACGCGTGAGCCTTTTCCTATTTCAACAAAACGACCAAACTGACTGTTGGTAATTTCACATTCAGGATGAATAAAAGGCTCATTTACTGTTAAACGTGTCATGGTGATTTCTCTAAATGCTGTTTTATTATTTTAAATTTTCGATTATTTAGTTCGCTTACCAATTAACTTTCCGCGCAACCAGCTAGAAAACGAATCCATTGCGAAGACCATGAGCAAAACTAAAATGATGTAGTAGGTGACTTCTTCCCAGTCCTTTTGCGTAATCATTGCTTGCGTTAATAGCAGGCCGATACCGCCGCCAACAATCGCGCCGATAATAGTCGCAGAGCGGGTGTTCGATTCTAAAAAGTAAAGTACCTGACTTAAAAGTACCGGCAAGATTTGCGGTATCACGCCAAAGCGGCTGCGCAATAATGGGTTAGCGCCAGTAGAGCGAATGCCTTCAATTTGTTTTTCATCGGCGTTTTCTAATGCTTCCGAAAACAGCTTACCAAAGGTGCCGACGTCGGTAATTAAAATAGACAGTGCACCTGTCATTGGCCCTAGGCCAAATGCGCGCGCTAGAATTACCGTCCAAATGAGGCTGTCGATGCCGCGAATCAAATCGAATGTCCGGCGCGTTAGTTGTCGAATAATGCCATATCGAACAAAGTTTTTTGCCGCAAAAAATGCCAGCGGTAAGGTAATGACTGCTGCGCCGATGGTACCTAAAAAGGCCATTAAAACGGTTTCACAAATCGCCCAAAAAACATCGCCATGACGCCACATGCGGTTAAACCAAAAGTCGTGCGCAATGGCACCTAATTCACCACTAAAGACACGCTTTGTTAGCTCGCCAAAGTTTAAACCGCGGTAAGCACTCTCCATATCGAAGAAGAACAATTCCCAGCCATTAAAATAGCGGTAAACCGTAGTCTTGCCTTTGGCAACCTGAACCCGTAAGTCTGGCTTGTTAATGGCAACGCGAGTATTACTTACTTTAATCCATTCCGGCAGATCACCCGCAGGCAATGTGGTTTCGATGCCTCGGTTGGAAGGCAGCGCGGTAACAACACCATAGTCTGGAATGGTGATGATAACTTTATCGCTTTCAAACTGAACAGTGTGACCATTGGGCATATCGACAAAGGCGTTATCACCATCAATGCTGATCCAGTTAGGCTCATCCGCCTGTTGGTATTCGCCTTTAGCTTCGCCTTCAATCGAAGTGCTGTATTCATCTCTTCGATTGTCGCGCTGAAAATGGGTTTTGTAGCTGACCATGTCTTTCATGATCAAGGCACCATTTTCTGGTCGCGCACGTTCAACTAGGCCTAAAATATCGAACGCAAAAAACACATAAACAAAGTACGCAAAAATAATAGCAGGTATCGCTAAGGCAACTTTTTGTTTGCCGCGGATAAATGCTTGGGCTTTTAGGTGATAGGTTTCGCTCATCATCAATGCTCTTAAATTTCTTTGATTTTTCGGTTACGCAGATAACTGGATATCTGGTCGACCAGGAAAATAGCGGTAATCAATAAAATAAAAATGGCCGCCGCTTCATCGTATTTACCTTGGCCCCAACTCATGGTGTTTTTTAGGTCGTAACCAATGCCGCCGGCACCGACAAAGCCTAAAATAGCCGAAGCACGAATGTTGATTTCAAAACGCATCAGCGTGTAACTGATGTAGTTAGGTAACACTTGAGGTATCACTGCGAACAACATGCGTTGTAACCAGGTTGAACCAACCGAAGCCAGCCCTTCCACTGGTTTAAGGTCGACATTTTCATTAACTTCTGAGAACAGCTTACCGAGCGATCCGGTGGTGTGTATGGCAATGGCTATCATTGCAGGAACAGGGCCGCCACCTAAAATAAAAATAAGAATTAGAGCGATGACTATTTCTGGTAAGGCGCGCATGATATCGAGTAAACGTCGAATCACCGGAATAAGTTTTGGCCAACGAGCCAAACCGTGCGTGCTTAACAACGACAGCACAACAGCACCGAGTGTTCCGAGTAAGGTTGAAACAGCGGCAATGTTGATGGTTTCAATCAGCGATGGAAAATACTGTAATAAATAACGCGGCAGACCGGCCGAGTCTTCGATAGCTTCTGTGATAACTTCTTTAGGAAAGTCGAAAAGCTGGTGCAGACCTTGTAAAAAACCGCCAGCATTACGTTGTTCAGCAAGATTAAAACCGCTAAAAAATAGCAAGCAGAAAATGAGTAAAAAAATACCAGAGTACATTCTTTTGCGTTGCACTAAGGCAATATAATCTTTTCGCTCAGTCGGTAACGAATGGGCTAAATGGGTGCTTGGGTTCATGTGTCTGTTTACATCCAAAAAACATGTGACTTGCAGTAAAAGGTTCTGCAAAGAATGGCTTTTTACGCGCTAAGCGTTGCTTTGCACAGCCCTTAAAATAGCCCGCCTAAAATAGGCGGGCTATGGCTACTGTTTGCTATAGCTATCGATATCTAAAACCATAGCTATCGGCTCGTTATAACTTAGTTAGACTTTAACTTACGAGCTTCGATAATAGAGGTATAGGCTTCGTGCGTGATTGGCATAACACCTTTCGCTTCACCGGCGAACATGTTGTAAGCACAGTCTGAGTCCATAGATTGCATAGAAGCGATCAGGCCAGTCATTTGCATTTTGGTGTACGCAGGTAGGTCTTTACGTACAACGATTGGACCTTCAGGGATTGGGTTTGATTGCCAGATTTGCACTAGCTCGCCCATATCAACGATGCCAGAGTCAGAAGCTTTGCGCAGTGCACCAGAGTTGTAACCTTCTTCCCAGTCACCTAAGCCGTCGGCCCAAGTTACACCAGCATCAACGTCGCCATTGGCAACCGCAACGATAGTTTGTTCGTGACCACCAGAGAATACGATGTCGCCAAAGTAGTCGCCCTTCTCCATTGAGTAACCCTGTGCAGGGATTTCAATTGAAGGAATTAGGTAACCAGAAGTTGAGTTTGGATCACCAAAAGCAAAGGTTTTACCTTTCATGTCATCTAGTGATTTGATGCCAGAATCTTTGCGAGCAAAACCGATTGAGTGGTAGCCGTAGCCGCCATCAACATTTACTTTAACAAGAATAGGTTCAACGGCATCGGCATCGGTTAGCCAAATTTTCGCGTAACTTGAAGCGCCTAACCAAGCTAGGTCAATAGTGCCGCCAAGCAGACCTTGGATAACACCGTTATAGTCCGCTGGTGCGAATAATTTTGTTGGCACACCCAATAGATCTTCTGTTTTTTCACGAAGACATTCGTGGTTATTTAGACGGTCTTGAGCGTTCTCACCACCTAAGATACCGATACGAAATTCATCAACAGCTGCAGAAGCAGATGCTGCAATAGAAAGGCCCAATACAGCAACAGTGGCCATGGCTAGCTTTTTCATTTTGTTCTCCAAGGTTTTATGTGTTTAGCGTGACGTTAATGTTTTTGATAAAGCACCATTAGACTGCTTTAACGGTTGACGAAAGGTCACTCGGCAAAGCGTTAATGTTTGTTGAAGTGGAGGTTTCAGAGAAGTTCTCATCGGCTCCGTAAATTTCGCGCGCTACGTCTGTGCTCAATGCGTTTGCAGGGCCATCAAATACGACGCGGCCATCGCGCATGCCAATGACTCGGTCGCAAAAGGTGCGAGCGGTATCGAGCGTATGTAGGTTGCAGAGTACGATTTTGTTATCTTCATCGTGAATTCGACGCAGCGCTTCCATGGTGGTTTGTGCATTCATTGGATCCAATGACGCGATAGGCTCGTCGGCCAACACCATGTCTGGGTTTTGCATCAGTGCGCGACAAATAGCGACGCGCTGCTGTTGTCCGCCCGAAAGTTGATCGGCACGTTTGGCCATGTGTTCTTCAATACCAAAGCGCTCTAACAGATCGATTGCGCGAAAAACTTCTTCCTTTGGGAAGAGGTTAAATAGCGCACGAAATGTTGATTGCTTGTTAAGGTTACCCAGCATGACGTTGGTTACTACGTCGAGGCGAGGCACCAAATTAAATTGTTGGAACACCATGCCGCAACGTGCTTGCCAGGCTCTTTTTTCTGGGCCTTTTAAAGAATGTACGGCGGTGTCGAGATAATTAATTTCCCCAGAGGTTGGATCATTGAGGCGATTAATCATGCGTAATAGCGTCGACTTCCCGGCACCTGAGCGGCCAATAATGCCAATCATTTGAGGGCTTTCTACGCTGAGTGAAACGTTGTTAACGGCCAGATTGCCGCCAAAGTTTTTTGTTAGGCTATTAATGGTCAACATAAAAATAAAACTGCACGGTTAAATTCGAAGGCAGATCCTTGCGGTTTTTGATGACAACGCGATGTCTAAAAAATGATCGTTTGGTGACAGTTAGATTCAGTTACTGATTAACGTATCTGGATCAAGGCCGCGTCGTTTGGCGGGGTAGCGGCTGTTTTCATGACTAGCGCTCGCTTGCCGAAGGTTAAGCTTTAGACTTATGTATGATTTGCTGACATAAACAAAACGCGATTGCCGCGTGACCAGCCGAAGGCGTGTTAACGATTCGTTCATCTATAATTCATCTGGCGATTGGTATAAGGTAACTGTATTGATTTTGTAAGCATGAGCAGAGGCCAAGAATGCGAATTTCTCATTGGGTAGTTTTGTTAACCGCAGGTGCGGTATTAAGTGGTTGTGCAACGCTAAGTGAAGATGAGTGTCTAACGGCAGATTGGTACGGTATTGGTTATGCCGATGCTGCAGCTGGTAAGGCATCTTCTCAAGTGGCGAGTCACCGCAAGGCCTGTTCTAAACATGGCGTATCGCTGGATATCGACGACTATTTAAGCGGCTATGACGAAGGGCTGTATCGTTTTTGTACCCGCAGTGTCGGCTATAGCAAAGGTTTAGACGGTTACGATTACACGGGTATCTGCCCAAGCCATTTAGAAAATAATTTTATGGATGGTTATATTCTAGGCAGTGAAATTTACGACGCTTCTCGCGAGGTGCGTAGTTTATCGAGTCAGTTGAGCAATCAAGATAATAAAATTAATGAATTAGAAGATAATATTGCAGCTAAAACCACACTGATGCTTTCTGATCAGGTCGATGTTGCTCAGCGCTATGAACTGAATACAGAAATGGAAAATATGCGCGATGAAATTATTGAGTTAGAGCGCAGTAACGAGCGACTTCATTATCAGATAGATGATCTAAACGCCTTGATCAGCGAGCTCGAATTAGATTACCGCTATGGTGAAGAACTGTAGTTTTTGGCTGCTTTTTTTGGCTCTAGTGCCTCGCCGATTTATGATAATCGCGCGGGGCTTCACTAAAGCATAACATCTATATAGCGACGTTAAGCGTGGCTAACAGGGCGAGAATTTTTTCGGCTTGTTGTTCGCGTTTTGGGTATAACAACAGCGAATTAAAATAATAGGGCGCGCCCTTTACCGGCTGCTGTACTAGCTTTTTGCTGGCCAGCTCTTCTTCAACAACGCATCGAGGCAACAGGCCAATTCCCATGTTGTCGAGTACGCAGCGTTTAATCACTTCCACGTTAGAAAAACTCTGTCGCGCATTGAGCGTTAGGTTGCATTGGCGAAACTGCTGTTCGGCGTGCATACGATAACTGCATTCTGGTTCGGTGGTGATCAGCGCCTGCTGGTTGAGCTGTTCTAGGCCGAGCGTGTGGTCGATTTTTTTCTCTGGAGTGCACACATAGATCACCTCTTCTTGTTGGATCAATTGGCTCTGCCAAGTCGATTTTAATGTGCCGCTCATGGCACTTGGATGAGTGACGGTAATGGCGGCATCGATCTCGCCTTGAGCCAATGCTGTGGCGTAATCGAACGGCTCATGGACCAGCAGCACTTCCAACTTTGGTGCATTTTGGTGCAGGCGTTGAATCAACTTGGGCAATCGATAAATACACATCGAGCTGGGCGCAAAAATTTTCAAACTGCCGGTCAGCGGTTGGTTTATCTCTTGTGCCAGTTGCTTTAAGTGAACTTCTTGAGCGCACAGCTGCTGCAAGTGTGGTAACAGGGTTTGGCCTGCGCCGCTGAGTACAATGTTGCGCCCTTGCGGTTCAAACAGCTGCACACCTAATTCAACATTTAATTCTTTGAGCTGGGCAGAAATACTCGAAGGCGCGAGGTGTAATTGTTCAGCAGCTTTGGCAATGCTACCCAGTTGGGCCACCGCCAGTAAGCTGCGCACCTGTTTTGTGTTCATTGCGAGCCTCACTCAATAACTATTCGGAATTGCCATTCTATTGTACGGATTTATTCGCTTTTTCCTAATGTAAGTCCAGTCTAGGATGAGGGCTATCGATAAATGAACGGAGAGATAAGTATGCATCTATACATTGGCTATCAAAACTATTCCAGCTGGTCGCTACGGCCGTGGCTTGCAATGAAGGTTGCAGGTATCGGTTTTGAACAAACCCTGTTGCCGTTTTATCACTCGTCAGCATTGAAAGAGTTGGCAGCCCAGCATGAGATTCCAGCGGCGGTTCCGGTGCTTGAGCAGAATGGTCAAATGATTTGGGATTCGATGGCGATAATGGAAACGCTGGCAGAGCAGTTCCCAGATAAAAAGTTGTGGCCAGAAAACTCAACATTAAGAGCCTTAGCACGCTCTGTTGCTGCCGAAATGCATTCTGGTTTTAGCGCCTTGCGTAGCCAGTTTCCGATGAACTGCCGAGTTAGCTGTGAGGTAGAGCCTAGCGAAGCATCAAAAAAAGATTTAGCGAGGCTCTCAGTGTTGTGGCGCAAATTTAATCAGCCTGAATACCAAGCGGTCAAAGAAAGCGGGCCATTTTTGTGCGGCCACTTCAGCATTGTTGATGCGATGTATGCACCGGTCATGTGGCGAGTAAAGGGTTATGGTTTAGCAGTAAGCGACGAATTCTCTCGGTGGAGCGAGGCCATGCTTGCGCTACCTGCTATGCAGCAATGGTTGCACGATGCAAAACAGGAAGCTTGGAAAGTCGAACAATACGACGCTGTTGCAGGTTTGTCGTGAAAAATCGTTAGCGCTTCAGTGGTATAGAAGTTGCTCGGTTATTGGAATTCAAAGTCGATTGAGATAGCCGAGCATGCTTTATAATTATCGTTTAGGTGCTAAGACCTATCAATTTAAAAACTTAGCCGAGTTGATGGCCAAGGCGTCACCGGCTCGCTCTGGCGACCGTTTAGCGGGCGTCATGGCAGAGTCGTCCGAACAGCGCGCAGTGGCGCAGATGGCATTGGCAGAAGTACCATTAAAACAATTTTTAAGCGAAGCCTTGATCGCTTATGAACAGGACGAAGTAACGCGCTTGATTATGGACGAGCACGATGCTGAAGCCTTTGCAGAAATTTCTCATTTAACCGTTGGTGATTTTCGTAATTGGTTACTGGCCGATAGCACCAGCGCAGAGCTGATTACTCGAGTGCGCTCAGGTTTAACGCCAGAGATGGTCGCCGCTGTGAGTAAGTTGATGCGTAATCAAGATCTTATTTTAGTGGCTAAAAAATGCCTCGTAGTCAGCGCGTTTCGTAACACCATTGGTTTGCCCGGCCGTTTTTCGACGCGTTTGCAACCAAACCACCCAACCGATGATATAACAGGTATCGCCGCCAGTATTTTAGATGGCTTGATGTACGCCAATGGCGACGCCGTTATAGGCATAAACCCAGCGACAGATAACCTAGCGCAAACCAAGCGCCTTTTGGCAGTACTTGACGATATTATTCAGACTTACCAGATCCCGACTCAATCGTGCATTTTAACGCACGTTACCAATACACTGGAGGCGATTGAGCAAAAGGCGCCGGTTGATTTGGTGTTCCAATCGATTGGTGGCACTGAGGCGACAAACAGCAGCTTTGGCGTCAACCTTTCTATATTGGCCGAAGCCAACGATGCTGCCAAAAGCTTAAAGCGAGGCACCGTTGGCGATAATGTCATGTACTTTGAAACCGGCCAAGGCAGTTCTTTATCCGCTAATGCGCATCATGGTTTGGATCAACAAACCTGTGAGGTTCGAGCTTATGCAGTGGCAAAAAAATTCAGCCCATTGTTGGTGAACACAGTGGTAGGCTTTATTGGCCCTGAGTATTTATACGATGGCAAAGAAATTATTCGTGCTGGTTTGGAAGATCATTTTTGTGGCAAATTATTAGGTTTGCCGATGGGTGTTGATGTTTGTTACACCAACCATGCGCAGGCTGACCAAAACGATATGGACAACCTGTTAACTCTATTGGCGGTGGCGGGTTGCACTTACATAATGGGCATTCCAGGTTCGGATGACATCATGCTGAATTATCAAACAACCTCCTTCCATGATGCACTCTATGTGCGTCAGGCGCTTGGCCTTAAACCAGCACCAGAATTTGAGCTTTGGTTGCAAAAAATGCAAATAGTAGAGCAGGATTCTATGGCGCTACGCTCGGCAATGTCGCCGAATTTTTCCAGCAAGCTTGAGCATTTTGCAAAGGGGTAAAGCCATGACATCGCCTAAAAAAGAAAGACAAAACAATGTGTCAGAAAAGTTTACAGCGACAGAAAGTTTTAAAGTATCAGAAAGCGTTATAGAAAATCCGTGGAGCAAGCTTGGCGCCTTTACCGATGCGCGCATTGGTTTGGGTCGTACCGGCGTGAGCTTACCTACCGATAAACTGCTGGCGTTTCAATTAGCGCATGCCCAAGCGCAGGATGCCGTGCATTTGCCGTTAGATACTAAAGCGTTAAGCGCAGAGCTTGAAATGCTGTCTGAGTCATCAATCCTGTTACTGCACTCGCAGGCAGAAAATCGTGCAGTCTATCTACAGCGACCAGATTTAGGTCGTTTGCTTGACTCAGCTTCGGCAGAAAAAATTCAATCGCTCGCGCCGAACAATGATGATAAACCGACGGAAAAATATGACTTAGCCATTGTCGTGGTGGATGGTTTATCGTCGTTTGCAACGCAAAAAAATAGCCTGCCGATGCTGCAAGCATTGCAACAAAAACTGACAGCAGATCCGCAGTCTTGGAATGTCGCGCCGTTAACGATTGTCGAGCAAGGCCGAGTCGCCATTGGTGATGATATTGGTGAACGCCTCAAGGCAAATAGTGTTGTTGTAATGATCGGTGAACGGCCAGGCTTAAGTTCACCGGACAGTTTAGGTTTGTATTTAACTTGGCAACCAAAGGTAGGTAAAACTGATGCCGAGCGAAACTGTATTTCTAACGTTCGGCCAGAAGGCTTAAGTTATAGCGAAGCCGGGAATCGACTTTTTTATCTACTATCCGAAGCGCGTACGCTCAAGCTCAGTGGTGTTAATTTAAAAGATCGAACCGACGTTGTAGACGATAGGCTGGATAATCAGGGTGGCAATTTTTTAGTTGGTGACTATTAATTAGCGTCTACTATGTAATTAGTAGCCTGTTGTGTAATTAGTGTCTGTTGTGATTAAAAATAAAAAAGCCGGAACTGATAAGTTCCGGCTTTTTTGATTCGATTGACTTGGTCTAACAAATAACTGAGTTTAACGAACAGCTATAGCTTAAAGTAACTTACGCTGTTGTGTAGCTCTTGTGCTAGGTCGCTAAGATCGTTCGTTGCTTTCTTCGAGTTGGCAATGGCCTCAGCGGTTTCTTGCATAACGCTAGAAATTTCTTCCGCATGTTCCGCAAGGCTTTGCGTGGCTTTATTTTGCTCAATCGAAGAGTGAGTCATCTCACGAATTTTATTTAGGTTTTCATCTGAAGCGGTACGAATGTGCGTCAGCATTTCAGTGACTTCATTTGAAGTTTCAACGCTGTGCTCAACTTTTGGCAGTACCGCTTGCATGGTACTTGCCACACTTTCGGTATCCGATTGAACCAGGTTGATTGTATCGGTAATTTCCGATGTTGCGGTTGCAGTACGTGATGCCAACTTACGAACTTCATCTGCAACGACAGCAAAGCCTCGGCCCTGTTCACCAGCCCGTGCCGCTTCAATGGCTGCGTTTAGTGCTAGTAGATTTGTTTGGTCGGCGATCTCTAAAATTTCTTTTACGACGTTGCCAATTTCAGCAGAACGTTTTTGCAGTGTGCTGATCTCTTCGGTCGATAAGTTAATCTGCGATGAAATCTCACTGATGCTCTGCGCTGAATTTTGTACAATGCTTTCACCGCGTGAGGACATTTCAAATGACGCTTCAGAGTTCTTTTCAGTTTCGCTGGCGCTATTAGCAATGCTTTCGATACTGGCTGAAAGTTCTTGGATCGCTGCGGCGGTCGATTGCGATGCTTCAGATGATTTTTTAGATGCCGAAAGGATGTTTTCCATCTGTTCGTTGAGCGCACGTGACGAGTTGTTTAATAACTCTGAACCCTGTTGGATTTTATGTACCATGTCTTTTAATGCATTTTGCATTTTTTGCACATAGCCCATCATGCTGTGTTCTGAGAAGTTGCCCTTGATTTCTTCGTTCAAGTAACCTTCGGCAATACGGCTAGTCACAGCGGTGACGTAACGAGGTTCGCCGCCAATGTTTTTCAAAATATTGCGTACGATCATGTGCGAAATAAAGTAAGACGCAACAACGATTAGCCCCAAAATAATGGCGCCAACCATGAGGAAATAGAAGGCAATATTTTTGAAGTCTTCGTTTAAGTCATCGACATAAACGCCGTAGCCAAATACCCATTTCCATTCAGGAATCATCGTCATGCCGTTGATTTTTGGGTATAAACCTTGAGAACCGGATTTCGGGAAATCCCCTTCGCTGAATACAAACTCTTCGGCCGCTAAAGCTTTTAATGCAGGAGCATAGCTTTCTTGGTATTTACCTAGCTGGCTTTGATTTGGATGGACTTTAGAGCGAGCGTCGTCGCCATTGGCCCAAATATAGGAATCACCAAAGCGAACAGTTGAAAGCATTTCAATGACTTCTTCTACTGCTTGCTCGTGTGTTAAAGCACCACTTTTTTCAAGATCGACATAGTGGTTGATCTGCTGTTTTGTAAGTGCAAGGACGCTTTGGATTTCGTGCTTGCGTGCCTCAATGAGGTTATCTTTAATAATATTTAACGACAATATACTTAAGGTGACTAATCCTATAGCGAATAAAATCACCAGTATGCCTAACTGCTTTGATAGTTTCATATCGGTTTCCCGTACTTCGTGAACTGGTTTATGTATTAAAGGATTCTACTCATGGCTATGTCTTTATCCTTGACGATACCAGCGTTTATTTAATTATTAGCATCCTGACTGAGAGATGTACCCTTATTCCATTTTAAGAAGCCATCGAGCGTCTTAAACGCGGTGGCTCACCTAAACGTCGTAGTAGTTGTAAAAATCGCGCTAGATAACCAAACACTTTATCTAAAAGAGCGATTACTTAACGATGTTCGATTTATCGGCCATTATAAATGATACTGTAGGTCTTGATGTGTGAAATTAGCCTTATTAATGCAATTTAAGGTGCGATTTTTATCGTTAAATGGGTGCAACATAAATACATTTAGTGAGCTTTGTATAAAGATTGAACAGTTTTTTTGGGGGGGGTAGCACTTTGGTCGACCTGTTGACCATTCGCTGCTGTATTGGCATAGCGGCAAGATTATTTTTACTACGATTAGTTAATAAAATAGGTTAATAAAAAGTGCTATTTGTGATGTGTGATTTTTAATCAGCGTATGGTTTTTAGCCAGCTGTATGGTTGTTAATCAACATGGATATTTAAAATAGTCGCCATACTCCGATGCCGTTTCAGCAGCAGAGTATGGCTTATAGATTACCGATTAGCAGATTGTAGAACTGTTTTATAGTAGCGTTAAAGCCTTGCAGCTATAACAGCGTCAAAACGCTATAACCCAGTCGCTAAAGCTTAAAGTAGCCAACGCTGTTGTGCAGTTCTTGAGCAAGATTACGAAGATCGTTGGTGCTTTTTTTAGAGTTAGATATATTTTCTGCAGTGTCTTGCATAACATTCGAAATCTCTTCGGCGTGCTCTGAAAGATTCTGAATCGCCGTTGTTTGCTCGCTGGAAGAGTTAGAAATTTCTCGAATTTTACTTAGCGTTTCATCTGAGGCGTTACGAATCTTAGTTAGAATTTCTGTTACTTCATTTGAGGTCTGCACACTGTGCTCTACTTTAGGTAATACCGACTGCATAGTGGCGGCAACACTTTCGGTGTCGGCTTGAACCAGGTTGATGGTCTCGGTGATTTCTGACGTTGCTGAGGCTGTGCGTGAAGCCAAGGTGCGCACTTCATCGGCAACCACAGCAAAGCCACGACCCTGTTCGCCAGCACGTGCAGCTTCGATGGCTGCATTCAATGCGAGTAAATTGGTTTGGTCGGCGATTTCCAAAATCACATTGACAATGTTGCCAATTTCTTGCGAACGTTTTTGTAAGCTGTTGACCTCTTCTGTCGAACGGTTAATTTGTGATGAAATATCGCTAATGCCCTGCGCCGAAGATTGCACCTTGCCTTCGCCGCTAGAAGCCATCTCGTAAGAATTTTCTGAATTTTGTTCGGTGTCCTTTACGCTACTTGTAATATCTTCAATGCTAACGGAAAGTTCCTGAATGGCCGCAGCGGTAGATTGCACTGCTTCGGTTGATTTTTGCGTCGCGGCTAAAATGTATTCCATCTGGCCATCGAGTGCTTTTGTTGAATAGCTTAAAAGCTCGGCACCCTGTTGAATTCGTTTAACCATTTCTTTAAGTGACTGCTGCATTGTTTGTACGTAAGCCATCAAACTTTGATTATTGAACTTTCCTTTTATCTCTTCGTTTAAATAACCTTCAGCAATACGGCTGGTGATTTCAGTTACGTATCGAGGTTCTCCGCCAATGGTTTTTAAAATATTTCTAACGATAAGGCCTGAAACAAAAAACGAACAGATAAGAATGGCAATAAAAATAATGGCACCGACCATTAAAAAGTAGAGCGCAATATCTTTATAGTCTTCGTTGAGATCTGCTGTATAAATTCCGTAGCCAAATACCCACTGCCATTCGGGCACGAGAGTCATGCCGTTTATTTTATCGAATAAACCTTCAGCGCCGGATTTGGGAAATTTCCCTTCACTAAACACAAACTCGCTTTCGGCGAGTGCTTTTAATGCCGGTTGGTAACTCTGTTGTTCTTTACCTATCTGATCTGCATTGGGGTGGACTTTAGATCGAGCATCGTTGCCGTTTGCCCAAATATAGGATTCACCAAAACGAATAGTCGATAGCATCTTAACAACCTCGGCTTCGGCTTCTTCACGGCTCATCTGTCCTTGCTTTTCAAGTTCGACGTAATAATTAATCTGTTCACGAGTCAGCGTTAAAATATTTTTTATTTCGTGTTTTCTCGCTTCGATTAAATTTTCCTTGATGATGTTCAACGACAAAATACTGAGGGTGACCAATCCTATAGCGAATAAAATCACCAATATGCTTAATTGCTTAGATAGTTTCATATTTGTTTCTCATTTGGTTAAGCTGTTTTTTTTAAGTGACATCATCCGTTTTTGAGCGATATTCCTTGGCATGAGTTTTTTGTTATCGTTATTGGTCGCTAAATTTCGCCACCCAGTTATATGGATTAAACTTTACGGCAATAAAAAAACAGCTAATGAAAAACTAATTTCAATTAATTTTTTATAGATAAAGTTCTAACGTTGTTTTATTGAAAGCTTTGTTTGCTCTGAACTGATTTGCTCATTGCTTGACTTACAACAGTGTTTAAAAGTATCGACCAAGATGCTTAATCTGGTAGGTAGCGACTTGGTTAAAAAACTAATATTTGTGATGCGCTTAGCTAAAGGCGCAGTAATTTGTATGATTATTTAAATGAAAACATCTCTGTTGATGTGTGCCGAAGCGTTGCAAGCAAACTCGAACGCTGGAAGATAATCGGTATTATATTTAGCTGTATTTTTAAGCACCTAGCCAGTATTGGCATAGCCTGTTGCAACGAAGTATTTTTTTGATCGCTGTGCAGCACTAATTGGCTGTTTTAGTGTCTATTCCTAATGGCCGGAAGTTACACTGGCTGTTATGACAAGAACCCATAAAGGCATTTATTTATGCATGACATATTGAAAGCAGCAGGCATGATTCGGTTATTTAAAAGCGCCGTATTAGTTTGTCTGTTTGTAGGCCAAAACTTATCGGCGATGAGCTTGAGTGAATTGGATGCCAGCGCCGGAAGCTATCGCAATATAAAAACGTTGCAGGTCGCTGAACGCGGCGAAGTGTTGCTTGCTAAGGCTTATAACGGATACCGATTAGATTCGGTCACCAATGTAAAATCGGTTTCTAAATCGGTGATGTCGGCGATGGTCGGCATGGCGATTGAACGCGATATCTTGCAAGGCGTTGACCAGCCGATTGCGCCGATCTTAAAAGATCAGCTGCCAAGCAATCCCGACTCTCGGCTTAATGAAATTACCATTGGTCACTTACTTTCTATGCAAGCAGGTTTGGAACGAACCTCTGGCCGAAATTATGGCCGTTGGGTGGCCAGTTCCAACTGGGTTAAGGCGGTTTTGGATCGGCCCTTTGATGAGCCTGTTGGCGGCAACATGCTCTATTCCACCGGTAATACGCATTTACTCTCTGCCATCTTGATGCGAGAAGCGGGCGAGAACCCTTATCGTCTTGCTAACCAATGGTTTCAAGGTAGTGGTGTTCGCATCGAAAGTTGGGAAACCGATCCGCAAGGCATTCCGATGGGTGGCAACCAACTGGGCATGACGCCAGCATCGTTGTTGGCCTTTGGTGAACTTTATCGTAGAGGCGGCGTAACCGAATCGGGCAAGCGTATTGTTTCAGAGCAATGGATCGAGCAAAGCTGGCAGCCGCGCACTCAATCACGCTTTCATCGAGGTCGCTATGGTTACGGCTGGTTTATGCAAGATTTCTCCGGCGTACAAGGTTATTACGGCTGGGGCTACGGCGGCCAAATGATTTACGTGTTGCCAGAGTTGGAAATGACCATCGCCATTACCTCGCAAGAAAACCTACCTTCTGGCCGCACTGGTTATCGCGATGAGTTACACGACTTAGTTGCCGAGTTTGTGGCGAGTAAAAAATAAACGCAGAGAGTTTAGGTGAAAGGCTCTGCCTATTTGATATTAAAAATCACCCATTAGGGTGAAGTTGTCGTTCTGCTGCTTCATTAGTATTCCCTTCGATTTTTTAAGACGTTGGCTGCTTCTTTATTGCTAGCCACTAATAAATAATGACAGAGGGATTCTCAGTATTATGAAAAATATTATCTTAAGCCAATCGGTGGCAGTGGTAGCGAGCATAGCGTTGTTGGCGTGTGGCGATACAGGTTCAGGCTCATCAGGTGGCTCGGGTTCTTCAGGTGATATAGCTATTGAAGTTACTGATTTAACGTGGAGTGCCGGTACTGATCGGATTTTAGGGCTCGGCTACAGTGGCACAGCGTCGGCTTCTACCATTACAACGCTAAAAGGCTCTTCGGTTTCTGGTCAGAGTGGCGATGTGTTTTCTTTCCGTTCAGTAACCTTGCCAGATACAGAGCTTGATGAAATTAAAAGCATTGATAACGTCAATGATATTGCCGATTTTACTGATATGACGGTCGCATCGAGTAGCGCTATTGATTATGTTGTCGCCTGTAAAGACGGTGCGAATACAACGGGTTATGAGAAGTCAGCAAAATTGTATGTGTTTGATATGACGGATCCAGCAATCGTTTATGATGTTGATCTGGAAGACACTGGCACAAACACCTATGAAGTACGTGGTTGTGAAGATATTTCTGCGGCAGTAGTCGAGGACGATACGCTCTTGATAGCTGTTGCGGGTGAAGTGAATACAACATACAGCGGCGGCTCTTCTGATTATAAACCATATTTGGTATTAGCTAGTTTTGACTTAGATGATTCATTTGACCTCGACGATGGCGGTATTGAGCTAGACGGAGTCTATTTTGAATATGCTCTTGGCAATAGTGATACTTTATCTGCTGTTGGCTTTGGCGCAGATGCTAACTCGGTTTATTATTATCAATACGATTATAGTGAAGGAACAAACCTGATTAATTATTATGATCTCAAAGGTGGAACCAACACCGTTGTTCAAGAAACGGCAAATGATATCTTTGCGAGTAATGTCGTTCAAAGTATGTATGTTAAAGATATGTATGTTTTGCCTGCTAGCTCAAGTACCGATTTTGATGAAATCTATATGGTTTCTGACAGCGATGTCGCCGGTATTGCTAAGGTTGAGTATCGTTCAGATATCGGCTCGACAATTGATATGGAACTTCTGACTAATACAGATTCACTGAATTGTAGCGATGTGTTGGTCGGCGTAGAAGGCGACGGTTATGTTGAATCATTTTGGTGTAATGATGCAACGGATGCTGGCGTAATTATCAACGTAGCGCGTTAAATTCAGACCAGTGCTTTTTAACCTAAGTGCTATTTTAAATAGACAGGCTCTTAAAGTATAAAAGCACTTACAAATCTATTAGGGTGACAGCATGTCACCCTTCTCATAGGTTAAGCCATTGTTATATATCACACAAAAATTGAGGCAGTTTTTTTTGGGCTATTGGAGAGACCACCCATTGGCTGCCGATATCAAGCTCGAGCGGCATCGGCTATTTATGAGCGAAGTCGGTTCGCGCATGCTCTCGACAGCGGTCGGTGCGTTATTTGTTGGCGCTATTTTCTATCAGTCAGCATCCTTTAAAACCTTAATGATATGGTTTCTAGCCGTTCTGTTCGTTTCTTTTAATTCCTGGTTTATTATTAGCCGTCATAACCTGCAAGCAATATCAACTAAATCGATATTAAATCTATCCATGGCTGTTCAATATTGGCATTGGGTAAATTTATATTTAGCTTTAACGTGGGGACTGCTTTGGGCGGCGACACCATTTTTATTTTTCCCCGATGCATCGCAAGTTCAGATGTTGTGCGTTCTTATGTTAATCGTTGTTATAGCATCTACACCTTCGGTCACGATGGGAAGCTATCCTGATGTGTATGTTTTGTTTTTAACACCTGTATTTTTTAGTTTTGGTTGGCACTTATGGGGCGCTGATTTTGATAGCGAATGGTTACCTCGCATCATTGCTCCAGTCACGTGGGCATCGTTGGTTGTTTTTAGCTTGATCATACACCGCACTCAAATAGAGTCGATTATACTTCGCTTAGAACACAGGGACTCTGAAAAGCTAGCCGTGCAACGAAACCAAGCCAAGACCCGTTTTGTTGCAGTTGCTAGCCACGATTTGCGCCAGCCCATTCAAGCGGCAAGGCTCTATGCTGAAACGATGCAAAAAAATCCTCAGCTACGTACTAATCAAACAGTAAATAATCTCGCTGATAGCCTCCACAGTGCAGGCTTGTTGCTCGATCGTTTATTGGATTTATCAAAAATGGATGCTGGAGTCATAAAGGTAGAAAAAAGAATCCAGCCTATTGGTGAGTTGCTCAGTCGAGTCGCGTCTATTCACCGGATACAGGCAGAAGAAAAACTTCTAAAATTTCACTACAGTAGCGATCGAGTTTGGGCTGAAATCGATGAGCACCTTGTTGGTGAGATTCTCGATAACTTACTTGCCAATGCAATTCGCTACACACCGTCTGGATCAGTATGGCTAAAAGCTAGTAGTCGCAATGGTTATGTCGAAATACAAGTTCGAGATACTGGCGTAGGAATGACAAGCGCAGAGTTAAAGCTGGCTTTTGAAGAGTTCTCTCAGCTTGGCGATAGTGATAAAGATTTACAGCAAGGCATGGGGCTTGGTTTGCCAATTGTAGAACGTCTTTGCAACCTGCATGAAATTGATATCCATGTGACATCTGAACCTAACAAGGGCACTTGCTTTACGCTACGGTTAGATGCAGCTAGTAAGCCTGTTACTGATTTGCAACAGTATTTAGCATATGCAAAACCTTCTAGTTACCGAATTTTATTGGTGGAAGATGAAGAGGCCGTAGCCGATGCAATTTCATTGTTATTGGTTGCAGAAGGCCATGATGTTGGAATATGTAAGGATCTATCCGGTACGGAAGTAATAATGCAATCTAATTGGCATCCGGATATTTTGCTAACAGATGATAGGTTACCGAATGCTAAAAACTCTCAAGATATCATTAACGAAGTTTCTAAAAAGCACCCTAACATACCGGTTATTGTGATTACTGGAAATACGTCGCCAGAACGGTTAAAAGTACTAAAGGAAGGTAATCTAAGAGTTTTATTTAAGCCAGTATCAGGCAATGAACTATTAGAGGAAATTGAAGCAATGTTACAGGTTGTTGATAAGCCCTAACTCTTTGGCTTTGTTTAGACATTCGATACGACTGTTTACGTCAAGAGTGTTATACATTAATCGGATATGAGTCTTCACAGTATTGGTGCTTAAAAATAGCGTTTCTGCAATTTTTGCGTTTGGCATTCCAGACTGCATAAGACTTAAAATAGCGCATTGTCTATTGGATAAAGTCGTTGTATTGATCTTTTTAATATAATGCTCAATATTTTCTGGGTAGGTTTTTCCTGAAAGCAGCGATGCAATAGCAGTAAGAACTTCTTCGGAACCATTGGATTTGGTAAGAAAGCCCTTAGCTCCATATTGTAAGGCGAGAACTTTATTCGATTCGTTTAAATTCCCTGAACAGACTAAAACAGGTACTTGATAACTGTGTTGCGAGAGAATTTGTAGAAACGAAAAGCCATTAAATTCCGCCATCTCCAAATCTAAAATGATTAGGCTAGGTTGGTCTTGTGTGAGGCCTTCTAGTGCATTCAGTGGTGAAGTAAAAGCGAGCACTTGGTAATCTGGGAGTGCATCTTTAATAACCATCTGCATCGCATCGGTAAACATCTGATGGTCATCAATTAAATATATCAGCATAAAAACTCTAACTATCTGCTTTGTTGACTGTAAGTATGTAAGTGCAATCTATAGTGAATCGAATGATCTGGGTATAACATCAGTCCGATTTATACGACTCTATATAAATAGCGTGAAAAATATATACATAAAAGTAATAAACGCTATAAGAGTCACACATTAAGTATAGACTAGCTTGTACAGTTAATAATGAATGGACGTAATGATGAGCAGATTTAGCCTAGATTGGGGATATCAATGAATAGCACCGCTTTACCTCAGTTTAATCGCTACAAAAACACACTGCTAACACTTGCACTGATTTGTTTACCGCCGCTGTTTTGGGCGGGCAACTTTATTGCTGGCCGTTCGGTACGTGGTGATATTCCGCCGATCAGTTTAAATTTTTTCCGTTGGTTGATTGCCGCGTTAGTGCTGTTGCCGTTTACGCTTGGTATGCTCAAACAGCAACGAGAACTTTACTGGCAACATCGCAAAAAAATTTTCATCGCTTCAGCCTTGGGGATCTGTGCATTTAATTCGTTGATCTACTTAGGTTTGCAAACCACAACCGCCAATAATGCCATTATTTTGAATGCCTTTATTCCGTTATTGATCAGCCTGTTTGGTGCGTTGTTTTTTAGTTTGCAGCTCACTTGGCGACACTGGCTTGGCATGAGTGTTTCGTTTGCCGGGGTTATTGTTATTGTCACCCAAGGCAGTTTAGAGCTGTTGCTGCACTTTCATCTTAACGCTGGCGACGCTTGGGTGTTTGTTGCCACTCTGTGTTGGGCCGCTTACACCCTATTGTTAAAAACCATACCGCCACAGATTAATCGCTATGGTCTCATGAGCGCGCAAATTCTTATTGGTTTGGTTTTACTCGCGCCGTTTTTTATTGTGGAGCTGTCTCATGCTCAGCCGTTGGTTTGGAGCAAGCAGAGCCTCTGGGCACTGGCTTACGTCGGCATCGTGCCTTCAGTATTGGCCTACCTGATTTACACCGCCAGCATTGGCAAACTTGGCGCGGCAAAAGCCGGTGCCTCGATCAATTTGCTGCCCGTATTTGGCGTCTTGTTGTCAGTATTATTATTAGGTGAGAGCATTCACTACTACCAGCTAACGGGCATGGCGCTGATCTTCACTGGTTTGTTTTTTAGTTCTGGCAAGTGAGCTGGAGGCAAATGGCAGATTGCTTGTATTCAGCGTAGTCGTGTATTTTTTAGTAGCGTTAGTATGTGTTTGTCTGGTTTCTCGCATCGCTCAGCACTTGTGCATAGACCTTTTTCTTTTCATCAGACTCTTTTCAGAGTAGAGCCGCCACTACTCAAAATAAGGCTTAACAGGCTCTTTCACTAAGTTGCTAAAGCGAGAATGGTCCTTTTGCTCATGCCGGTACCGTCCTGCAACAATGGCTTTACTGACCTTCGCTTTAATAGCCACCTGCTCGACATCATACTCATCAGCAATAGTGCCATTCCAAAGTTCACTCGGTATTAACGACTGTTGTGCCAGATCATTAGCTTCTTGCTCAATGGCGTCCGCTGCTTCATCGTCCAAATTATCAAGTATCCAGAAAGTATCGCCATTTAAATGCAACTTCACGTGAGCAACCTCATGCAGCAGCGTGAACCAGAAATTATCCAAGCGATTATAACGAAGTGTCAGGGCAATCACGGGCTGAGAGCCATCCACTAGGAATGCCGCACCGTCTAAATAGGTTTTGGCATGTTTTTCAACAAATACAACGCGAATACCAATTGAGTTTAGCGCTTCAACTGCTTTTGTCGGCCCATCGCTATATACCGAGAGGTTAGCCAAAGACCGCATAAAATCGTCGGTTAAACGTTCTGGGTTGTAATTCTCCACAGTAATCTGCATGGCTTTATATTTAGCTTCAACCTGCCAAGCCCATAGAGCAAAAGGGTCGTCTTCTTTGGTATTGGTAGGTAAATGTGCGCTACTGCGAAGTAGAGCGGGCCGTATATCCAACGCACCAGGTACGCGTTGAAAAAACTTACAAACAAGATCTTCCGCATAGTCTTTCAGGCCCTTGTACTGATCGCTAAGCTCGCCAAATAGCCCTCTTTTTTTCATCTCATGGAGAGGAAATGCCTGCCAGTCAACCACCACATTGTCTGACTCTTTAGGCTGCTCCTGCATTAGCACATCGTAAGGAATCCCTAAGCCTGAATGCAGTTTACGAATCATCGCTAGACTTAGCGCTCTTTTACCATTCAGCACCTCAGACACCTTTGATTTGGAGCCAAAATAAGGAACCAAATCTTTTTGAGTGAGATTCTGCTGATCCATACGAAAGCGGATAGCTTCAACGGGGTCTGGCATATCAATCGGAAACGCTTCTTTTTCATAGGTTTCGATAAGCAAGGCCAGAACATCAATTTCGTCACTTTCTGCGGAATCTGGTTCAGGGTCTAGGTCGAACAGCGCATTCAATCGCTCCAAAGCCTTTTGATGATCTGTACTATTTTTAATCAACTTCATAATCCTACTCTCGCACTCAATTTTCAGAAGGACTGCTTATCGTACTCGGCATGCGTGCCAACCCATTCGATCATCACAATGCCATTCTGGTAGCGAACTCTAACGACCAACCTATAATGGTTACCTTTAATATTGAATATGACTCGATTGCCCGGACGGAAGTCAGCGGATGCATATCGATTTTTAATATCATGGGTAGTTAGCCACTTGGCTTCTTTCGCTTCTGCGAGCCAGCTTTCTAAGCTGCCTTTTGAATTCGCATGCTTTTTTATGCATTTTTCGAGTTTGTCTTGTCCTAAGACTTGCATAGATACCCTCGGTTCCCTCAACGGGAACTATAGCCTCATGTTCCCATTATGGGAACCGGTCATTTAGACCAAATTGTCATAAGAGATTTCAGCTGCCGGCATTATAAACTCAACCACCGAACCACTCCCTGATTCCCCCGACCACTACAGGGAAGTGCCGAGCCTTTCAGTACTCTCATGCCTTCGCCTTTTTGCGCACGGTTTTCTTTTTCGGTTTACTTTTTTCCGTAAGCGCTTCACGCTCAGCCTTGATTTTTTCCAGCAACGCCTCAGCACTGTTCTCGCCGCTGATCAAATCCGGGTTTTGCGCGCGCCAGTCGGCGGTGAGTTCACCGCGGAAGGCCTTGGTTAAAATTGATTGCGTTAGGTTATTTACCCGTTCCAGTGCGGCGTTGGCTTTCTGTTCGATTTGGTCGGCGAATTGGAAGAGCTCTTCTACTCGGCGGACGATTTCGGTTTGCTCTTCGAAAGGAGGAACTGGAATCGAATAATCTCTACAAATCTCAAGAGTTAGATTGAACTGACCCACAGTAGCTTTAGCTTTTGATTTCGTTAGGTCTAACAGATATTCATCTCTTAAGCAGACACTTAAATATCGATTTGAGACGCCACAGACTGGCCTAAAAATACTAATTGCTTGATTTATGTTCCACTCCTTGTACGAACTCGGAACAATAGATACTTTTCCTAAAGGTGGCCCTACAATATTTATCAGCACATCGCCAGGAAAGACTTTAGAACGCTTGAGATCCTTATCATGAACAGCCTTAGGAATAAAAGTAGGCTCAATAGTAAAGTCTAAACTTCCATCGAAAGTGAGGTTGTAAACTTTTATATATGGAATATCTCCTACGGTTGCCATGTCGTCTTTCTTTGGTGTAGTCCCTTTAGTGATAAAATCACATAACTCTTCAGCCCTATACCATCGCCAGCTCTTAGGTATTTCGGGAGTTAATTCATTCGTCTTAAATCCAAGTGGCTCCCTATACTTACTTTTAGCTTTCGTTAAGTGATCTCTGTGTTGCTGCGCAATTTGCGAAACGTTGACTTTCATTGCCGGATTTTCAATACGCCACTCCTCCGTCAACTTCCCACTCACCGCCGCCGACAAAACCGATTGGCGGAAGCGTTTGAGGATGTCGGGGAGGCGTTGCAGGCGGGCTTTGGTGGATTCGACCTGCGCGAGTAGGATATCGAGTTTATCGGCGATGACTTTTTGTTCGGCTAGAGGGGGGAGTGGGAATTCAAAACTTTCCAAGTCACCTTTATTAAAGCCATTTTGTGCAGAACGAGACAATAGAGCTAAAGGGTTCTGGAAAATCGGCCCTTCCAAATAGTGTTTTATGAATTTTTTGTTTATATAAGAAGTGCTTATGACTTTGGCTAAAGCGACATTGTATGCTCCTTCCATTCCTGTACAAATCCGGCCCAAAGAGGCGCCATATCGACCAATCAATACATCATCTTTAGTACACTTCTTAAGCTTGTTCGTTTCAGGTACATAAGTTGGCACTGGCCGCGCGCCAAAATCTCTTATTTGAAGTAAACGAACGTACCCTTCAGAAGGCTCTGAAATAAACTGTGCCTTTGGAGGCTGGGTTCCGCCTTGGACATCTAGAACGTCAGTAAAATAAGTCGATGCCCAGCTTCTGCTTTCTAACTCAAATTCACTGCCTTTGGTTTTTAAACTTGCAGTTTCCAGCTCATCAACCGAAGAAAAGTTCTGATCGCTCATGCCTTTTCCCCCAGAGCAATCATCAACTGTTCCAACTCCTCCATCGCTCCCGCCAATTCCTCTTTCGCCTCCCGCGCTAAAACCTCCGGCGCGGGCAGGTTCGCCGCATCGACGCTGTCTTTGTCTTTTAACCAGCTGATGTCGAGCGAGTCGCCTTTGGTCTGTGCAATCCATTCACGGCTGAAGCTACGCCATCTTGAATGCAGTAGTTTGTCGTCTACACCTTGGTTTTCTACGGTGGCCTGTTTATCTACGGCGATTTCTTCGGCACCAAAGCTGTATTCGCCTTCGTTGCGCTTGCTGGTGCCGTCGGCGTTTTCACCGTAAACGTTTTCAAACGGTTTTAAGTGGTTATCGCCAAATGGCGTGCGTTTGCCAAAGCTGGGCATGTTGGTGCGCAGGTCGTACACCCAAACCTTTTGCGTGCAGTTTTCTTGTTGGTGTTTGTCGGTTGCGCTGCCTTTGTTAAAGAACAGTACGTTGGTTTTAACGCCTTGGGCGTAAAAAATGCCGGTCGGTAAACGTAAAATAGTGTGCAGGTTGCACTTGTTCATTAGGTCGCGGCGCACATCGGTGCCAACGCCAGCTTCAAACAGTACGTTATCGGGCAATACTACGGCGGCGCGGCCACCGGGTTTTAGGTTGCGGTAAATGTGCTGCAAAAAGGCCAGCTGTTTGTTGCTGGTTTTATAGGTTAAATCATCGCGGGTATTGCTGGCTTCGCCGCCTTTGCTGGTGCCAAAGGGTGGGTTGGCTAAAATAACATCGGCACTTTGCAAGGCTTTACCGGCTTCGCCTAGGGCGTTGCCTAAGTGCACCACGCCTTCGTTGTCGCCTTCCATGCCGTGTAATAAACAGTTCATTAGGGCGAGGCGGCGGGTGTTAGGTACCAGCTCAATGCCGACAAAGGCGTTGTTCTTTTGGAAGTTTGCTTGCTTGTCGGTAAGGTCATAATAATCATCGGTTTGCTCGCGCAGGTATTGGTCGGCGGCGACCAAAAAGCCCGCGGTGCCCGCGGCCGGGTCTTGAATGACTTCACCGATTTGCGGTTTTATGCAGCGCACCATGCAGTTAATCAGCGCGCGTGGGGTAAAGTATTGGCCTGCGCCACTTTTGGTTTCGCCGGCGTTTTTCTCTAACAGACCTTCGTATAAATCGCCGAGGCCATCTTTGCTGGCGCTGAACCAGTCTTGTATTTCGTCGAAGCGTTTAATAATTTGTTCTAAATGTTTTGGCTCACGTAGACGAGTTTGAGCGTCGGCGTAAATGGCGCTGATCAACGGGTCGTTATGAACAATAACTTCTTCGACGCTGTCTGCTTCGCCTTCTTTTTTGGCTTTAATGACCGCCGTGCGTTTACCGGTAGAAAGCGCCAGCAAAATGGCTTTGTAATCGTTAAGCAAGTTAATGCCTGATTTACCGCTTAAGTCTGCCCAACGGCAACCTTCTGGCAGCGGGTGTTTTTTTAATACGCCAGCTTCGGTGTTTTCGTGCACCATTTTTATGAACAGCAGCATAACCAGTTCGGTGACGTAGTCGGAATAGTTAATGCCGTCGTCGCGCAGTACGTCACAGAGGTTCCAGAGTTTTTGTACGATGTCGTTGTTGGTCATGAGGTCTCTTTATTCTTTATTTAGTATGTCTATGTAAGCGGTGTAAGCAAAAACTCGGTTACGTTTTTGGCCGGTGAGCTCTTGCACCAGTGCCAGTTCAGGCTGAGCCAGGCGTTCCATTACTTTGCCTGCGGTTGCGGCTGTTATATTGGCATGCTTAACCAGCGTATTGATGTTGGCAATCGGGTACTCGAACAGCACATCCAAAACCTGCGAAGCCGAAGGTGCCAGCCGGCCCAATTGCGTGAGTGATTGCCGATGCATTTGCTTCAATGCGTTGAGCTGTTGAGCGGTGTCAACGGCCTGCGCCGCGGTCTCTGCAACGGCATCAACAAAAAACAGCAGCCAGCTTTCCCAGTCGCCAGTCAGACGTACCTGCTGCAATCGGTCATAGTAGACTTGGCGGTGTTTTTTAAAAAACACGGACAAGTACAACAGCGGCTCGTTCAAGATACCCGCAGCCACCAGAACCAATGGAATCAGTAAGCGACCTAGTCGGCCATTACCGTCCATAAAGGGGTGAATGGTTTCAAATTGAACGTGTGCCAATGCCGCTTTAGTGAGCGGATCAGTCGCTTCCGGTACGTCGTTTAAAAATCGCTCTAAAGCCGCCCAGCATTCAGCCAGTTCGTTCGACGGTGCTGGAACGAATGTCGCCTCATCCGCTCGATAGCCGCCAATCCAGACCTGATTTTTTCGAAACTCGCCAGGACCTTTGTTGATCCCGCGTCCTGACGTCATTAGTGCGTTGTGCAGTTCAGTAATCAACCTGTATGTGATTGGGTGCCCTTCTCGTATTCGCTGCACCCCCAGTTCCAGCGCGTTGACGTAGCACGAGACTTCTTGGACATCATCCATTGGCACGCCAGGTAATCCTTCCATCTCATAGAGCATTAGGTCACTCAGAGATGATTGAGTCCCTTCTATTTGAGAAGACATCACCGCTTCTTTACGCACATAGCTGTATAGAAACAGCCTCGCATCGGGCAACAACGTACTGATCGCATCCAAACGACCTAAGGCCAACATGGCTTGATTGATACGGTTTTGCAGCTTGCTGTCCAGAACCAAAGCCGGTTCTGGAGGTAGAGGATCAGGCACAAACGCCTGACATTTCACTCCACCGGCGATGCTCTTGATGTATTTTCCAGTCGTTCCGCGATCCATGTCGGTCCCTGAAGTTAAATTAAGAAGTTGTGTTATTTTAACTTAAGATCAAAATTAAAATAAGAGCTTGGGTTGTTTTAACTTTGGTTTGTTTTTCCGCTGCGCTTGGCATATGTCGATGCAGACGACATATCTGCTTTTTATGTCGAAATTTCCTCCTTATTTCGACATAAATGTTTACGCCGACTCCGACGGCCAAACTGCCTCGCTAAGCTCCTCTAACAGCGTATCCAGCTGATTATTCAGTATTTTATCCAGCTGTTTCGCGCCGCCCTTCTCGCTAAAGCGGTCGTTTACAAAATCCCGGTCGATAATGATTTCGTGTACCAGTTGTTTGGCTAGGCGCCCGAGCCAATTTCGTTGATTGGGTGTCCAACGTTGGCTTTGGTAAATACGCTGCATGGCTTGTGCGATGCGTTGTTCAAACGGTACCAGAGGTTCGCCAAGAGCTGCTTGGCGAATGTGGCCGATAATGCTGGCGGCAATATCTTGATTGGTTTGCTCGCGTACGGCGGTTTGTAGTGTTGGTTCGTTATAACCTGCACTATCTAGGAGTAGTTTTATCTCTTTTAATTGCTCTCGCGTTAGATTACGTGGTTTGGTGACCACGACAGTAAGTGCGGCGCTCTGGTTGAGTTGTTCTTTAATAAAGTCATTGAAACTGTCTAGGTAGTCTTCTGGTTTAGCATGATTTCCGTAACTTTGGGTGCGTTCGTGTATCTCGTCATCGTGTACGGAGATGATTGGCTGCCGGTCATTGCCGAGTAGATTATTCACTTGTTCTAGTTGGCTTAGCAGGCCGTTGTGTTGGTTAATGAAAGCCGCTGCTTGTTTTGGGCCAAGTTCATTTAGGTGTTTGTGAAGGTTTTTCGGTTCTACGTTCCAAAGGCTTTGTAGTTCATTCAGCCTTTGTTTGAGCTTAGGATCGTTTTCGGATTTTTTCTCGGCTTTGCGCAGAACCCGCATCACCTTCTGGCTGAGTTGGCTGAGCACGACATCGGCCTGGCTTTGCTCGGGCATATCGCCGGGCGCATTGGTCGCTCGTTCTAGTTTTTCAGGGTCCGTTATTTCATCGATCAATTGTTCCAGCGTGATGTTGGGGTCTTTTACCAATGGTTTCATGGTGTTTACATCCGCTAGCGTGGCGTAAATATCCACTGGGTCGTAAATGCGGAATACCGTTTTACCTATTTCGTTGCAACGGCGGGTGGCGCGGCCGATCATTTGCTCGTATAAAATTCGTGATTTCACTCGGCGCATAAACACCAAATTACAGATAGGCGGTACGTCGATGCCGGTAGTGAGCAAATCAACAGTAATGGCGATGTTTGGATAGCGTTCATTTTTATACTGGCGGATAAGTTGTTCTACTTTATCGCTCTGGCCGGTAATTTTTGCCACGGCGGCTTGATTGTAATCTCCGTTGTACTCCTCTTTAAAAGCTTCATCCAGCAGACGTTTAACCATATCGGCGTGCAGATCGGTGGCGCAGAAGATCATGGTTTTTTCGTCACCGAATGGGTCGAGCTCTTTTATGAGTTGCTGGCAGATAACACGGTTGAAATTTTCGTTAATGACTTGACGATTAAACGCCTCTACTTCAAAGGTCAGTTCGTCGTCGAGTTCGGCGCTTTGTATTTCACCGGTTTGAGTATTGATAGACTCTACGGCTTCGCCCTTGGTAAAGGTGATCCCATTTTTGGAGAGCAGCGTTTGGTAACGGATGGGTGGTTCGTGATCGATTAGCCAATCGTCGGCCACAGCTTCACGGTACGAGTAGGTGTAGACCGGTTTGCCAAAAATCTCGCTGGTATGTTTAGCGGGTGTGGCGGTGAGTGCAATTTTTACCGCATCGAAATAGTCTAAAACGCGGCGGTAGCTAGAAATATACTGGCTGGCATCGCGAGTGGCGATTTCACCTTCGGTCATTTCTTGGTCGAGCGTGTAACCTCGGTGAGCCTCGTCGATGATGATGCAGTCGAACTGGTCCAATGGCGGAGGGTTATCGCTCATAAAGATGCGCTTCACCATGGCTTGTACCGTGGCAACTTGTACGCGGGTTTCTGCTTCGGCTGCCATGTCGCCTAACTCAGCGATGTTGTATATTTTCGATAGGGTATTATTTTGCTCCAGCGGCGCTTCATTAAAGGCATCAATGGCTTGTTGGCCGAGCGCGGTACGGTCGACCAAAAATAAAATACGCTTAAAGCGTTCAGCTTTCAAAAACCGGTACATTAAGCCAATGATGGTTCGAGTCTTGCCGGTGCCGGTTGCCATCGCCAGTAGTGCTTTGCGAATATCTTTAGCGAGCGTTTCTTCGACCGCAGTAATGGCTTTTTGTTGGTAGTCGCGCAGTTTTAAATAGCCAAAGGGCTCTGTTTGCAGTTGTTGTTGTGCGCTTTCTTTACTGCGTTTTAGTAAGTCTAACAGGCCTTCTGGCGTGTGAAAGCTAGCCAGTGCTCGCTTAGTGTTTTCTGATTCACGTACATCACGAAACCAGGTACCAGAGTACTCTGCCAGTTGCGGCACATAAGGGCGACCATTACAGGAATAAACAAAGGGTACTTTGTAGTGGCTATCACCTTCATCCGGCCAGGCGATGGTCATGCCTGCCAACTGCCAAGCGCTGAGCATGGGTTCTACAATTTTAAGGTTTTTGCTGTAGCGTTCTGCTTGTGAGATTTTACCGGAAACATTACTGTTTTCTTTCTTCGCTTCAACGATCGCGATTGGCGTGAGCCCTGCAAATAAAACATAATCCGCGCGCCCACCAGAAACCGGCCACTCAGCAATGGCTTTGTTTTTGCCTTTTTCTGGTCGGTGACCTTTATGGAAGGTGAGACTTTCGCTATCGGCTTGCCAATGTGCTGCTGTAAGTTGTTCATCAATAAGTTGGCGCGTTTCTTTTTCAGAGAGATGGAGATTTTGACTGGCGCGTTTAGTGCTATTTTTAATCGCCGCTAGCTGTTGTTTTTCTCTTTTTAATCGTTCTGTTTCTTCGGTAAGTCGAGCGATTTTATCTTCGAATTCTGCTTGTGTTTTTGCTTGCTCAGCGTCCTGCTCTTGCAGCAGTTCTTCGTAAACGAGAGCGTCTTCTTCAAGCTTTTTAGCAAGCATTGAGTTTTCTTGTTTTTGTTGATTTATTAGCGCGCTGAGCTCTTCGCTGCTTTCAAATGATTGTGCTTTATCTTGCAGCTCACCTTTAAGTTGCTGAATACTGTCTTCAAGGTTTTTTAACTGAACACTGGGGTCTTCAGGCAATAAAAAAGGCCCCGGTTTGAATTTGTTGGAGGTTCTTCTGAATGTTTCGTGATACCAAATAGCAACGTTTCTCGCTGCCCTTAAACCATCCATCGCCTGTTTAAATGTGGTGGTGAATTCGTGGTTGGCGGTGTTGCCTTCTTTGCGCAGAATGTGGAACAGAGAAAGAATTTGCTGATCAATATCGAGCCGGTGACTTAACCTATTCAGCAGATCAAGTTGGCTTTCTCTCTGCTGTTTGATTAAACCGGTTTGTGAGGCAAGGTCTTGTGCAATGGCTTCGCCGAATTGGCGCAGTTTCATCAAACAGGCATTTGGGTCGATGGCGAATATTTTTTCTGCATTGTGTGTGAGTTGAAAGAATATTGGGTCGTGTTCTTTTAAGAATTCAAAGTTACTCGAAGGCGTGTCCGTCATTCTTATTCAACCAATGCTTGTTAAAATGGAGAGCATTGAATATAGCACTTAAGTCGATATTTCGAGTACCTGATGGATGTACAGTGGTTAGTTATGAGTAATTTGTTACAGCTGCTGGGCTATCGCTTATTGAGGTAATGGATAGTCTTTAGCTATATATAAATCTTTCTCACCGTGTCATTTTAGCCAGTACTCTGATCGATATCACATCGCCTTAATATTTCTCTATGATCGTCTCTATTACTTTGATCAGCTCTTTGCGTTTGTTGACATCGAGTGCATCAGCGTGAGGTGCAGCCAGCTGCTTTGCGTCGTTATCAAAATATTTGCCAGAGTCGTTGTTAAATTCTGCCGATAGCGCTGCTCGGACTAAAATATCCGCACCGATTTTTAGGTCGTGACCTTCAACGCCAAATCCTTCTTTGACCATTTTGCTGGCTAATAACGAACCGGGATTGACAGCCAGTATCACCTGCTCAGGTTTCAATGATTCAGCCAGCTCTATCGACCACATGGTAATCGCCAACTTACTTTCAGCGTAAGCTTGGAACGGATCATTAATGGTTTGTTGGCCTGCTAGTGCTGCGAGATTAACCGGCGCTTGGCCGGCGGAAGAAAGGTTGATGATTCGGCCATCATCGGCAAGTGTTGGTAGCAAGGCTTGAGCGATAATGTAAGGCGCCAAGGTGTTCACAACAAAGCGGATATCGAAACCATCCGTCGTTATCGGCTCGGGTGTTTTATAAACGCCTGCATTATTGATAATAATGTCGAGCGCAGAGTGAGATTCAACAATGGCGTTGAGCATCGCTCGGGTTTCACTGAAACTGGATAAATCTGCGCGATAGCTTTCTATCGTTGCATTGGGTGACAGCTGTTTCAGTGTTTTTTCGGTATCAGCCAGTTTTGATTCACTGCGGCCATGTATCAATAAATAGTGACCTTGAGCAGCCAGCTGTTTTGCGGTTTCTAAACCAATGCCATCGGTAGCGCCAGTGAGTAGGATTTTTTTCATCAGTTGAATTCCTTTGGGCTTTTGCGATGCAAAGCCAGATGAGTCGAATTTTTATCTTCAATAACGATAGATGGGTGTTATTGATTTACTTTAAACGGATGATCGAGATTTATCTTAGAGTACTTTGAAGGTGCCTGACTAGGCCGCAGTATCTAAGTTAGCGTTAATGCCAGCTTGGTAGGCAAAGTATGAGCTCATAAAAAAGCCCACCTCCTTTTGGGAGACAGGCTTTTGAATTGGTGGAGGCGGCGGGAATCGAACCCGCGTCCGCAAATCCGCCACTCGCGGTCCTACATGTTTAGTCACTTCTTTAATTTACCCTTGCCGTTACCGAAGGACAGGTGCGACTCGGGGAGCTAAGGATTAAGATTGTCGGTGATCCGGCCTTAGCAACCTTTTCACGTATCCTGAGTTATTAACGATCAGTAGGTTCGTTCAGGCACAAACCAGTGATCGCCGGGTGCTATTGACCCAGTTTTGAAGGATTATGCAGCTAGTGCGTAACCTTCGTAGTTGTCATCATTTGCAACTATAGTTTTGCAGCTTTGGTTTAACGTGTTTGGCTACCAACACGACATGCACCTGGAGCTTTGTAATCCGCGTCGAAACCAGGTCGCCCCCTTTAACTGGTGTCTCGTAAACCCTGTCTAATAATGAAACCGACTTTCTGGTTTATTAAGTGAAGGATTAACGTTCAGTTGCGCCAAGCTTTAAAGGTTCTAAGCATTGGTGCTCAAGGAATCTGGTTCAGTGAATACAAAATCACCTGCCTTGAATATCGGCTTAATTGGCTAATTTTCAAGGGGCGTGGAGTATAGCAGGGCAGCTTTTTACTGAATAGCCCTGCTTGAGTTAAAAGATAGCGTTAAAAGTAAAGAGCTGCTTAGCGATTGTAGGCTTTGAGTACGCGTTGCTTGTCGCGGCCCCATTCTTTTTCTTTTTCGGCGGCACGTTTGTCGTGCAGTTGCTTGCCTTTTACCAGTGCTACATCGGCTTTCACTTTGCTGCCTTTCCAGTAAATACCCAAGCAGACGGCGGTGTAGCCAGATTGGTTGGTGCCACGTTCGATGTCATCTAGCTGTTTGCGGTGCAGTAACAGTTTACGTGCCCGTGCAGGCTCGGCAATAACGTGAGTCGAGGCGGTATTTAACGGTGTAATGTGCGCGCCAATGAGATAGGCCTCGCCATTTTGGAAGATGACGTAGCTGTCGACCAGTTGGATTTTACCGGCGCGCATACTTTTTACTTCCCAACCCTGCAACGAAAGGCCCGCCTCGTACTTGTCGATAATGCTGTAGTCGTGGCGAGCTTTTTTGTTTTGGGCAATGGAGCCACCGTTGGGTAGCTTGTTTTTCTTTGGTTTATTCATGTTGCGATTATATCGCTTTTACTCGCACTGATCATCTCAAAGTCATTAAAACCAAGCGATTATTAATCGCTTGGTTGCATTTTAAAGTTCAGGAGGTGCTTTATTAAAGCTGCTGTCAGGGGTTCCTTTGAAGCATTTTAAAACCCAAGGGTAATTGTCAGTCACGTAATAGCCGTAGTGGCCATCTACAAACATGCCGTTGCACTCGTCTAAATCACCACCTGAAGAGACATCATAAACATAATCATCGATAAATTGACCGTTGTAATTGCCGCCAGGGGCATAGGTTTTTCCGGCAAAAGAAATGTCTTTTCTTGGCCCGCCATTATCCTTTAATACATAGTTCGATTTTGCTTTTCGAATCGTACCGTTGTCATCAAAATAACTACCATAAATAGGGAAGCCATCGGCAGCAAAACCAATCACAGGAGAAGGTGAGCTGTTGTCGTCAGAAAACATAGCCAATGGATTGCCATGGTAATGATAAGCACCGTCAGGTTGTGTGTGCGCATTATGAGAGTCGGTACCAAAATCATTTAACGGCGACATAGGGTCATATCTAAATGGCTGTTCGGTGTTACCGCAGCCAATAAAGCCGTTGCCGACTCCGAAACACCCTGCGGCCAGTAAATCTAATTTAACTCCGTTTAAAAACACGGCATTGTCAGTACCCAGGCTTAACTTGGTAACTTCGCTATTGATCGTCGGCGCTTGGGGAATGGTATAGGTAATATCTTGCTCTGATACGTTATGAACAAACGTATCTGAGCCATCATTAAAGTCATGATTAGGAATGGCGTTGGTAGAGAAAGTACATTTTCCTCCTTCTAAGGAGACTTTTAAATACCCTGAATAGTCAGTGTCTTTATTAATATCCTTTACCTGAGATGAATACTCGTTAGCATAGTCAGCGCAATTCCGAGCCGAACTTGTAAAAATAATATTTGTAATGTCTTTTGCGCTTTCCATATGGTGAGTGTGATCACTGCTGTGACTGTGATGATCATGGCCATTAATGTGCTCGTGCGAGCAGGCAGAAAGCCCTACGAGTGTGAGTAGTGCTAAGGTTTTATGCATAACAAGCCTCTATTGTAGATATCAATATTTTTGTTTGAGTAATGACTAAATAAATGTAATGAAATCAGAAGTGGAAGACAAATTATAGCCTGTAGTCACAAAGAGGCTACAGGTTGTTATCTTTTTTTAGCATGAGTCCTGCTCGTTGACCAATCGGTACATTGGGGTTTGGAAAAACAATATACTCTTCGGCGTTCTCTACTTGATAAGATTTGTCACCGTCTTGCCATACCATGAAACCTTCTGGATAGGCTGAAAAATTAGTCGCGCTGTCGTCGATGAAAAACTGCCAGTCAACACTGGTACGTTCAATCTCATGGCACACCTCAAAGCCTTCTACCGCGCCCTGTACAGAACTCGGTAAGGTTTCGCCTGCAATGCGTTTGCGTAAGGCTTTGTCGATGCCGTTGAAGTCTGCCAGGTTATTGCTGCCAAAGGGTTGCACCTTGCCGAGTTCGAGCGTGAAGCTTTGCGCATTTTGTTTAATCGAACTGAACGAGCTAAACGTGTTGGCGGGTTTTTGCTGCAATAACAGGGTGTTGATTTGCGCGTGAGCCAGAAAGTCTTTTTCACTGTTAGGTAATTTTCGTTCAGCAACGAATGGGTAAACGGCAAAGCGCGTCCGAGTACTGTCGCGAATGGCGGTGTGGCAGTCGTAATGTAATCGTTCAGTTACCGTGACCGGTTCTTCGGCAAAAAAGTTGGCGACGTAGGCTTCTAGCTTGGCGGCACGTTTAACTTCTTTTAGGCTCAGATCTTGAGTTTGCCAATGGCCGCAAAACAGTCTGTTCATATTGATGTCGACAAAGCGTTCGGCAGCGTTCATAGCCCAAGGGTTACCAAAGATAAACAGCACTCGCTGGCCGCATTTTTGCTCTTCGGCCAATAGGTCGTTGATGATTTGGTTGACGATTTCAATTGGCGCAGTTTCGTTACCGTGAATAGCGCAAGAGATCACCAGCGATTGGGTTGCTGCGGTATTGGGTTCAAACTTAATGATGCCGGTGTCTAAAAAGGTGACTTCGGTACCGGCCGATAAAATTGAGTGTTCAGCTTTGTGTTCACTATCGGCGTTTGCCAGAGTGTGACCAAGCATGTCTTTGTGAGGAGAAAACATAAAGTTGATTTTCACTGTGTTACTGGGCTGTAAAGGGTTGTCTGTCATGCCATAAGCATAACAGACTTATCAGCTGTGCCGGTAATTAGCGCCGCTAGACTTTCGCTGGCGACGCAAACTAAAGGCTAAGTTCTGGTTTTTTTAAAGCGCTTCTTAGCGAGGCGCGAGATGGGCAAGTAGTTTTTTCTCGAGGCGTTTAAAGATCGCCAAGATAGCGAAAGTCAGGCAAAGATAAATCAGCCCGACAGAAATAAAGGCTTCGAACGGCGCATAGTAACGCGAGTAGATATCGTAGGCAGAACCGAGTAGATCAATAATGGTCACGGTTGAGGCAATGGCACTGGCGTGCAGCATAAAAATAACTTCGTTGCTGTACGCAGGAATGGCACGGCGAAAAGCACTCGGCAATATGATGCGTCGCATGCGCTGGCTCCAATTCATGCCGTAAGCCTTGGCCGCTTCAATTTCACCGATTGGCGTTTCTTTAATTGCGCCACGGAAAATTTCGGTGGTATAGGCTGCGGTATTGAGAGAGAAAGCAATCAGTGCTGGGTAAAAGGCGTGCTTGAATATTTCCCACCAAAAGCTTTCTTGAATGCCGTTAATGAGCGTGACGCCGTAATAGATCATGTAGAGCTGGATCAGCAGTGGCGTGCCGCGAAATACGTAGGTGAATATCCAAACAGGCCAGCTAATCAGCTTGTTATTGGAGGCACGCATAATGGCTAACGGTACTGATAAGATGCCACCGATAAGCAGCGATAAAAATACCAGCTGTACGGTTTTGGTCAGACCGCCCCAGTAGTGAATCCAAGTTTCTGGGTTAGAAAAAATTTCGATTGCAGATTCTATCATCGTTAAGGTCTTCCCACGCCGGCACTGTATACAATGGTAAGACGTTTAAATAGTACGTCAGAAATGGCCGATATCAGCAGATACACCAAGGCCACTGGGATAAAAAATTTAAACGGATCGCCAGTGTTTTTTGCTGCTTCTCCGGCTAGACGAACCATATCTGAAAGACCAATGACGCTGACTAAGGCGGTGGTTTTTAACAGAACCTGCCAGTTGTTAGCAATGCCTGGAATGGCATGACGCATCATTTGCGGGAATAGAATGCGTCGAAAAATTTGCAGTGGTGTCATGCCGTAGGCTTTGCCTGCTTCTATTTGGCCAGACTCTACTGCCAAGATAGCACCGCGAAAAGTTTCGGCCATGTAGGCACCAAAGATTAAACCAATGGCTAAAACGCCAGACGTGAACTGATTGAACGGCATGAAGATATCAATAACGCCATCGCTGATGTCGTATAAAAAATCGAAAAAGCTATTCACTAGAATTTGGCCGCCAAAAAAGAGCAGCATCATCCAAACCAGATCAGGCACACCGCGAATCAGTGTTGTGTAAAAGGTCGCTGTTCCACGCAATATCGGTTGTTTCGACATTCTGCCGAAGGCACCTAAAAGGCCAAGCACAAAGGCCAGTAGCAACGACAGCAGCGCCAGTTGGATGGTTAATAGAGCGCCCTGAAAAATGCCGGGGCCATAACCTTGGAAATCAAACATAATGACTCGCAATAAAAATAAAATGTTGGAATAGCGCAATGCTAATGTATGAGCACTTTTTAAAAACGCTGAGAGACAAATTTTTAAAAAGTGTTCGGGTGACCATTGAATTTAAAAAAGAGCGCCGACGATGTCGGCTGCTCTTTATGAATAATAAGTTTGCGTAGAATTATACTTTGATATCGAAGTCGAAGTATTTTTCCATGATCGCGTCGTATGTGCCGTTCTCTTTTAGCTTTTTAAGCGCAGCAGATACTTTTTCTTCTAGGTCAGTGTCACGCTTACGGAACGCAGCGCCGGCACCTTCACCGAAAATGCTGATTGGCTCTTTTACAAAATCACCAACCTGACCGAAGCTTTCTTCGCCTGCAAGTAGTTCATAGCCTACTGGAGCGTCGATGAAGATAGCGTCTAAACGGCCACCTTTAAGGTCAACGATAGAATCGTCAGCGGTTGAGTAACGAACAATCTCAGCGTCTTTGTGGAACTCAGTTAGGTAAGCATCTTGAGTTGTGCCACGTTGTACACCGATGCGAGTACCGTTGCTTGATGCTGGGTTGAAACCTTCACCTGCGAAAAACGCAGAAGGTGTGTTGTAGTAAGCGTCAGAGAAAAGAACACGTTCTTTACGCTCTTCGTTAATCGACATAGATGAGAAGATCATGTCGTATTTACGAGCCAATAGGCCAGGAATGATGCCATCCCAAGCTTGAATTACCCACTCGCATTCTTTGCCAGTGATCTCTTTACAGACTTCGTTACCCAGTTCAACTTCGAAACCGGTTAACGTGCCGTCTGGCGCGCGGTATTCGAAAGGCGGGTAAGGCGCGTCAACACCAACACGGATAGTGTCGTAGTCTTTTGCCTCAAGTGCGCTGGTCATTGCTAGTGCGCCAGCGAATGCTAAAAATGCTTTTTTCATTTTATCTGCTCCATTGTGTTTAAACTGGGCTGTGCCCGCTACCATTTTTAACTAACGTAAAGCGTTAAAGTTCAGGTTAAAAAATTCAACGCCTACATCGGTTAAAATCTCGGTCGCTTGGGTTTGATCGCTGGTTTTTTGATCAGTCCATTGCGACAAAAATTTTTATTTAACAATTAACAATTTAGTCGTAGTTAGATGCCGATTGTTCGTACCTCGATACTGAATTCAGTATTTCGGTGATAAAAACTGCTTCATACGTTCTGATTCAGGGTTAGAGAAAACCTGTTTTGGGTCGCCCTGTTCTTCAATTTCACCCTGATGCAAATACACCACGTGGTTCGATACATCACGCGCGAACGCCATTTCATGAGTCACTACGATCATGGTGCGGCCTTCTTCGGCAAGGCCACGCATGACTTTTAATACTTCGCCGACTAATTCTGGATCTAATGCTGAGGTGGGTTCGTCAAACAACATGACCTCAGGGTTCATGGCTAAGGCGCGAGCAATGGCGGCACGTTGTTGTTGGCCACCAGACATATGAGCAGGGTAATAATCTTTGCGCTCATAAAGGCCGACACGATTGAGGTGTGCATGAGCTCGCTCAGTTGCTTCGGCTTTGCTTAAGCCTAAAACATGCATGGGTGCTTCGATGATGTTTTCTAGCACGGTCATGTGTGACCAGAGGTTAAAGCCTTGGAAAACCATCGATAATTGAGCACGCATCTGCTCGACCTGGCGAGCATTGGCTGGCACCCGTTCACCTGACTTGTTGGTCTTAAAGGCGATCTGTTCACCGTGTACGCAAATGTCACCAGAAGTCGGAGTCTCTAATAGATTGATGCAGCGTAAAAAAGTGGATTTTCCCGAACCGGAAGAGCCGATTAGTGAAATCACATCGCCTCGATTCGCTTCAACAGAAATGCCTTTTAATACTTCGTGCTCGCCGAATGTCTTATGAATGTCTTTAACAATCAGCGCAGGGCGATCTGTCATGAAAATACCTTTTTGAAAATGTAATGAGTCGTAATGAAGAGAGTCGCTTTGATTTGAATTTTATTGCCGCAAGCTCGTTAATTGGACATCTTGTAAACAAGAACTAAGCCAATATGGCTTATGTCGATAAAAAAACCAATTGAACAACATCATTGACGCTTATTCAATGTCTGTAACTGGCGTCGAGTGATCATATTCAGTGCAAACGTGCAGTTAGCGTGTAGTATTGGTGGTTTTAATGTGCAGTTTGAATAAAATGTGCACCAAAATAATACAGACTATCGATCAGTAAGTGAACGACTAGGCAATATTAGTGCGCAGCTTGCATCGTGGTGTTGTCAAATCTGGCATTAAACTGGAGGTTGATTAACAATCGGCAAGACAGCGGTTGACCTCTTTTGAGTGAAAAATTTAACAATAATGACAAGTTTTTTATAAGCAGGCAGGTTTTTTGCTTTGCAAAGAGCCACGA